>NZ_JBXVVK010000004.1:0-178966 GCF_057219715.1 Staphylococcus sp. 510 | reverse complement strand
TAATGATTAGTAATTAAACAGAGATCAGACGCTTATCCAATTTCATTGATTTATGAGAGAGATTTATTTATGATAACAAGCGTACAACTTTGAGGAGGATACAGAAATGAAATTAAACAAAACAATAGCGGTTGTTGCAACATCGGCAGTGTTATTAGCTGGATGTACAACAGATAAAAAAGAAATTAAAACATATGATGAACAAGTCCAAAATGCTTTTGATAAAGAGAAACCAGTTGCAAATGTGAGTAAAAAAATTAATAAATTAGAAGAAGAAAAACAAAAGTTATTTAAAAAGGCTAACGAGAAAGACCAACAAACAAGAGAAAAAGCAGCGGATGACATTGTTGAAAATGTAGAAAAACGTGAAAAGGAATTTAAGAAAGAAGAAAAGGCGTTAGACGATTCTGAAAAAGAATTTAAAAAGGCAGAATCACATATCGATAATATCGATAATAAAGATAAGAAAAAAGAAGTTGAAGAATTAGATAAAGCAATTAAAGATAAATATAAATCACATAGCGATTATGCAAAGGCTTACAAAAAAGCGCTTGGAAAAGAAAAATCACTGTTTAGTTTCATCAATAAAGATGGTGCAACACAAGACCAAGTAGATGAAAAATCAAAAGAATTAGGCAAAGCATATAAAGACATGAACAAGAAGTTTAAAGCGTATTCAAAAGCGATGAATAAGGTAAATAAGGAAAAACAAGATGTAGATCAATTAAAATAATTCCTTGACTGATACAGATATGAAGAATGTAGTAGTACAGTTCTTGTGTCTGTATCTTTTTTCTATGAAACAGAACTTTATGAAATCGTTTAACAGGCTTATTTATTTGTGATACAATTGTTATGGATAAAATGAATTTCTATTTATATATGGGAAAGGTATGGTGAATTGAATGGCTCCTAAGTTACAAGCCCAATTCGATGCAGTAAAAGTACTAAATGACACACAGTCGAAATTTGAAATGGTTCAAATTTTAGACGTAGATGGCAACGTTGTAAATGAAGACTTAGTACCTGATTTAACAGATGAAGAATTAGTAGAATTAATGGAAAGAATGGTATGGACACGTATTCTTGATCAACGCTCTATTTCTTTAAATAGACAAGGTCGTTTAGGTTTCTATGCACCAACAGCTGGACAAGAAGCATCACAATTAGCATCTCAATATGCGTTAGAAAAAGAAGATTTTATTCTTCCTGGTTATCGTGATGTACCACAAATTATTTGGCATGGTTTACCTTTAACTGAAGCATTCTTATTCTCAAGAGGCCACTTTAAAGGTAACCAATTCCCTGAGGGTGTGAATGCACTGAGTCCACAAATCATTATCGGTGCACAGTATGTTCAAACAGCAGGTGTTGCGTTTGGTCTTAAAAAACGAGGCAAAAATGCAGTTGCAATTACTTATACTGGTGATGGTGGTTCATCTCAAGGTGACTTCTATGAAGGTATTAACTTTGCTTCAGCATATAAAGCACCAGCAATTTTTGTTATTCAAAATAACAACTACGCGATTTCAACACCACGTAGTAAACAAACTGCAGCAACTTCATTAGCTCAAAAAGCAATTGCTGTTGGTATCCCTGGTATCCAAGTTGATGGTATGGATGCATTAGCAGTATATCAAGCTACTAAAGAAGCTCGTGAACGTGCAGTTGCAGGTGAAGGCCCAACATTAATCGAAACAATGACATATCGTTACGGACCACATACTATGGCTGGTGACGACCCTACACGTTACAGAACTTCAGATGAAGACGCAGAATGGGAGAAAAAAGATCCATTAGTTCGTTTCAGAAAATTCTTAGAAAATAAAGGTCTTTGGAACGAAGACAAAGAAAATGAAGTTATTGAACGTGCTAAATCAGACATCAAAGCAGCTATTAAAGAGGCCGACAAAACAGAAAAACAAACTGTTACTTCTCTAATGGAAATTATGTATGAAGAAATGCCTCAAAATTTAGCAGAACAATATGAAATTTACAAAGAGAAGGAGTCGAAGTAAGCCATGGCACAAATGACAATGGTTCAAGCGATTAATGATGCGCTTAAAACTGAACTTAAAAATGACGAAGACGTTTTAGTTTTCGGTGAAGACGTTGGTGTTAACGGCGGTGTATTCCGTGTTACTGAAGGTTTACAAAAAGAATTTGGTGAAGATCGTGTATTCGATACACCACTTGCAGAATCAGGAATTGGTGGCTTAGCTTTAGGTTTAGCTGTTGAAGGTTTCCGTCCTGTAATGGAAATCCAATTCTTAGGATTCGTATTTGAAGTATTTGACTCAGTAGCTGGACAAATTGCACGTACTCGTTTCCGTTCAGGTGGTTCTAAAACTGCACCTGTAACTATTCGTAGCCCATTTGGTGGCGGTGTGCATACACCAGAATTGCACGCAGATAATTTAGAAGGTATTTTAGCTCAATCTCCTGGTTTGAAAGTGGTTATCCCATCAGGCCCATATGATGCTAAAGGATTATTAATTTCTTCAATTAGAAGTAATGATCCAGTTGTATATTTAGAGCATATGAAATTATATCGTTCATTCAGAGAAGAAGTTCCTGAAGAAGAATACACAATTGATATTGGAAAAGCTAATGTGAAAAAAGAGGGTAATGACATTACTTTAATCGCATACGGTGCAATGGTACAAGAATCATTAAAAGCAGCTGAAGAATTAGAAAAAGAAGGTTATTCAGTTGAAGTGATTGATTTACGTACAGTTCAACCAATTGATATCGATACATTAGTTGCTTCAGTTGAAAAAACGAACAGAGCTGTAGTCGTTCAAGAAGCTCAACGTCAAGCAGGTGTTGGTGCACAAGTTGCAGCTGAATTAGCTGAACGTACAATTCTTTCATTAGAAGCACCTATTGCACGTGTAGCAGCAGCAGATACAGTATATCCATTTACTCAAGCTGAAAATGTTTGGTTACCAAACAAAAATGATATTGTAGAAAAAGCAAAAGCAACTTTAGAGTTTTAATCTTTAAATAAAGTTTAAATTAAAAAGTGATTTCTTTATTAAGAAAATCTTAGGAGGAAAAAGACCGTGGCATTTGAATTTAGATTACCCGACATCGGGGAAGGTATCCACGAAGGTGAAATTGTAAAATGGTTTGTAAAAGCTGGAGATACAATTGAAGAAGATGATGTCTTAGCAGAAGTCCAAAATGACAAATCTGTTGTAGAAATCCCTTCACCAGTAAGTGGTACAGTTGAAGAAGTATTAGTAGATGAGGGTACAGTAGCAGTTGTCGGTGACATTATTGTTAAAATTGATGCACCAGATGCTGAAGAAATGCAATTCAAAGGTAATCACAGTGATGATTCATCAAGTGAAGAACCAAAAGAAGAAGCAGCAAAAGAAGAAAGTGCTTCATCACAAGAAAGTCAACCTGCAGCAAACACTCAAGATGCTGAAGTTGATGAAAATAGAACAATTAAAGCAATGCCTTCAGTACGTAAATATGCACGTGACAATGGCGTGAATATTAAAGCAGTTGCTGGTTCTGGTAAAAATGGTCGAATCACAAAAGAAGATATTGACGCACACTTAAACGGTGGCGCTACTCAAGCAACATCTAATGAAAGTGCAGCAAGTACTTCTGAAGAGACTACAACTACAGCAACAACTCAATCAGTACCAGAAGGCGACTTCCTAGAAACAACTGAAAAAATCCCAGCTATGCGTAAAGCAATTGCCAAAGCAATGGTTAATTCTAAACACACAGCACCACATGTTACATTAATGGATGAAATTGATGTTCAACAATTATGGGATCACCGTAAGAAATTCAAAGAAATCGCAGCTGAACAAGGTACAAAACTTACTTTCTTACCATATGTAGTGAAAGCACTTGTTTCTGCACTTAAAAAATATCCAGCACTTAATACATCATTTAATGAAGAAGCTGGAGAGATTGTACACAAACACTATTGGAACATTGGTATCGCTGCAGATACAGACAGAGGTTTATTAGTGCCTGTTGTTAAACATGCAGATCGTAAATCAATCTTCCAAATCTCAGATGAAATTAACGAACTTGCTGTAAAAGCACGTGACGGTAAATTAACATCTGATGAAATGAAAGGTGCAACATGTACAATCAGTAATATCGGTTCAGCTGGTGGACAATGGTTCACTCCAGTTATTAATCACCCAGAAGTAGCTATCTTAGGAATTGGGCGTATCGCTCAAAAACCGATTGTTAAAGATGGAGAAATTGTAGCTGCTCCAGTTCTTGCATTATCATTAAGCTTTGACCACAGACAAATTGATGGTGCAACTGGACAAAATGCTATGAATCACATCAAGCGTTTATTAAATAATCCAGAATTATTATTAATGGAGGGGTAAAAAGATGGTAGTTGGAGATTTCCCAATTGAAACAGATACTATTGTAATCGGAGCAGGTCCTGGAGGTTATGTTGCAGCAATTCGTGCAGCGCAACTTGGACAAAAAGTAACAATCGTTGAGAAAGGTAATTTAGGTGGCGTTTGCTTAAACGTTGGTTGTATTCCTTCAAAAGCTTTATTACACGCATCTCATCGTTTTGTTGAAGCACAACATTCAGAAAACTTAGGGGTAATTGCTGAAAGTGTTTCTTTAAACTATGAAAAAGTTCAAGAGTTCAAATCATCAGTTGTTAATAAATTAACTGGTGGGGTTGAAGGATTATTAAAAGGTAATAAAGTTGAAATCGTTAAAGGCGAAGCTTACTTTGTTGATAACAATAGCTTACGCGTAATGGACGAAAAGAGTGCTCAAACTTACAATTTCAAAAATGCAATTATTGCAACTGGTTCTAGACCAATTGAAATTCCTAATTTTGAATTTGGTAACCGTGTTATCGATTCAACAGGTGCATTAAACTTACAAGAAGTACCTGGTAAATTAGTAGTAGTTGGTGGCGGTTATATCGGTTCAGAACTTGGTACTGCATTTGCTAACTTTGGTTCTGAAGTGACTATTCTTGAAGGTGCTAAAGATATCTTAGGTGGCTTTGAGAAACAAATGACTCAACCAGTTAAAAAAGGCATGAAAGAAAAAGGTATCGAAATCGTTACTGAAGCAATGGCTAAATCAGCTGAAGAAACTGAAAATGGCGTAAAAGTTACTTATGAAGCTAAAGGTGAAGAGCAAACTATCGAAGCGGATTATGTATTAGTAACTGTAGGTCGTCGTCCAAATACTGATGAATTAGGCTTAGAAGAATTAGGTCTTAAATTTGGTGAACGCGGATTAATCGAAGTTGATAAACAAAGCCGTACTTCAATCAATAATATCTATGCAATTGGTGATATCGTTCCAGGATTACCTCTTGCTCATAAAGCAAGCTATGAAGCAAAAGTAGCTGCAGAAGCTATTGATGGACAAGCAGCAGAAGTTGATTACATTGGTATGCCTGCAGTATGCTTCACTGAACCAGAATTAGCTCAAGTAGGTTATACTGAAGCTCAAGCGAAAGAAGAAGGTTTATCAATTAAAGCTTCTAAATTCCCTTATGCAGCTAACGGCCGTGCATTATCATTAGATGATACAAACGGTTTCGTTAAATTAATTACACTTAAAGAAGATGACACATTAATTGGTGCTCAAGTAGTAGGTACTGGCGCTTCAGATATTATTTCTGAATTAGGTTTAGCAATCGAATCAGGTATGAATGCTGAAGATATTGCATTAACTGTACATGCTCACCCAACTTTAGGTGAAATGTCTATGGAAGCAGCTGAAAAAGCAATTGGCTACCCAATCCATACTATGTAATTTAACATGACGTTAAATTAAACTGGCAACAGTACTTGTTGCCAGTTTTTTTGTTGTTTTATTACAATAAAGTTAATGATACTCACTTATGAATATTAGTCTATATGGGCTTATCATTGATAAACGATTTGTCAGTTTAAATCATCTCAGATACACTAATTCTGTAATCTAATTAAACTATAGGAGTGAATCAACTTGGAATATCAATACCCATTAGATTTAGATTGGACAAATGACGAAATGATGGATGTCATTCATTTCTTTAATAAAATTGAGAACTATTATGAATCATCAGTTAAAGGTGAAGCAGTTAAAAAAGCTTATCAAAATTTCAAACAAATTGTGCCTGGTAAAGCTGAAGAGAAGCAACTTTTTAAAGAATTTGAAAAAAGTAGTGGTTATAATAGCTATAAGGTAGTCCAAGAGGTAAATAAGAACCCTGATCAACAAGTTTTTTCTGCAAAATCTTAAGTAAAACTGACTAAACAAAAAGCAAAATGTTATGAATATAAAATGTTTGTCTTAAAACAATAAAAAGTATTGATTGTAGAGCTATATTTTGGTATTTTTATTAAGCGTTAAACAAAATGTTTGATAAAAGTAAACTTAATATAGCTCTTTTTAGGTGGTTTCATTATGGAAATAGGATATAAATTAAAAAATCTGAGAAAAATTAAAAATTTAACACAAGAGGAATTGGCAGAAAGAACAGATCTATCTAAAGGATACATATCCCAGATTGAAAGTCAAAATGCATCGCCTAGTATGGAAACATTTCTAAATATCTTAGAGGTTCTAGGAACATCGGCTAGTGATTTCTTTAAAGAAACAGAACAACAAAAAGTCATTTATAAAAAAGAAGAGCAAGTCATCTATGATGAATACGATAGAGGCTATATTCTAAATTGGCTAGTTACTAAATCTAATGAATTTGAGATGGAACCACTACTTTTAACATTGAAACCAGGTGCATCGTATAAAACATTTAACCCTTCAGAATCGGATACATTCGTTTATTGTTTACAAGGACAAGTGACATTGCAATTGGGTAATGTTTGTTATCATGCCAGTAAAGAAGATGTGTTTTACTTTAAAGCAAATGATGATCATCGTCTTTTTAATGAAGGAAAGCAGGAAGTGAAAATATTAATTGTTGCAACAGCATCATATTTATAAGGAGTTGTGAATATTGGCACCATTATTATCGTTTAAAGGCGTAAGCAAAGGATATGATGACGTTCAAATATTAAATGAAATTGATATAGACATAGAATCAGGTCATTTTTATACATTATTAGGACCTTCAGGTTGTGGTAAAACAACCATTTTAAAATTAATTGCCGGCTTTGAGTATCCTGACCAAGGAGAAGTGATTTATCAAAATAAGCCAATTGGAAAATTACCCCCAAACAAACGTAAAGTAAATACCGTTTTCCAAGATTATGCCTTGTTTCCTCATCTTAATGTGTTCGAGAACATCGCCTACGGTTTGAAATTAAAGAAAATGAGTAAAAACGCTATTAAAGCAAAGGTAGAAGAAGCACTTCGACTTGTTAAGCTATCAGGTTATGAAGACCGTAATATTAATGGCATGAGTGGTGGTCAAAAACAGCGTGTAGCTATCGCTAGAGCCATTGTTAATGAACCAGAAATTCTATTACTAGATGAGTCTCTCTCAGCTTTAGATTTAAAATTAAGAACTGAAATGCAATATGAACTAAGAGAATTACAATCACGTTTAGGAATTACATTTATTTTTGTTACACATGATCAAGAAGAAGCACTAGCTTTAAGTGATTATATTTTTGTTATGAAAGATGGTAAAATTCAACAATTTGGAACACCAAACGATATTTATGACGAGCCAGTCAACCGTTTCGTAGCTGATTTTATTGGAGAATCTAATATTGTAGAAGGTCGAATGGTAGAAGATTATGTTGTAAATATTTATGGTCAAGATTTTGATTGTGTAGATATGGGGATACCTGCAAATAAAAAAGTAGAAGTTGTGATTCGTCCTGAAGATATTTCATTGATTGAAGCAGATAAAGGTTTGTTCCAAGTAAAAGTAGATTCTATGCTCTTTAGAGGTGTACATTACGAAATTTGTGTGGTTGATCGAAAGGGATATGAATGGGTTATCCAATCAACACGTAAAGCTGAAGTAGGTAGTGAAGTTGGCTTATACTTTGAGCCAGAAGCAATTCACATCATGGTACCAGGTGAAACAGAAGAAGAGTTTGATAAACGAATTGAAAGTTATGAGGATGTTGAAAATGCGTAATACTAATCGTTTATTGCTCATTCCATACTTGATTTGGATGGTACTATTCATAATTATTCCAGTAGTATTGCTTGTTTATTATTCTTTTTTAGATAATCAAGGTCATTTTAGCTTAACTAACTATGAAAATATTTTTACATTGAGTTATTTAAAAATGTTTGCTGATTCTATCTTATTTGCTGTGATTATTACGCTTGTCACGTTATTGATAAGTTATCCAGCAGCTTATTATATCGCTCAATCTAAATATCAGAATTTACTATTGATGATTATGATTATTCCTACATGGATTAACTTATTATTAAAAACATATGCATTTATTGGTTTGTTAAGTCATGATGGATTAATCAATCAATTATTTAACATCTTTAATCTATCTCCAATTAATATGTTATTTACAGCAGGCGCATTCATAGTAGTATCAAGTTATATCTATATACCATTTATGATATTACCAATCTTTAATAGTATGAAAGCAATCCCTAATAATTTACTACAAGCATCAAGTGATTTAGGCGCTAATCCTCTGACAACATTTGGTAAAGTGATTGTGCCACTAACGAGGGAAGGCGTTATGACTGGTGTTCAAGTGACCTTTATACCTGCATTATCACTATTCATGATTACGCGTTTAATCGCTGGTAATAAAGTAATCAATATTGGTACAGCTATCGAAGAACAATTCTTAACTATTCAAAATTATGGTATGGGTTCAACAATAGCGTTATTCCTAATCATTTTTATGGCATTTATTTTAATTATGACAAAATCAAAATCTAATCATAGGAAAGGGTGAGTCGTGTGAAATGGTATGGCAAGCTATATATAGGTATATTAATAGCTGTATTATATATACCTATATTATTTTTAATGGTATATTCGTTTAATTCAGCAGGTAATATGGTTAATTTTGAACATTTCACACTAGAACATTATCAAACCTTATTCCAAAATGATAAATTAATGTCAGTCATATTTAATACTGTTGCCGTCGCATTAATAGCAGCAGCAATTTCTACATTGATTGGAACATTTGGTGCGATTGCAATATATCATTTGAGACATAAACAGTTTAAAGTCACGTTATTAACGCTCAATAATGTGCTTATGGTATCTTCAGATGTTGTTATTGGTGCATCATTTTTAATTATGTTTACTGCAATTGGTCATTTTACAGGATTAGGCCTTGGATTTTGGACAGTGTTAGCATCTCATATCGCATTTTGTATTCCAATTGTTGTTATTGTTGTATTGCCACAATTATATGAAATGAATGATAGCATGTTGAATGCTGCTAGAGACTTAGGTGCTACAGAATCGCAATTATTAAGTAGTGTGGTTATACCGAATATTATGCCAGCGATCATCGGTGGTTTCTTTATGGCATTAACTTATTCACTAGATGATTTTACAGTGAGTTTCTTCGTAACAGGTAATGGATTCAGTGTATTATCCGTAGAAGTTTATGCAATGGCTAGAAAAGGTATAAGCATGGAAATTAATGCAATTTCAACAATTTTATTCGGTGTAATCGTGATAGGTGTTATTGGTTACTATGCAATTCAACACCTCGTTCAACGTAAAAAGCATCCGAAACGAGGTGTCAATACATGAAACGATTTTTACAATTGATTTTGATGTCAATTATTGTCGGTGTTTTATGTTTAGGTATAAGTCAATGGTTTAAATCGAAAGAAAATACAGACACTAATCAAAAAATTTATGTCTATAATTGGGGAGAATATATTGACCCAAGCCTCATTAAAAAGTTTGAAAAAGAAACAGGTATCCAAGTGGTTTATGAAACATTTGATTCGAATGAAGCTATGGAAGCTAAAATTCGTAATGGAGGCACACATTATGATGTCGCTTTTCCAAGCGAATATACAGTGCAAAAATTAAAACGTGCACATTTATTAGAACCATTAGATCATAAGAAAATACCTAATATTAAAAATTTAGATTCAGATTATATGAATATGCCATATGACCGACATAATCAATATTCATTGCCATATTTCTTTGGAACAGTTGGAATATTATATAATAAAGATAAGTACCCTAATGAGTCTTTTAATAGTTGGCAAGATTTGTATAAATCTAAATATAAAAATGAAGTATTATTAGTTGATGGTGCTCGAGAAATAATAGGTTTGGGACTTAATAAATTAGGATATAGTTTGAATGATAAAAATCCACAACATATCAAAAAAGCGGAATCTGATTTACATCATTTAGCGCCACAAGTCAGAGGTGTTGTAGGTGATGAAATCACAATGATGCTTGAACAAAACGAAGGAAGTATTGCAGTTGTATGGAGTGGAGTCGCTGCACCATTAGTTCAAGAAGGGGACAAATACAATTATGTTATTCCAAAAGAAGGATCCAATTTATGGTTTGATAATATGGTAATACCTAAAACGGCACAAAATAAAGAAGGCGCATATCGCTTTATGAATTTTCTTCTAGATGAAAAAAATAATAAGCAGAATACTGAATGGGTAGGTTATGCTACACCAAATAAAGAAGCAAGAAAGATGTTACCAAAAGATATTAGAAACGATCATCGATTTTATCCAACTAAAAAAGAACAACAAAGATTGGAAGTATATCAAGATTTAGGTCAAGATACATTAAGTGATTATAACGAAAGTTTTTTAAATTTTAAAATGTCGTTAAAGTAAAATGAAAATGGTAGTTATTTTTTGTTATATTCGATATAATAACTTGATAAGTAAAGTAAGGAGTTGTAACGAATGACAGGAGAGCAATATACTCAAATTAAACGTCCAGTCAGTCGACTAACAGAAAAGGTTTTAGGGTGGCTTAGTTGGGTATTCTTATTAATTTTGACAATAGTCACAATGTTTATAGCTTTAGTGTCATTTAGTAATGATACATCTATTGCTAACTTAGAGAATACATTAAATAATAATGATCTTATTCAACAAGTATTAGCAAATAATAGCTTAAGTACTACACAATTTGTGATATGGTTACAAAATGGTGTTTGGGCTATTATAGTGTATTTCATCGTTTGTTTATTGATTTCATTTTTAGCTTTAATTTCTATGAACATTAGAATTCTATCTGGTTTCTTATTCTTGTTATCTGCAATCATCACGATACCTTTAGTATTACTTGTAGTAACATTAATTATTCCAATTTTATTCTTCATCATTGCTATTATGATGTTTGTTAGAAAGAATAAAGTTGAAACAGTACCGAGCTATTATAATGGTGGATATGGTTATCAACCATATGAGGAAATGCCAGAACAAGAAGCTCATGCGCATCATAATGAAACTGAAAGTGAACCAGTTGAAGAGCCACAACAGCGTAGACGTCCATCACGTCGTAGCATGGAGCGTAAAGAACAAGCATTTGACACAACAACAGGTTCAACAGATCAAATACAAAACGAACAAGAATCATATGATGATAAATATGAACAGTTCCCTAAACGTGCTGTAGAAAGTGAATATCGTTCAGATGATAATGAGCACGATGAAGAACCGACAATATTATCACGTCAAGCAAAATATAATAAAAAGTCATCTTCAGATAAGGCTTCTACAAATAATCAAGATGTATATCATGAGCAAGATGATGTAGAGTCATCTAATCAATATAATGAAGAACCTCAAGTTGATCCTAAAGAGCTTAAAGCGCAACGCAAACGAGAAAAAGCTGAAATTCGTGCTAAGAAGAAAGAAAAGCGTAAAGCATATAATCAACGTATGAAAGAAAAACGTAAGAATCAACCGAGTGCGGTTAGTCAAAGAAGAATGAACTATGAAGAACGTCGTCAAATGTTTGGTGATACGGAAAAAGATATGAGAGATCAAGTGAAACAAGATCATCAAAAAATTGACGAAAATGACAATCAAAAATAATTAATTACAATACCAAAAGTGATAATTAACATTCACTTTTGGTATTTTTTGTTATAAATAGATTTTTATGATATTGAATAGCATGTAAAGATAGTTTTTAGTATGATTAATGTAAGAGTTAAAGGAGGTACTGTAATGAAAAGAAAAACTGAATTGATATTAGCATGGATAGCAAATGGTTTAAGTAGTTTATATTTACTATTTGTAATCATAGGTTATTTTGCGATGAAATCAGGAAGTGGTGCATCTCAAAATAAGGAAATGGTTAATCAAATGATGGGCGGAAATCAAGAAATGTCGATGGAGATGCTTACTGCTTCGATCGCCTTATCTATGGGTGTGCTTGCATTTTCTACTATTTTAGGTATTGTTGGTGCATTAACAGTAAAAGGCAGACATAAATTGGGAGCCAGTTTATTAATTGCTGCAGCAGTGGTTGGTATTATGGCAACGAATATCATAGCTATGATTTTATGGTTCATTGCAGGTATTATGCTATTAACAAAATCTAATCAACAGAGACCTAAAACTGACCATGCTGTAAATAATCATCAAGAGGATATTTCTAAGAAAGATGAGTGGGATCCTGAAAAAGAATTAAAAGAACATCAACAAAAGGACAAACCATATACCTATTAATAAATTTATACAAGTATCATGATATATCAAAAACCGGTTGAAATGCTAAGGCATTCAACCGGTTTTTATTAAAGTTTTGATTTTACAATTCTTGGAACGTCTGGATAATGAGGTAGACATTCAAGATACTTAAAATAATGATAAGTGACCATGAAATAATATTAACCCATGTTTTATTAATAAATGGTCCCATTAACTTTTTATTACTAGTTGCTAATTGCAGTGGTATTAAACTAAAAGGTAACGCTATACTTAAAAATACTTGTGAGAATACTAATAATTGTTCAATTTTGGCGGCATTACCATTAAAGATGATTAAGCATATAATAACGGGAATAACAGCTAAAGAACGTGTGATGAGACGACGGAGCCAATTAGGTAAACGTAATCTCAAGAAACCTTCCATTACAATCTGACCTGCTAATGTCCCTGTAATTGTTGAGTTTTGTCCTGAAGCAAGTAAAGCAACTGCAAATAAGGTACTCATGACACCACCTAATGTTGCACCTAATAATGGTTGTGTTTTTAAAGCGTGGTATAAATCGTAAAATCCACCTAATTCATCAGTGTTAGTACCGAAGAAAAGTGCTGCCCCCAGTGTTAATAGCAAGCAATTAACTACAAATGCAACGGATAATTGGATGTTGGAGTCAATCGTTGCATATTTAATGGCTTGTGCTTTATCTTCATTGTTATTTCTATCATATTTCCGAGATTGAACAATAGAAGAATGTAAATATAGATTGTGTGGCATAATAGTTGCCCCTACGATACCTAAAGCAATATATAAGATACCTTGATTCGTAATGATTTCAGTATGTGGTACAAAGCCATTTAATAAATTCAATATATTAGGTGAAGAAATATAAACTTCAAAGGTGAAAATTGCTAAAACTGTAAATATAAGTGTACCTACTATGGCTTCTATTTTTCTAAATCCAAATTTCATAATAAATAATAATAAAAATACATCACATACTGTAATTAAAGCGCCAACTATCAATGGAATATTAAATAGTAAATTAAGTGAAATTGCACTACCAATAACTTCGGCAATATCTGTAGCAATGATAGCTAATTCTGCGATTATCCAGAAAATAATCGCGATGGGTTTAGATAAAAAATGTCGCGTCATTTGAGCTAAATCTTTACCCGTAGCAATTCCCAATCTTACTGTCATACTTTGTAATAACATTGCAGCTAAACTAGAAATTAGTATTACAAATAGGAGGGTATATCCAAATTGTGCGCCACCTTGCATAGAAGTTATCCAGTTACCTGGATCCATATATCCCACAGCGACTAATAATCCAGGTCCTAAGAAAGCCAATAGTTTTTGACTTGAATTACTTTTATAGTCAAAATCAATCGTATTATTAATTTCGTCTAAGCTTTTTTGATGTTCTTGGTCGACTGATTGCTTATTCATAAACAAAACTCACCTCTAACTTAAAATATATTGATATATTAACCTAATGTTATTTTTAGGTCAACCTAAAAATATTTTGCAAAACAAAAAAACCTGGACATGAGTGAATGTCGCAGGTTCAAATATCGTGAAACTCTTTTGACTTAAGCAGAATAGAATTTTAAGAATTGATCAAATGTTTCTTTAACAAATTGAATAAAAGCTTTATCAGTTTTTAACCTTTGGTCATCTGGTGTAATAGATCTAGCTACGAAGAATTCACCTTTTTTAACATTTTTGACACGATCAATGGCTTCATGTAATTGCACATCAGTACAGTCTTTGATAAGCGTCTTTTCAGGCTTCATATGATCAAGACAAATGCTATAATCTGACGGTAGGTTTCTTAACGTATCAAAATGTTTATCAAATATTTTAACTCGTTCAGCCTTATCTTTTGCTTCGTGCATGACACCAAACATTATAAATAATTGGTCTCTAAATAAGCCGATTTGGAAATGAGGTAACATTTTGTAGCCGCGTTTATTTGGAGCAAATGCAACCCACGTATCTTTAGGTGGATTGACACTTCTTCTAGCATGTTTTGCCACGTGAGGATAAAATGTTTCACCTGTTTGAGTTGTAAAGTATTCAGTGAAATACTCTCCTAATTCATGCAATTGCGGTCTAACATGCTCATTGAGTGCTTCCATTCTAGCATCTAGGCCATCCACATCAAAGGCTTTAAAATTTTGAGGTGAAAATGTGTATTTAGTCATGATTTGCCTCCTAGGATAATGATTAAAATTATTGTAGCATAACAAAGCATTAAAATTCTAAATTGCAGTTTCAAAAGAATGCATAAATTGTTAAAAATAGGGGAGCCTATAAATATAAAATCAAGACCATAATCATGTATAATAGAGATAAATAGGAGATGATACCATGGCACTTTACGATTTTGCAAAAGGGTTAGTATTAGAAGCGGGTAATAAAGTACGCTTGATGATGAAAGATGAATTAAATATTGAAACTAAATCTAATCCTAATGACTTAGTAACAAATGTAGATAAAGCAACTGAAGATTATATTTATGATATGATACATCAAAATTATCCAGAGCATAAAGTGATTGGTGAAGAGGGTCATGGTCATGACTTGATTGATACGTCTGGAATCGTTTGGGTAGTTGATCCGATAGATGGCACGTTAAACTTTGTTCATCAACAAGAAAACTTCGCTATTTCAATTGGTATTTACCACGATGGTCAACCATATGCTGGCTTTGTATACGATGTGATGAGAGATATTTTATATCATACCAAAGTAGGGGAAGGTGCATTTGAAAATAATCATGCTTTAGAACCTTTAAATGACACGCATTTAAAAACAAGTATTATTGGCATTAACCCCAATTGGCTAACTAAACCTATTATGGGGCCCATTTTTGCACCAATAGTGAATGATGCACGTAGTGCAAGAGCTTATGGCAGTGCAGCATTGGAAATTGTGAGTGTAGCTAAAGGACAATTAGATGCCTATCTGACGCCAAGACTACAACCATGGGATTATGCTGGTGGCTTAATGATACTCAATGAAGTCGGTGGAAAAGGAACGAATTTACTTGGAGAAACGTTATCTATTACTCACCCCAATTCTATTGTCATGGCCAATCATTCATTACACGATGAAATAATGAAGAAATACTTAAAAGATCATGAAGATACTTTAAGAACACATCATAAAAAACGTTTTGGTAATTAATATAATAAAAGACAAAGCATGGGACTTCGTATTACGTTCCAGGCTTTGTCTTTTTATTTAAAATTTAAATAAACATATTTGTAAGAATACTTCCCACAAAAGGAGAAAGTAGTTATGGTTCGATGATGCCAAGATTTTAAATGGATATGTCTCAAATGTTTAATCATGTTGATTAATATTCGTTTGACTAACCATGAGACAGCCATTTTAATCAATGAATCTTATAATAAAATGCAACTAACACTTGATTTTAAATAAAGTTTTATTTTATTGATATTGGGTTATATCATCTATAACCAGTCATTTTCGCGATATTTCTTTTTCACTGTGAAACCGACGCCAAATGTTGCAACGAGTAATATAAATGTTAAAATCATCATTGGAACATTTGCTGCACCAATACTAAAGCTAAATAGCAATAAAAAGATTAAAGCTAAAATTGAGAATATCCAGAAAATGCCTTTAGATTTTTTTTGTTGCATCCCATACCCCACCTTTTACTTATTTTTTCTCTAATCTATGATATAATAAAAAAGTTGTAATTAAAAGTGGGAGTTTACTTAAGAAAGGAAATTTATAATATGACGAATATAAGAGAAGATGTACGTAATATAGCAATTATTGCGCACGTTGACCATGGTAAAACGACGTTAGTAGATGAATTATTAAAGCAATCAGGAATTTTTAGAGAGAACGAACATGTTGACGATCGTGCTATGGACTCTAATGACTTAGAAAGAGAACGTGGTATTACGATTCTTGCGAAAAATACTGCGGTTGACTATAAAGGTACACGAATTAATATCTTAGATACACCAGGACATGCCGACTTCGGTGGCGAAGTAGAACGTATCATGAAAATGGTTGATGGTGTTGTATTAGTTGTCGATGCGTATGAAGGTACTATGCCTCAAACACGTTTCGTACTTAAAAAAGCATTAGAACAAAATTTAAAACCAGTGGTAGTAGTAAATAAAATTGATAAACCATCTGCAAGACCAGAAGGTGTAGTTGATGAAGTATTAGATTTATTTATCGAATTAGAAGCTAACGATGAACAACTTGATTTCCCTGTTGTATATGCTTCAGCTGTTAATGGAACTGCAAGTTTAAATTCAGAACAACAAGATGAAAACATGCAATCATTATATGAAACTATTATCGATTACGTACCAGCACCAGTTGATAATAGTGATGAACCATTACAATTCCAAGTAGCGTTATTAGATTATAATGACTATGTTGGACGTATCGGTGTAGGACGTGTTTTCAGAGGTAAAATGCGTGTAGGAGATAATGTATCACTGATCAAATTAGATGGTAGCGTTAAAAATTTCCGTGTAACAAAAATATTTGGTTACTTCGGATTAAAACGTGAAGAAATTGAAGAAGCACAAGCAGGTGACTTAATTGCGGTTTCTGGTATGGAAGATATCAACGTAGGTGAAACAGTTACACCACATGATCATCAAGATGCGTTACCAGTATTACGTATTGATGAACCAACACTTGAAATGACATTTAGAGTTAATAATTCACCGTTTGCAGGACGTGAAGGTGATTTTGTAACAGCACGTCAAATTCAAGAACGTTTAGATCAACAACTTGAAACAGACGTATCATTAAAAGTTACACCAACAGATTCACCAGATGCTTGGGTAGTTGCTGGACGTGGTGAATTACATTTATCAATTTTAATTGAAAATATGCGTCGTGAAGGTTATGAGCTTCAAGTATCTAAACCACAAGTTATCATTAGAGAAATTGATGGCGTTATGTGTGAACCATTTGAAAGAGTTCAATGTGAAGTACCTCAAGAAAATTCTGGTGCTGTTATTGAATCTTTAGGTGCACGTAAAGGTGAAATGTTAGATATGATGACGACTGATAATGGTCTTACTCGTCTTATCTTTATGGTACCAGCACGTGGTATGATTGGTTATACTACAGAATTTATGTCAATGACACGTGGTTATGGTATTATCAACCATACATTTGAAGAATTCAGACCTCGTATTAAAGCTAAAATCGGTGGCAGAAGAAATGGTGCATTAATTTCAATGGATCAAGGTTCTGCTAGTACGTATGCGATTTTAGGTTTAGAAGACAGAGGCGTTAACTTCATGGAGCCAGGTACTGAAGTTTATGAAGGTATGATTGTTGGTGAACATAACCGTGAAAATGACTTAACAGTTAATATCACTAAAACAAAACACCAAACTAACGTACGTTCTGCTACGAAAGACCAAACACAAACTATGAACCGTCCTCGAGTACTAACACTTGAAGAAGCGTTACAATTTATCAATGATGATGAATTAGTAGAGGTTACACCTGAAAGTATTCGTTTAAGAAAGAAATTATTAAACAAATCAGTACGTGAAAAAGAAGCTAAACGTGTTAAACAAATGATGTCTGACGAAGAATAATTATCGTCTATTTCACTATTTACAAACCACTTGATTATTGATTGTATTCAATTCTCAAGTGGTTTTCTTTTTTTAATATTAAACAAGTACATCATAAATTAATTAGAATAAACTATGTGCTCATATAAAAAACGTATGATTACAACTTCTTATATAAAGACGCTACAATCATACGCTAGTTAATTAGTCATTTTCTTTTTTATGATTATTTGTTGCAAATGGTTGAGGCTGTTTAGGTGTATCTAGACGACTTTTACAATCATCACACATAAATGTGCGAATAGGATTATTTCTAAGTCGTTTTGCTTCTACAGTGTTTTCATCAATATGTACTGTAGTATCACAAATGATACATTTGACTGGAACCAATTAAATCACCTCAATATATTTTACATACTTAAATTCATAGCTATAACCTTTTTCAGTATCATATACAAAACCATCCACAGAGTTATCGTCATATAGACGTTTACCATATTTAGCAAATTGGAAGAATAAATATGGTAATAAATCTAATGGCACTTCAATAGAATCTTCATCATTAAATAATTTAATAGCAGTTGCATTTGATTGTGGTTCTGCAGTTTTAAAGAAGGGTGTCATATTAATTACAAATGAACCTTCTAGTACAGAACGCTTTTTGTATTTAATTTCAGAATTTAATGTTGGTGGATTTGTTTGACCTTCTAAGATAGCACGATTCCACTCGCGATTATCCTCGAATTGAATTGGTTTAGTGCCATCGAACACTCCTTGTTCTAAGTCTTCGATGCTAACCTTTCTATCATCGAAAATCCATGTTGTACTATCTAATGTGATGGGGAAATTTACCGCACCTTTTATTTGAATCATCTTGCCCACTCCCTAAATTTTTATCTTATATTATTTTATCATAAAATACGTTATACTTAATTTAAAGATACTTGCTTTTTAACATTCAGTAAGATAGAATTTTATATATTGAAGATATTTAATGAAATGATAGGGGGAGTGCGTGTCATGGCTAATCAGTCGAAACTAAATAATGCGGCTTATGACCAACTGAACAAAGATGCAGATAGAATATTACATCTTATTAAAGTTCAAATGGACAATTTAACAGTACCTTCTTGTCCACTATATGAAGAAGTTTTAGATACACAAATGTTCGGTCTTCAAAAAGAAGTAGATTTTGCTGTACAACTCGGGCTAGTTGAGAAAGAAGACGGCAAAAATCTAATGTTAAGACTTGAAAAAGAACTTTCAAAACTACACGAAGCATTTACAAACGTTTAATTTTTATATAAATTTGATGTGTTGATATAGTGTTATTAATGTTACTAGTATTCACTTAATACATTTATGACAACACTTTCATGTTGAAATGAAATGTGAAATCGCAACTTGCACATTGTATAAATGGTGGCTGAGATAGTATCATAATTGATATTTTCTCAGTCATTTTATCTTTTTTGAATAATCGTTAAGTTTATATTTGTTTTGTGATACATAGGAAGTTTATAATAAAAAAGATAGGTTTTAGAGTTAGTGATTATTTATTTCGAGACTCTTAAAATCAACTCTCAAAAAATTCGAATTGGATGTACAAGTATATGAAAAATTTTAAAAATATAATGCGATATATTGGAAAAACATCTAAATTTATCGATTATCCATTGTTGGTCACATACGTCATCCTATGTTTAATTGGTCTAGTTATGGTTTATAGTGCCAGTATGGTTGCTGCTACAAAAGGTACTTTAACAGGTGGCGCTGAAGTATCGGGAACATATTTCTACACAAGACAGTTGCTATACGTCATTATGAGCTTTGCTATTGTCTTTTTTATGGCATTTATCATGAATGTAAAGATCTTGAAACAACCCAATGTCCAAAAATGGATGATGATAGGTATATTTGTTTTACTATTAATTACGCTAGTCATTGGTAAAAATATTAACGGTTCAAAAAGTTGGATCAACTTAGGATTTATGAACTTACAAGCATCAGAATTACTTAAAATTGCTATTATATTATATTTGCCATTTATGATAGAAAAGAAAATGCCGGCAGTGCGTAATAAAATTAAATTAATTTCAGCACCTATTATTTTAGTTGCTAGTTGTGTCGCATTAGTCTTTTTACAAAAGGACGTAGGACAAACACTATTAATATTAATTATATTCTTTTCAATCATGTTTTATGCTGGAATCGGTGTACACAATGTTTTGAAATACGGTGTTATGGTAGCAATTGCAGGGATTTTGATTTCTGTATTAGTTCTTATTGCAGGCTTATTACCAAGCTACCTAGAAGCAAGATTTAGTACATTAACTAATCCGTTTAGTGCTGAATCCGGAACAGGTTATCACATATCGAATTCACTGATGGCAATAGGTAATGGCGGTCTATTTGGCCGAGGCTTAGGTAATAGTATTATGAAATTAGGCTATTTACCCGAACCACATACTGACTTTATTTTTGCGGTAATCTGTGAAGAGTTAGGTTTAGTAGGCGGCTTGTTTGTCATTTTGCTTGAATTTTTCATTGTTTATAGAGCTTTCCAACTTGCGAATAAAACAAACTCATATTTTTACAAATTAGTTTGTGTTGGTATCGCCAGTTATATTGGAAGTCAAACATTTGTTAACTTAGGTGGTATTTCAGCAACGATCCCATTAACAGGGGTACCATTACCATTTATAAGTTTTGGTGGGTCTGCTATGATTAGTTTAAGTATAGCAATGGGCTTATTGCTCATTACCGCTAAACAAATCAAAATGGATGAAAAAAGGGCCAAACAACATAAAGTCGATATTAAACGACGATATCAATAAGTATTTAGCTAATCTCGCTTTAGAAAATTCATTATATTGAATTTTCTAAAGTTATAGAGATTAGCTTTTTTTATTATAAATATTTATTAAACATACAAGATTTAACTGGAAATATGATTGATGCAATGATAATATAAAGTTATTGTTTATGATAATTTTATATGAATTTTATAACTAGAGTTAGCTGCACAATAAGAATTTTTATCTTATGTGACATATAAATTAAAGAATTATGACTAATATACAATAACTATAGAAAAAGCAATCTATATAAGATAAAATCTTAGTATCAGATTAGTAAGAAAATTCCGAAAATTTAACAGGGGTGTGATCACTTTTGAAACATATTAAAAAGTTATTAGTAGCCAATCGTGGGGAAATCGCTATCAGAATTTTTAGAGCTGCTGCAGAATTAAATATTAATACAGTAGCCATATACTCTAAAGAAGATAAATCATCGTTACATAGATATAAAGCTGATGAGTCCTACTTAGTTGGTAGTGATTTAGGACCAGCTGAAAGTTACTTGAATATTGAACGCATTATTGATGTAGCTAAAAGAGCAAATGTAGATGCGATCCACCCAGGTTATGGATTTTTAAGTGAAAATGAACATTTTGCGCGCAGATGTGCAGAAGAGGACATCAAATTTATTGGACCACATCTAGAACATTTGGATATGTTTGGAGATAAAGTTAAAGCTAGAGCTACTGCACTTAAAGCTAACTTACCAGTTATACCAGGCACAGATGGACCTATAGAAAGCTATGAGGCTGCACAATCTTTCGCTAACGAAGCAGGTTATCCATTGATGATTAAAGCTACCAGTGGTGGTGGCGGTAAAGGTATGCGTATCGTTCACGAAGAAAGTGAGCTTGAAGATGCATTCCATCGTGCTAAATCTGAAGCAGAAAAATCATTTGGTAATAGTGAAATATATATAGAACGTTACATTGATAACCCTAAACATATTGAAGTACAAGTTATAGGCGATGACTATGGTAATCTAGTACATCTTTATGAGAGAGATTGTTCTGTTCAACGTCGTCATCAAAAGGTAGTCGAAGTAGCACCGTCTGTCGGATTACCTGAAACTTTAAGAAAGAAAATATGTGACGCTGCGCTTCAATTAATGTCTCATATCAAATATGTAAACGCAGGAACAGTCGAATTTTTAGTATCAGGTAATGAATTCTTCTTTATAGAAGTCAATCCACGTGTACAAGTGGAACACACAATCACAGAGATGATTACAGGTATTGATATCGTTAAAACGCAAATATTAGTTGCTGATGGTGCAGAATTATTTAGTGAAGAAATAGGTATGCCAAAGCAAAAAGATATTCAAACATTAGGTTATGCGATCCAGTGTCGTATTACTACTGAAGATCCACTCAATGATTTTATGCCTGACTCTGGCACAATTATTGCATATCGTTCTAGTGGTGGATTTGGAGTCCGTTTAGATGCTGGCGATGGTTTCCAAGGTGCAGAGATTTCGCCATATTATGATTCATTATTAGTAAAACTATCGACACATGCTATGTCATTCAAACAAGCTGAAGAAAAGATGGAACGTTCATTAAGAGAAATGCGTATTCGAGGTGTGAAAACGAATATACCATTTTTAATCAATGTGATGAGAAATGAACAATTTAGAAGTGGCGATTATACAACTAAATTTATAGAAGAGACACCTGAATTATTTAATATAGAACCAACTTTAGATAGAGGTACGAAAACATTAGAATACATAGGTAATGTAACTATTAATGGGTTCCCTAATGTTGAACAACGACCTAAACCGCTTTATGAAGCTGCATCTATTCCTAAAGTATCACAAAAGAAAATAGCTACGTTTTCAGGTACGAAACAGTTATTAGATCAACAAGGCCCTAAAGGTGTGGCAAATTGGGTACGCGAACAAGAAGATGTTTTAATGACAGATACAACATTTAGAGATGCTCATCAATCTTTATTAGCCACACGTGTACGTACTAAAGATATGTTGAATATTGCTTCTAAAACAGCAGAAGTATTTAAAGATAATTTTTCACTTGAAATGTGGGGCGGTGCAACGTTTGATGTAGCATATAACTTCTTAAAAGAAAATCCGTGGGAACGACTTGAAAGATTGCGTCAAGCAATACCTAATGTGCTATTTCAGATGTTATTACGTGCTTCAAATGCCGTGGGTTATAAAAATTATCCAGATAATGTTATACAAAAATTTGTGAAAGAAAGTGCAGAAGCAGGTGTTGATGTATTCAGAATTTTTGACTCATTAAACTGGGTAGATCAAATGAAAGTGGCGAACGAAGCAGTTCAAGAAGCAGGAAAGATTTCAGAAGGTACTATTTGTTATACAGGAGATATCTTAAATCCTGAAAGATCTAATATATATACATTGGACTACTATGTGAAATTAGCAAAAGAATTAGAAAAAGAAGGATTCCATATTTTAGCCATTAAAGATATGGCCGGCTTATTAAAACCGAAAGCAGCCTATGAACTTATTGGACATTTACGTGCAGCAGTTGATATGCCGATACATCTTCATACTCATGATACAAGTGGCAATGGTTTATTAACGTATATGCAAGCGATTAATGCAGGTGTAGATATCATCGATACGGCTGTAGCATCAATGAGTGGTTTAACAAGTCAACCTAGTGCCAATTCATTATACTATGCTTTAAACGGCTTCCCACGTCAATTGAGAGCAGATATTAATGGGCTAGAAGAAATAAGTCATTACTGGTCAACAGTGCGCCCTTATTATGTTGATTTTGAAAGTGATATCAAATCTCCAAATACAGAAATTTACCAACATGAAATGCCAGGCGGACAATATTCGAATTTAAGTCAACAAGCTAAAAGCCTTGGTTTAGGAGAACGCTTCGATGAAGTTAAAGATATGTATCGTCGTGTGAATTTCTTATTTGGTGATATTGTCAAAGTAACACCATCTTCGAAAGTAGTCGGAGATATGGCACTATTTATGGTTCAAAATGATTTGAACGAAGAGGATGTCATTAATCAAGGACATAAATTAGATTTCCCAGAATCTGTCGTTTCATTCTTTAAAGGTGAAATTGGTCAACCTGTAAATGGATTTAATGCACAACTTCAAAAAGTGATTTTAAAAGGACAAACAGCGTTAGAAAATAGACCTGGAGAATATTTAGAACCTGTTGATTTTGAGGAAGTAAAACAGAAATTAGTTTCATTACAAAACACTGAAGTGACAGAACAAGACATTATTAGTTACGTATTATATCCAAAAGTATACAAACAATTTATTACAACGAAAGAGCAATTTGGTGACTTATCATTATTAGATACACCTACATTCTTGTTTGGAATGAGAAATGGAGAAACTGTTGAAATAGAAATTGATACAGGTAAACGATTAATCATTAAGTTAGAAACGATTAGTGAACCAGATGAAAATGGTCAAAGAACCATTTATTTCTCAATGAATGGTCAAGCAAGACGTATATATATCAAAGATGAAAATGTTAAAGCGAATGTAAATGTAAAACCAAAAGCAGATAAAACTAATCCTAGTCATATAGGTGCGCAAATGCCTGGCTCTGTGACTGAAGTGAAAGTAGCAGTTGGGGATAAAGTAAAGGCAAATCAAGCGCTACTTATCACTGAAGCAATGAAAATGGAAACAACTGTTCAAGCGCCATTTGATGGTGTAATTAAACGTGTCACTGTATCTAGTGGTGATGCGATTGCAACAGGTGATTTATTAATAGAAATTGAAAAAGAAGCGAACTAATTAAAAAGCCCAAACATTCAATCATTAAGATGAATGTTTGGGCTTTGAATTATGATTTGTTTTTTAAACTTCTTGTTGTTCTTAACATTAATAAAATGAAGTAGGCAATCATACCAAATAAATAAGTAATAAATAAAGCATGAAGTAAAGCAATAAACAAATTAACATTTGTAATGACTGATAATGCACCAGTGACAACTTGTAAAATAACTAAAATAAATGCAGCTGTGTAACCATATTTGATGGTACGATTATCAGCATAATTTTTCACGGCATGAATAAATGTGAACATAATCCACATGAAAGTAACCAATGCCATACCTCTATGTGCGAACTGTACCCAATCATGTACGTTGTGTGGGACAATATCCTCAAAAGGTACTGGCCATGCACCATAAGCTAAACTAGAATCAGTATGTCTTACTAATGCACCAGTGTAGATTGTAAGATAAACAATAATCGCCATTAACCAAGTCAATGTACGTAATGGCTTTTTAATGATTACCTCAGCAGCTTCATACTTTTGATCAATTGAGAAAACAATAAGTGTTATTAAGAATACAGAAGAGAAACTTACAAGAGATATACCAAAATGTAGCGCTAAAACATAATCGTTTTGTTGCCAAATAACCGCTGCAGCCCCTACTAAAGCTTGCAGTAATAAAAAGCCAACACTTATGATAGATAATGGTTTGATCTCTTTGATATATCCGATATGTTTCCATGCAGTAATCACTAGCCACAATACCACGATAAGTGACAATGCTGATACAGCTCTGTGACTCAATTCGATAATGGTTTGTATAGGTAAATTCTGTGGTAGAAATGCACCATTACATAATGGCCAAGAGGAACCACAACCATCTTCGGAACCAGTTTTAGTGACGAGTGCACCACCTAATTGTACAAATGTCATGATAATTGTTGCTAAGACACTTAACCATTTAAGGTTTTCTTTTCTAAACAATGATAAACACCCCATCATTAAATTAAAGTACTCCGTCTAATCACGTATTTCATGTTAGATCATTCCTTTAAATTAACGTATATATTTTTCTTCTACATTATATTAATGATACCATTTTTAAATGCTATACAAAATCAACTATTTAGAATGTCGTTAAAGTGTCACAATTTAATTTTTTAAAACCTAGTCTTTTATAACTATTTGCTATATCATTATATTATATGAAAAAGTTCAAGGAGGGGAATTATGAACAGAGAACAAACGTTGTCACAAGATACGGGCCGTGTGACATTTAAAGAATTACAACAGATTATTAAGATGGGCCTTGTTCAAGGGAATTTGATTCCTGCATTTGCCGGGGCTTGGTTGGCTGTTGTAATGACAAACCATTCCTTCCTATCGTCTATACCTCAAATTTTATTAATGATTATAGGTTCTACATTGATTATGGGCGGTGCATGTGCACTAAATAACTATTATGATCAAGATATTGATCAAATCATGCCTAGTAAACAAAATAGACCCACTGTAAATGATAGAATTTCAAATAAACACTTATTAATTTTAAGCTTTGGTATGATGTTAGTAGGTGAGGCATGTTTATTTTTACTCAATATTCCATCAGGCGTATTAGGATTAATTGGTATCTTAGGATACGTTTCTTATTATTCGATTTGGTCTAAACGACACACAACTTGGAATACTGTTGTAGGTAGTTTCCCAGGTGCTGTACCACCATTAATTGGTTGGGTAGCTATTGATGGTTCTATCAGTGTTGCAGCAATAGCATTATTTTTGGTAGTATTTTGTTGGCAACCTATTCATTTCTATGCTTTAGCTATTAAACGTAGTGATGAATATTCATTAGCAAATATTCCAATGTTGCCATCTGTCAAAGGATTCAATAGAACACGTATAAGCATGTTCATTTGGTTAGTATTATTATTACCAATTCCATTCATGTTATCTAATTTAGGTACTACATTTATAGTATTAGCTACATTATTAAATTTAGGTTGGATGGCACTCGGTTTTACATCATTCAAACGTAATACTAATCAAACTAAATGGGCAACCACTATGTTTATCTATTCGTTAAACTATTTAGTCGTTTTCTTTGTACTAGTTGTAGTCGTATCACTTATTAAAACGATATAAATATAAAATTAAGTAAGGATGAAACATATGAACGTACCTATATTACCAACGTTAAGTACCTCATGCATTGTTATTAGTGCGATATTAGTGGCAATTGGTTGGAGACTTATTTGGAAAAAACAAATTGATAAGCATAAAAAAGTGATGCTATGGGCAGCTATTTTCGCAGCTACATTCTTTATTATTTATGCTAGTCGTACAATCTTTATAGGAAATACTGCATTTGGTGGTCCAGATAGTATTAAAATTTACTATACGATTTTCTTAGTATTCCATATTAACCTAGCAACAATTGGTGGGGTATTAGGCTTAATACAAATTTTTACGGCCTTCAAAGATAAATTTAATATTCATAGAAAAATTGGACCTATTGCTTCAATTATTTGGTTCTTTACAGCTATTACTGGTGTGGCAGTATATTTACTTTTATACATCTTATATCCAGGCGGCGAAACAACATCGTTAATTAAAGCGACTTTAGGTTTATAATTTAAGTGAACTGATAAAACTTGATTGAAAGTTTTATCAGTTTTTTAATATTCTTATGTCTTTAATTCATATTACAAACATATTTAGGTGAAAGTATTTATAATGAAATTCATGATGAAAATAGACTTATCTTGATTATGAAATATATATTTATGTACAATGATAATAATTCTATTAAGGTGGGTGAAAGATGAAAAAATTAGTAATACGCATATTAGGTGTTGTCTTTTTAGTTTCTTTTCTAATCTATTTATTTTACTCACCACGTTTAAAGTTTGATGTTTTAGAAAATCCTAATAAAAATCATAAAACTGAGCGAACTGAACAGTTTAAAAATACAAATAAAGATATTGAAAATCCAAAGCCTAAAAAAGGTGTAGGTACCTGGATTGGAAAAGATATCAATCAACTTACTAAAAAGTATGGACAAGCTAGTCGTACGTATCCTTTTAGAGATGGTTATAAAAATTATGTTTTTAAAAAGAAAGATCAATATTACATTGTAAGTGTTAAAGACGATCATATTAAATCTGTATATGCAACTGGCAAGGATGTAAATGTAAGCCCACTGCATATTGGTGAACAAAATTCTAAAATCTACGAAAATACAAGTATTAACCCAGAACCAACCATTAAATCTAAAGGTAAGGTTTATGAGTTTGAGTTGTCTGATGAGGATTTAAAAACACAAACATTAATTAAATATGGTAATGTGTATGCTCAAGTGTATTCTGATCAACAAACTAATAAAATTATGGCGATTCGCTTTTTAGATAAAGATACATTAGCATCTCTACAACCGTATAAAACAAATGAATCTCAATCTTCATCTAATAGTAAACATAAAGATTTACCATATGAACAAAATACGAATCAATTAATGACACTGTATGAAGTGACAAATGAGATGAGAAAATTAAAAGGGTTAAAACCATTAAAAGTAAATAACGATATTGCACATATTGCCTCTTTTAATTTATTTGATGCGACAAAGAGCGGCTATGATTCAGTTGAATTCACTGAAAATGCATTGAAACAACAATTAGATGAACGAGATATTAGTTATACTTCTACAAGTCAGAATGTGGGTTATAACTTTGATGACGTTCCAACATTAATTCATAGTTGGATGAATTCGGATATTCATCGCTCAAGAATGTTAAATACCAAGTATGATGAGATGGGTGGAGAAGTGATGAAAGATTATTATTCATTAATTTTCTTAGAAAAATAAGTGAGGGGAAAATGACAAATGATAAATGAGGAAACATTGTCTATTTTAGACGATATCGAAGCATTGTCTGATATGATAGTAGATTCTGAAATATATCATGACTATATCGAAGCAAAGGAATTATTAAATCAGGATGATGAAGCACACTTATTATACTCTGCGTTCTTAAAGTCTAAAGATAAGTATGATGATGTCATGCGCTTTGGTAGATATCACCCGGATTATAAAACCATTATGATGGAAACACGTCAACGTAAACGCGCGTATGAAATGTTGCCTGTGGTCATGGACTATAAATCTAAAGAAGTGGAATTACAAAATTTAATTGATGAAGTAATTAGCAAAATTGCATTAGCAGTATCAGATAATGTGAAAATTGAGACGGGTAATCCATTTTTCCAAACAACTGCACATGGATGTGCCTCCGGAGGATCATGTAATTGCTCACTATAGAAAGATAAATGGCAAGGTCTAAGGTAAACTTTAGACCTTGCCATTTATTATTTTAATGTTTCTTTAAATTGTTGAGCTAAATCAGGACGATCAGTTACAAGGGTATGCGCACCTTTTTGATATAGGTCTGTCATTAAGTCAATGCTATTGATCCCATAATATCCTGGTACGATGTTTAATAGTGTTAACCATTTAATAAATCTTGCAGATGTAAGTCGGATACCTTTAAATTCGGTAGGCATTTGGAATGTATTCGCTTTAGGATGATAAGTGTTACCTCTAAAGGTATTGAACTTAATGAAAGCTTCAGTAACTTCACTTTGACTTGCACCAATTGCAACTGTACCTTTACTTAATTGGTCAAAGCGTTCTATTTGTTCTTTGTGAAAACTTGTGACTAATACACGATGTTCTGCTTGATGTTTAGAAATTTGATCATAAAGTACTCCAGGAGCTATGGCACCTTCATAGCTATCAGGATGATCTTTCAAATCTACATTGATGTACATTTCTGGGTAAAGTTCTAATAACTCTTCAAACGTAAGAATTTTTGCGTCTGAATGTCCACGATATGGGTATTGACGATTAATATCTGTAAAATAATAACCGGCACCTAGTTTTCTTAATTCAGCAAGTGTGTGTTCGCATACTTTACCTGATCCATTCGTAGTACGATCTACCGTTGCATCATGGAAAACAATGAGTGCTTTATCTTTGGTTAATCGTACATCCGTTTCAAAACCATCCACACCATATTGAACCGCATTATCGAATGCTAATTTAGTTTGTTCAGGTCTTACGGCCATACCACCTCTATGAGCAAACAGATATGGTGCTACACCTGAAAAGAATGGAGGGATTGCATTAATTTCACGTGGCTTTTTATTTTGATTAACATAAAGCACACTTCCTATTATACTTGCCGCTGCTAATGAGCCATTAACTAACCACTTATTTAGTTTAACCATTTAATATCCTCCTTAAGTTATTAAAGTAATATTAACAGACATCAGTTACATATGGAAAATGAAGTGCGTATTGAAATAGAATGTGTTAACAATCAAATAAATGACAAGATATTTAGCGAATTAAATGTGTTTCCAAATGCCATTCTCTAGTTTATATTAGAAAGTGATTGTTATTTCATAAAATTTAAACTCATGATATGATAAAAACTGTATATCAAATGGAGTGAAGAGAGATGAACTTAGTTCCTAGAGTAAGCCTCGTCGTTTACTTAAAACACATTAAACACGAGAGACAAATTAGAAAATATGGGCACATCGTTCATTTTAATAGACAACGTAAATACGTCATTATGTATGTTAATGAGAATGAAGCGGATGATGTTGTAAATAAATTAATGAAATTAAAGTATGTAAGACATATCGATGGATCACCTTATCGATTTTTAAAGAAAACCTATGAAAAAGAAAAACACGAAGTTCTATAACTCGTGTTTTAGATGACGTATTTTATTGTAACGGTGGAATCCATCGTTGAAGTCTTAGCACACTAATTAAATAATTAAAATATAAGTCATTGTCATGAAATGCTTCAGGTGGTTGAACGTCTATGCCTAAAACTGGAATATCATAGGCTTCGGCCTTGTTGTTAATCATTTCAAACTTTTTATTGCTATCAGGATAAGGATATTTTACTGCATTCATCATCATGTACATTGCTTGAAAATAATTACCTTCGGTTGGTTGCATGACAATAGCGACAGATGATAATTGTTTCTCAGTTTGTGGTGAATGAAAATAAATAATTTTATCAATGCGTGAATGGTTATAGTCGATCAGTGTAGTAAATTCAAACAAATCTGTTAAACCTTCGCCCAAGACAATAAATGATTGTTTCATATGTTAAATCAGTCTCCTTTTAAGTCAAATTATATTAAATTACATAGTGAAATGGAAGTGTGAATGGAATGCGTGTGATAGCAGGAATACATAAAAGTAAAGCGTTAGAAAGTTTAGAAGGTCGTAATACTAGACCAACTATGGATAAGGTCAAAGAAGGCATCTTCAATAGTTTACATGAAGTATCAGGTCTTGGTTTAGATTTGTTTGCCGGTAGTGGTGCCCTTGGTATTGAAGCATTATCTCGGGGTATGGAGAAGGTCATTTTCGTAGATCAAAACTTTAAAGCAGTTAAAGTAATCAAATCAAATCTTAAACAACTCGATTTGATGTCACAATCAGAAGTCTATAAAAATAATGCAGACCGAGCTTTGAAAGCATTAGCTAAAAGAGACATACAATTCGATTACATTTTTCTAGATCCACCATATAAAAAAGGTTTGATTGATGAAGCATTAAAAAGCATTGCAGAGTTTAATTTACTAAAAGAAAATGGTATTATCATTTGTGAGTTTAGTAATGATGAACATATTCAAAGCGCACCGTTTAAAGAAATAAAAAGATATCATTATGGTTTGACAGATACTTTGTTATTAGAAAAAGGAGAATAATATGAATAAGACGAAAGCAGTCATTCCCGGGAGTTTCGATCCAATTACATATGGTCATTTAGATATTATAGAAAGAAGTGCAGATCGTTTTGACGAAATACATGTTTGTGTTTTAAAAAATAGTAGCAAGGGTGGCACTTTCAATTTAGAAGAACGTATGGATTTAATTAGGGGTTCAGTAGCACATTTATCTAATGTGGAAGTCCACCATTATAATGGTTTGTTAGTAGATTTTTGTAAGCAAGTAGGTGCAAAAACAATTATCCGAGGTTTGAGAGCGGTAAGTGATTTTGAATATGAACTACGATTAACATCTATGAATAAAAAGTTAAACAGTGATATCGAAACCATGTATATGATGACTAGTACGAATTATTCATTTATTAGTTCGAGTATAGTTAAAGAAGTAGCAGCATATAAAGCTGATATTTCAGAATTTGTGCCACCCAATGTAGCAAAAGCCTTAAAAGAAAAATATCATATATAATAAAAAATGTACTGTTATATAATGCGAATCACATTATGTAACAGTACATTTTTTAAGATTTGATAACTGGTGTATTGAAATCATCATCAGATTGTTCGGTCATAAGATTATAAATATGAGTTGCTTTAATTTCAATTGGAAAGTAAGCGGAAGATGATTGATTGATATTTGTAATAAAATGACGTTCTGGGAACTGATGTTTCAGGTATTTTAAATATGCTCGACCATTTTCATTCATACCTAATATTCTAGCGGCATAGATATTATGGTTAACATCAGTTTGTTGAATGTTAAGTAAAATGTTCATTAATATACGCTGGATATGCGTATAAGTGTATCGTTTCGTTTTGACTTTAGTTAACAAATCTTTAAATGAGTGTGCATCCTTAATCATAGAGATTAATCGATTTTCCAATCCTTCACTCATAGTGTATATAGTTTTAAGTGTTGACGTACGTTGTGTTAACAATTGATATTTTATATAGGGAAAGGCGTGCTCCACAGTTGTGAATTGTGAATGATATAATGATTTAATTGCCCCTGGTACAACATTTTCCCAGTCAGAGTGATGGTGAATGATAGATTGGCGTATGGATGATCCACTGGCAAATTGTTGATGTTGAATTGTTTGCTCGCGATGCTGTGCTGTATCACGACGAATCGTAATGGCTTCAATTTGAGGTGCGAACTGCTGAATCCCTTTTAAATATCCAATACTTAGAATATTATTAGGTGATTGTAAAATATCATTCGTAGATTGATGTTGGATTAATTCGTTAATGATTCTAGGATAACTTTTACCTTCTTTTAATTTTGATTTAAAGGCATCACTATTTTCCAAATCAAGAACCTGTTGCGCTGCTTCTTTTAAAGCATTAATATTTCCATGTTCACTTCCAAATGATATGGTATTGACATCTAAATAATCAGCCAATTTAATTGCCATTTCACCAAAATAATCACCCGATGAAAGGCTAGCAATGGTAGGAAGTTCAACTACTAAATCAACAGCTGATAGGGCCATTTGAGTACGAATGAATTTATTAAATAAAGCGGGTTCGCCTCGCATGACAAAGTTGCCACTCATGAAGGCAATGGATACATCTGTTTGGGATAGTAATTTGGATTGTTGTGCATGGTATAAATGCCCGTTATGGAATGGATTATATTCAGATATAATGCCAACACTTTTCATTTGCAATTCGTCCTTTCAGAATTCATTATTAGTATTGTAACAGAAGTACGTATGTTAAGAAAAAATCTTGACATATTATACTGAGAAAGTTAAAATAAATTTTGTGCTTGTTAGAGGTGAAGCCATATGAAATGGTCAATAACACAATTAAGAAAATATCAAGGTAAACCATTTGAGTTTAATCAAACGGTGAATTTTGAACATTTAAAAGAATCATTAGATCTTATCGATCTTTCTGAAATCAATGTTGAAGGTCAATTAACTGTTAAATCAAACGAAGTTATTGCAGATATGCATATCACTGGTACTTATACGATGCCGTGTGCACGTACATTAGTACCTGTTGAAGTACCGCTAGATGTCGAAACTTCCGAAGTGTTTGATTTAGAAGGCAGTGATTATTATACCGACGAAGAAGAGCAGGATGAGCATTATCATTCAGCGACTGACGGTATGATTAACATTAAAGATATTGTTGAAGATTTTGTCATTATCGAGAAACCGATGAGAGCATATTCAGACAATAGCAATCAAATGTTAACTGAAGGCAATGGTTGGGAAGTGATTGATGAAGATGAATTCGAGGAACTTGTTCAAGACCAAGAAGATGATGATTCAGACAGAAAGCAAGTTGATCCAAGGCTTCAGAAATTACAACAATTATATGATAAAGACCAATAGCAGTTTAATTAATGATATAATATTGTTAAATAAACTGATATCATTTAATGATGTGTTTAATTTTAAGGAGGATAAATCATGGCAGTACCTAAAAGAAGAACGTCTAAAACAAGAAAAAACAAACGTCGTACTCATTTCAAAATTTCAGTACCTGGTATGACTGAATGCCCAAGTTGTGGCGAATACAAATTATCTCACCGTGTTTGTAAAAACTGTGGTTCTTACAATGGTGAAGAAATCGTATCTAAATAATTTTAGATATCAATAAATATCCTAATTGGAATAGTCATTTCAATTAGGATATTTTTTATTTATTATCATATATTTAACAGGATAAAATACTTTAGTTGCTTTTACAGTAAATAACATAATCAAATCATGGACTCACTTTCTTTATTTAAAAAAGTAGCTCAATCATATACAATTAAATTGAATAAGAAATCATCATATTGGAGATTAGATATATGGAACAAATTACATCGGCACAGAATAATAAAATTAAAAATGCGAATAAATTAAAGAAAAAGAAAGATCGAGATAAAACAGGATTAGCGCTTATAGAAGGTGTACATTTAATTGAAGAAGCTTATCAAAGCGGGTTAGTAATTGAACAATTATTCGTTGTTGATCCAAGTAGAACTGATAGTGACTTAATTGAATATGCCAATGAAACATTTGAAATCAATTTAAAGGTAGCTGAATCATTATCTGGAACTGTAACGCCTCAAGGCTTTTTTGCTGTCATCAAGAAACCGGATTATGATGTAACAACAGCCAAACAAGTATTATTAATTGATAGAATACAAGATCCAGGGAATCTAGGGACTTTGATTCGTACGGCAGATGCTGCAGGAATAGATCTGATTGTAATGGAAAAGGGAACAGCAGATCCTTATCAAGATAAAGTGTTACGCGCCAGTCAAGGAAGTGTATTTCATATTCCAGTTATATCAGAGTCTTTACAGTCGTACATTAATACCTTTAATGGTCCTGTTTATGGCACTGCATTAGATAACGCAGTAAGTTTTAAAGAGATAGAAGCACAAGAGACATTTGCATTGATTCTTGGTAATGAAGGTGAAGGTGTAGATCCTGCACTATTAGAACATACTACGCAAAATATAACGATTCCAATATATGGACAAGCTGAAAGCTTAAATGTAGCCATTGCGGGGAGTATCTTGTTATATCAACTCAAAGGGTAATTTATAGACATTAAATGATAAATCTGATTTTCATGATGTACTATGGCGCGATTGTAGGTTGACCCTATATATCTAAATCGTCTATAATGAATGATGAATTCATAACAATAAATATTAACTGATATAAAATTGAATCATTAGCCTATAAAAAGACTTAAATTAATGTATAAAGTTGTATAAGGGAGAATAATCGTGACTGAAAGTTATTCCAACTTTGATTAGTTTTTTTCATCTTTTTGGCTACTTAAAGAGATTTAAGTCGGAGTACGTCTTCGTTAGCAACGTATACAAGTGTATGCATAAGCATAAATTTGGGTGGTACCACGGAAGGCTTTCGTCCCAGTTATCGGGCGAGAGTCTTTTTTATTTAATGAAATAAAATAAGAGAAAGCAGACTGGGATATTAATAAATGTCTTAGTTTAAAATATCTATTGGCACTAAGGAGGAAGTTAAAATGACTCAAAATGATCATATGAGTGAATTAAAACAACAAGCGTTAGTTGATATTAATGCTGCAAATGATGAAAAAGCATTACAAGATGTCAAAGTAAAATATTTAGGTAAAAAAGGTGCAGTAAGTGGTTTAATGAAAAATATGAAAGACATACCAAATGAAGAAAAACCAGCATACGGACAAAAGGTAAATGAATTAAGACAAACAATTCAACAAGAATTAGATGAAAGACAAACGATTTTAGCCAATGAAAAGTTAAATCAACAACTTGCTGAAGAAACAATCGATGTGACATTACCTAGTCGCCAAATAGAAATCGGCTCTAAACATCCATTAACACGTACGATTGAAGAGATAGAAGATTTATTCCTAGGTCTAGGTTACGAAATTGTTGATGGTTATGAAGTTGAACAAGATCATTATAATTTTGAGGCATTAAACTTACCTAAATCACATCCCGCACGTGATATGCAAGATAGTTTTTATATTACGGAAGAGACTTTAATGAGAACGCATACGTCTCCAGTACAAGCACGTACTATGGAACAACGTAATGGACAAGGTCCAGTGAAAATCATTTGTCCAGGTAAAGTATACCGTCGTGACTCAGATGATGCGACGCATAGTCATCAATTTACACAAATTGAAGGTTTAGTTGTAGATAAAAATATTAAGATGAGTGATTTAAAAGGTACATTAGAATTATTAGCTAAAGAATTGTTCGGTGCAGATAGAGAAATTCGTTTACGTCCAAGTTACTTCCCATTCACTGAACCATCTGTAGAAGTTGATGTATCATGTTTTAAATGTAAAGGGCAAGGTTGTAATGTATGTAAACATACAGGCTGGATTGAAATTTTAGGTGCAGGAATGGTGCACCCTAATGTATTAACAATGGCAGGGTTTGATGCTAATGAATACTCTGGATTCGCGTTTGGTATGGGACCTGACCGTATCGCTATGTTGAAGTACGGTATTGAAGATATTCGACACTTCTATACAAACGATGTGCGATTCTTAGATCAATTTAAGGCTGTAGAAGATAGAGGTGAAGCGTAATGTTAATTTCAAATGAATGGTTAAAAGATTATGTTGACGTTGAACAAAATGTTCAAGATTTAGCTGAACGTATTACACGTACTGGTATCGAGGTAGATGATTTAGTTGATTTAACAAAAGATATTAAAAACTTAGTAGTAGGCCATATTATATCTAAAGCATCTCACCCTGATGCTGACAAATTAAATATTTGCCAAGTTGATATTGGTGAGGAAGCACCTGTACAAATTGTTTGTGGGGCACCAAATGTTGATGAAGGACAATATGTCATTGTTGCTAAAGTGGGGGGCAGATTACCAGGTGGCATTAAAATTAAACGTGCTAAATTACGTGGGGAACGCTCTGAAGGTATGATTTGTTCATTACAGGAAATTGGTATTTCAAGTAATGTTGTGCCTAAAGCGTTTGAAAATGGTATTTTCGTATTCCCAGAAGCAATGACACCGGGTACAAATGCATTGGACGCATTGTATTTAAATGATCAAATTATGGAATTTGATTTAACACCAAACCGTGCAGACGCTCTAAGCATGGTCGGTACAGCTTATGAAGTTGCAGCACTATACGACACAAAAATGACTAAACCAGAAACAAATAGTAATGAAGAGACTAACTCTGCAATGGACGAATTGCAAGTGACAGTAAAAAATAGTGATAAAGTTCCATACTATAGTGCTAGAATCGTTAAAAATGTCACTATTGCACCATCGCCAATATGGATGCAAGCACGTTTAATGAAAGCAGGTATCCGACCAATCAATAATGTCGTTGATATTTCTAACTACGTACTATTAGAATATGGACAACCGTTACACATGTTTGACCAAGATCAAATTGGTTCAAATCATATTGAAGTTCGCCAAGCACATCAAAATGAAACGATGACAACTTTAGATGATCAAGAAAGAACATTACTTGAGTCAGATATAGTTATAACAAACGGACAATCTCCAATTGCACTTGGTGGTGTGATGGGTGGTGACTTTTCAGAGGTTAGCGACGAAACGACAAATGTAGTTATAGAAGGTGCTATATTTGATTCAGCATCAATTCGTCATACATCAAGACGTTTGAATTTACGTAGTGAAGCATCAAGTCGATTTGAAAAAGGTATTGCTACAGAATTTGTCAACGAAGCAGTGGATCGCGCTTGTTATTTATTAGAAACTAATGCGTCAGGTCGTGTACTTAAAGATCGTGTAGCTGAAGGAGATTTAGGAGCTTTCATTACACCGATTCAAATTACAACAGATAAAATTAATCGTACAATAGGATTTAACTTATCTACTGAAGAAATTAAAAATATCTTTGAACAATTAGGGTTTGAAACTGAAACTCAACAAGATGAGCTTACTGTTTATGTACCATCAAGACGTAAAGATATTTCTATCAAAGAAGATTTGATTGAAGAAGTTGCCCGTATATATGGTTACGATGAAATTCCATCAACGTTACCAGTATTTGAAGATGTTACGAATGGTGCACTAACTGATCGTCAACATAAAACAAGAACAGTTAAAGAAACCATTGAAGGTGCAGGTTTAAACCAAGCGATCACGTATTCACTCGTGTCAAAATCACATGCGAAAGACTTTGCATTACAAGATAGACCGACTATAGAATTATTAATGCCAATGAGCGAAGCACATTCAACTTTACGACAAAGTTTATTACCACATTTAATCGAAGCGGCTGCGTATAATGTTGCACGTAAAAATCAAGATGTTAAATTATACGAAATTGGTCGTGTATTCTTCGGTAATGGTGAAGGTCAATTGCCTGATGAAGTAGAATATTTAAGTGGTATTATGACAGGTGAATATGTTGTAAATCAGTGGCAAGGTAAAAAAGAAGCTGTTGACTTTTACTTAGCTAAAGGTGTCATTGATCGTGTAGCACAAAAACTCAACTTAAATTTTGAATATCGTGCTACTGAAATCGATGGTTTACATCCTGGAAGAACTGCGATGGTATCTTTAAATGGTAAAGATATTGGTTTCATTGGAGAATTGCATCCTACAGTAGCTAATGATAATGATTTAAAACGCACATATGTCTTTGAATTGAACTATGAAGAAATGATGAATGTATCAGTAGGCTATATCAATTATCAACCAATACCTAAATATCCTGGTGTATCTCGTGATATTGCATTAGAAGTTGAACATGATGTACCTGCTTCTGAATTAACAAATACGATTCATCAACGCGGTGCTGATATTCTTCAAGATACACTTGTATTTGATGTTTATGAAGGTGAGCATTTAGATGAAGGTAAAAAATCAGTTGCTATTAGATTGTATTATTTAGATACTGAGAATACTTTAACAGATGAACGTGTAACGAAAGTACATGATCAAATCATCGAAGCATTAAAAGCAAAAGGTGCTACAATTAGATAATTAAATATAAAAAGAAACGGCAAGTTCTAATGTTTGTACAAATAGAACTTGCCGTTTTAATTTACATAAATTTATTGATATTTTTTATTCACTAAAGTTTGTGCTTTTTCTCTATTTTTAAAATGTTGTTTTGAAATAGCGTCGAGTTGTTCGATACCTAATTTTTCAATGATTTTTGCAGCGAATAAATCGACTTTATTGCTAGCACCTTTAGGTACATCCATTTTTATTGATTTAGACATTTGATCCATATGTTTAACAAATGCATATCTAGAGATAATACTCGCAGCTGCGATAGCTAATGACTTAGATTCACCCTTCGTTTCAAACTTTGTTTTATTTGGGAAAGGTAAATCGGACAAGGCATAACGTTGATAAACACCACGTTCAGCAAATTGATCAATCACAATATAATCTAAAGCATGCGTATCAATTTTTTGAACAACATTAGCGATTGCTTGATTATGTAAGACTGCTTTCATTTTTACCTGTGACCAACCTGCACGTTGGCGCTCATTATATTTAACGTTATCAAGTGTGAGCAGCGAATGTGGAATGAATGTCACAAGTTGTTCGGCAAGTTCGACGATTTTAGCGTCGGTTAACTTTTTAGAATCATCTACACCCAATTCTTTCAATATTTTGACGTGATCCTTTGTGACATATGCAGCACATACTGTGAGAGGACCAAAATAGTCACCGCTACCAGCTTCATCACTACCAATACAGTTATATTGATTATATTTAATCGAAGAAGTTGCGTTTTTAGATATTGAAGAAGTTGAAGTTGAACTACTTTTGTCAGGTAGCAATTGTTGTGCAACTATTTCAGCATTTTTTCCTTGAAACATCACTTTTCCAGAATTGTAAATATTGATCACAGCATTATTATGTTTTGCTCGTGCTTTCATACCCTGGGGTAATTGGGATGTATCAAATTTAATCTTAGACATTAATGATTGAATCTCAGTTGTTGTTAGTTTATGGACAACATTTGCCATATATCGTTAGACCTCTCTTTGTTAAATTCTTTTCATAATAATTAAATGATATCATAACATTTATTACCTTAGAATGATGACAAAATGAAAATATATTTTAGTTTATAAGACTCAAGCTCTAAATGAATATAAAGTTATTCTTTATCATCTCACTACTTACAAAATAAAGATGACTCATGTATAATGTTTAATGATAAGTAAATGTATAAAACCAAACATTAATATTATGTTATGTTCAAAATAATATAGAAACATGATTTTGGTTAAATTAAACACAGAAACGGAATAATTTAATTAAAAGTCAGGAGATATCGATATGGGTGAGTTTAAGAATAGGATAAATGTTACAATCAACGATCAACATTTCACAATAATCGGCGATGATAGCCCGGAACATATAAGACATGTTGCACATTTAGTGGATGAAAAAATGAAAGAATTAGGACGAAAATCTGCAGGTTTAGATACCACTAGAAAAGCGATTTTAACAGCAGTGAACGTGATGCATGACAAAGTGAGTTTAGAAGAAGAAAATCGTCGATTACAACACGAATTAGATCAAATTAAGCAACGAGAAGACTAGATGCTATTAGATATCGTTGTACTTATTATATTATGCTATGTTTCAATTGTTGGATTTCGACGGGGATTATGGCTTTCGAGCATTCATGTGATATGTACGCTTGCATCGTTATGGATTGCGCAACAATTTTATCGAGAGATTGCGCAACGATTAATTGTTTTTTTACCATTTCCAAAGACAGTCGCATTTGATACGCAATATGCAATTCATTTTAATCATTTACAGTATCGTTTTGAATCAATAATTGCTTTTATTGTGATTGCTATTAGCTGTAAGTTGATTTTATATCTAATCATCGTCACATTTGATAATATAGTGGCATATCAACCTTTAAATATCATAAGCCGCACTTTAGGTATTGTATTAAGCCTATTCATCGGTGTGATTATCATACAAATATTGACGTATATCATAGCATTATATCCTAATACAATGCTACAAAGTCAATTAGGGCATTCATTACTTGCCAAGCAAATTTTATTGCATACACCTTATGTTTCACAAATGATTTTAAATTTATAAAGAAAATGATATTGAGGTCAGGACAGACAATTTGAAAAATGAGATATGTCCTGGTCTTCTTTTTATGGAGAGATGTATATGACTAAAAAAGATGTGATTCAATTACTAGAAAAGATTGCTACCTATATGGAATTAAAAGGAGAGAATACCTTTAAAGTATCAGCATATCGTAAGGCAGCACAAAGTTTAGAAGTAGACGAAAGACCGTTAGATGAAATAGAAGATGTAACAGAACTTAAAGGTATCGGTAAAGGTGTAGGCGATGTGATTAATGAATATAGACAAAATGGTCAGTCTACAGCTTTAGAAGACTTACAAAAAGAAGTCCCAGAAGGATTAGTACCATTATTGAAAATACAAGGTTTAGGTAGTAAGAAAATTGCTAAATTATATAAAGAATTAAATATCACTGACAAAACGTCATTACAAGAGGCTTGTGAAGCAGGAAAAGTCAGTGAATTAAGCGGTTTTGCGAAAAAAACTGAACAAAATATCTTAGAAGCAGTCAAAGCGTTAGGAGCTAAGAAAGAAAGTTATCCTATTGATCAAATGAGAGGACTTAATCATCAAATTATTGATTATATTAGTCAGCTAGATGACATAGATCAATATGCTTCGGCAGGTAGCTTTAGAAGATATAAAGAACAAAGTAAAGATTTGGATTTTATTATAAGTACAAATAACCCTGAAAAAGTTCAACAACAATTATTGGAAATCCCTAATAAGGTAAAGGATGTTGCAGTTGGGTCAACCAAAGTATCTGTAGAATTAGAGTACGACGATGAAACGATTGGTGTTGATTTTAGATTAATTGAACCTGCAGCTTTTTATCACACATTACAACATTTCACAGGTTCAAAAGATCATAACATTCGAATTAGACAATTAGCAAAAGCACAAGAAGAAAAAGTGAGTGAGTATGGCATTGAAAAAGCCAATGGAGAATTACTTCAATTCAATAGCGAGGCGGAGATTTATGAACATTTCGGTGTATCGTGGATTGAACCTTCAATGCGTGAAGATGGCAGTGAATTTGATAAAGATTTAAGTCAGATTATACAACTCGACGATATTAAAGGTGATCTTCACATGCATACTACTTATAGTGATGGTGCATTTTCTATTAGAGATATGGCTGAGGCTAATATTGCTAAAGGTTATGAATTCATGGTTATTACAGATCATTCACAAAGTTTAAGAGTAGCCAATGGTCTACAAGTTGAACGCTTACTTCGCCAAAATGAAGAAATTAAGCAATTAAATAAAGAATATGATGAGATTGATATATACTCTGGCATTGAAATGGATATATTACCGGATGGTTCTTTAGATTATGATGATGAGATATTGGCACAACTAGATTATGTTATTGCAGCCATTCATCAAAGTTTTAATCAGTCAGAAGCGGAAATTATGCAACGTTTAGAAAATGCTTGTCGTAATCCATATGTGCGTCATATTGCTCACCCAACAGGTCGCATTATTGGACGTCGTCCCGGTTATGAACCTAATATTGAAAAGTTAGCGCAATTAGCTGAAGAAACAAATACCATATTAGAAATCAATGCAAATCCTAAACGTTTAGACCTAAATGCACAAACCGTACGCCAATATCCAAATGTAAAGTTAACTATTAATACGGATGCGCATCATGTTGATCATTTAGAATTTATGAAATATGGTGTTGCTACTGCTCAAAAAGGATTTGTAACTAAAGATCGTGTGATTAATACGATGTCTAGAGAAGCATTTAAATCATTTATTAAAGACAATAAAAAATTGAAGAAATAGAGGGATTGCATGAGACAAAAAACATTAGACGTCTTAGAATTTGATAAAATAAAATCATTTGTAGCTAACGAAGCTATTAGTGATTTAGGACGTGAAAAAGTCGCAGAAATGTCTCCAGCAACAGATTTTGAAACTGTAGAATTTCAAATTAATGAAACGGATGAAATATCACAAATTTATAATAAACATCGATTGCCAAGTTTAAGTGGCCTATCTAAAGTAGCACAGTACATTCACCGTTCAACTATTGGTGGTGTGTTAAATGTGACCGAATTAAATGCGATTAAACGCTTAATTCAAGTTCAAAATCAGTTTAAGACATTTTATAATCAATTATTAGAAGAAGATGAAGAAGTTAAATACCCTATCTTAGATAGTCAAATGGCACAGTTACCAATTTTAACGGATTTATTTAAGGACATTAATGATAAATGTGACGCCCATGATTTATACGACCATGCTAGTTACGAGTTACAAAGTATTCGAAGTAAAATATCAAGTACAAATCAACGAATTAGACAGAATTTAGATCGAGTGGTTAAAAGTCAGGCTAACCAAAAGAAATTATCAGATGCGATTGTAACTGTTCGAAATGATAGAAACGTCATTCCAGTAAAAGCGGAATATAGACAAGATTTTAATGGTATTGTTCATGACCAATCTGCCTCAGGTCAAACATTGTATATAGAACCATCATCTGTAGTTGAAATGAATAATCAAATTAGTCGCTTGCGTAATGATGAGGCAGTTGAACGTGAACGTATATTAGCTGAGTTGACTTCGCAAGTCGCTGTAGAATCAGATGCATTATTATTAGCTGAATCGATAATGGGACATCTTGACTTTTTAATTGCAAAAGCAAGATATGCCCGTGCGATCAAAGGTACGAAGCCTACATTTCATAAAGAAAGAACAGTTTATTTACCTAATGCATATCATCCTTTATTAGATCATAATACGGTTGTAGCAAATACAATTGAGTTTGTAGATGATATAGAAACAGTGATTATCACTGGACCTAACACAGGTGGTAAAACTGTCACTTTAAAAACATTAGGCCTTATTATTGTTATGGCTCAATCAGGCATGCTTATTCCAACATTAGATGGTAGCCAACTCAGTGTCTTTGAAAATGTATATTGTGATATTGGTGATGAACAATCTATTGAGCAATCACTATCAACATTTTCATCTCATATGAAAAATATTGTAGAAATCTTAAAAGAAGCAGATAAAAATAGCTTGATACTATTTGATGAATTAGGTGCTGGAACAGATCCGAGTGAAGGTGCTGCGCTTGCTATGAGTATATTAGATCATGTAAGGAATCTAGGTGCACTCGTGATGGCAACTACTCATTATCCCGAACTAAAAGCATATAGTTATAACCGTGAAGGTGTGATGAATGCAAGTGTTGAATTCGATGTGGAAACGTTAAGTCCAACATATAAGTTATTAATGGGTGTTCCAGGGCGATCTAATGCATTTGATATTTCTAAAAAATTGGGCTTGAGCCTTAATATTATTAATAAAGCTAAAACAATGATTGGTACAGATGAACAAGAAATTAATAATATGATTGAATCATTAGAGAAAAATTCAAAACGTGTGGATGAACAACGTATTGAATTAGATAGATTAGTTAAAGAAGCACAGGCGACACATGATGAGTTAGCAAAGCAATATCAACAATATCAAAATTATGAGAAATCATTGATGGATGAAGCGAAAGAAAAAGCAAATCAACGTGTCAAATCTGCTACAAAAGAGGCAGATGCTATTCTTAAAGAATTAAGAGAACTTAGAGATCAAAAAGGCGCGGATGTTAAAGAACATGAACTTATTGATAAGAAAAAGCAACTTGATGATCAATATGAAGCGAAATCAATCAAACAAAATGTTCAAAAACAAAAATACGATAAAATCCAAGCTGGTGATGAAGTTAAAGTATTATCATATGGTCAAAAAGGTGAAGTGCTAGAATTAGTTGGAGAAGAAGAAGCAGTTGTTCAAATGGGAATATTGAAAATGAAATTACCAATTGAAGATTTAGAAAAAATGAAAAAGAAAAAAGAAAAACCAACTAAAATGGTTACAAGATCTAACAGACAGACAGTTAAAACTGAACTTGATTTAAGAGGATATCGCTATGAAGATGCTTTAATTGAATTAGATCAATATTTAGATCAAGCTGTTTTAAGTAATTTTGAACAAGTTTATATTATTCATGGTAAGGGTACAGGAGCATTACAAAAAGGTGTGCAACAACATCTAAAAAGACATAAAAGCGTGAAGACATTTAGAGGTGGTATGCCAAGTGAAGGTGGATTTGGCGTTACCGTTGCATCCCTAAAATAGATAATCGTCATAGAAATATGCTTAAATGATGATGTTTCTATTTGAGGACACTTCTACAAATGGCTTTAAAAATTTGATTTTTTAAACGAGCATAAGCAGATTGCAATGCATTACCTTATAAATTCTGTTATAATTTGCTCATCATTTAAAAATTAAGGAGGATTGGCAATTATGGCAATCGTAAAAGTAACTGATTCTGATTTTGATAGTAAAATTGAATCTGGTGTTAAATTAGTAGATTTCTGGGCTACTTGGTGTGGACCATGTAAAATGATCGCTCCAGTTTTAGAAGAATTAGCAGGGGACTATGAAGGTAAAGCAGATATCTTAAAATTAGATGTAGATGAAAACCCATCAACTGCTGCTAAATATGAAGTAATGAGTATTCCAACATTAATCGTATTTAAAGACGGACAACCAGTTGATAAAGTAGTAGGTTTCCAACCTAAAGAAAACTTAGCAGAAGTATTAGACAAACATCTATAAGAATATAGAACCTGAGACTGGGGCATTTTCATAAATGCTCCAGCTTTGTTTTGTCTATGTATATATTAACGTGCCCATTAAGAATGGATAAGAGCATGTTTGGCTAATAAAAATTTTCGAAGAGAGGAGGATGTAGATGGAGACGTATCAAGAAAAAATTAAAACAAAACTAAATGTAGTGCCATTAGAGCCAGGGTGCTATTTGATGAAAGATCGTAATGATCAAGTGATTTATGTTGGTAAAGCTAAAAAACTACGTAATCGATTACGTTCTTATTTTACGGGTGCGCATGATGCTAAAACAACTCGCTTAGTAAGTGAAATTCGTAATTTCGAGTTTATAGTGACATCAAGTGAAACAGAATCCTTACTTTTAGAATTAAACTTAATTAAACAATACCAGCCACGTTATAATATTTTATTAAAAGATGATAAAAGTTATCCTTTTATCAAGATTACTAAAGAAAAACATCCAAGATTAATTGTAACTAGAACCGTTAAAAAAGGTACTGGCAAATATTTTGGTCCATATCCTAATGCTTATTCCGCACAAGAAACAAAAAAATTATTAGATCGTATATATCCATTTAGAAAATGTGATAAAATGCCAGATAAATTATGTCTTTATTATCATATTGGTCAATGTATGGGCCCGTGTGTGTATGATGTCGATTTAGATAAATATGCACAAATGACAAAAGAAATTAGTGATTTCTTACATGGTGAGGACAAAACAATATTAAACCATTTACAAGAACGTATGGAAAAAGCGAGTGAGTCTCTCGATTTCGAACGTGCAAAAGAGTACCGTGATTTAATCCAACATATTCATAATCTCACTAAAAAGCAAAAAATTATGTCAACAGATAATACGATTCGTGATGTCTTTGGTTATAGCGTGTCGAAAGGTTGGATGTGCATTCAAGTCTTTTTCATTAGACAAGGGAATATGATTAAAAGAGATACTACGATGATTCCAATTCAACAAACTGAAGAAGAAGAGTTTTATACCTTTATCGGTCAATTTTATAGTTTAAACCAACATATATTACCGAAAGAAGTACATGTGCCGAAACACTTAGATAAAGACATTATTCAATCGGTTGTTGATACGAAAATTGTACAACCTTCTCGTGGTGCGAAAAAAGAAATGATTGATTTGGCAAATCATAATGCAGAAGTTTCGCTCAATAATAAGTTTGAATTGATTGCTAGAGATGAATCTAGAACGATCAAAGCAATTGAAGAACTTGGTGAAAGAATGGGGATCCAAACACCTATTAGAATCGAAGCATTCGATAATTCCAATATACAAGGTGTGGATCCTGTATCTGCGATGGTAACTTTTGTTGATGGTAAACCAGAAAAAAAGGGCTATCGTAAATATAAAATTAAAACAGTTGAAGGCCCTGATGACTATAAATCAATGCGAGAAGTTGTTCGACGCCGATATACTCGTGTACTAAATGAAGGTACACCTTTACCTGATCTCATCATTGTCGATGGAGGTAAAGGACATATGAACGGCGTTATGGATGTACTTGAAAATGAACTAGGCTTAGATATACCAGTGGCTGGATTACAAAAAAACGATAAGCACCAAACGTCCGAGTTGTTATATGGTGCAAGTGCAGAAATCGTACCATTAAAGAAAAATAGTCAAGCCTTCTATTTACTTCACCGCATTCAAGATGAAGTGCATCGATTTGCCATTACATTCCATAGGCAGACGAGACAGAAGACAGGACTTAAATCCGTACTTGATGATATCGATGGTATCGGAGCGAAACGGAAAACGAAATTATTAAGAACATTTGGCTCGATTAAGAAAATGAAAGAGGCATCATTAGAAGATTTAAAAAAATCTGGACTTCCGGAAAATGTTGCAAAAAACTTACAACACGCACTTCAAAACAAATAAAATTTCAATTTTTGGACATGAGAATAATTCTCATGTCCAAAAATGCTTTAAATAATGTTACAATATAGTTAACAAAAGGCTATTTTTTTAAAGTTGTTTGGAAGCGTTTTCTAATTGAGAATTGTTATCAATCATGTAGGGTTACATGAATTGCTATAGTACAGACATTCTACGACATCATTATATGAAATCTATAACATGACTAGCCCTTTTCTTTTTTATGCCATACTTGTTTTCTTTTTAACTTTGATTAGGATGCTTCCAAAGTATCTAAAGTTAATCAATGGAGACGAGTACCAAATAAAGAAGTAAAAGAAGCTAGTATTTTATATGGTTTTTTACGGCAGTTTACATACAACTTTTTAATTTTAGTCAATTAATTAAATGTTTACAGGGGGGACTCCTTTTGGCTCAATCAAAAAATGAATTCTATCTAAGACGAATTCACTCGTTATTAGGTATTATCCCAATCGGTGCATTCTTAATTGTTCACTTATTGGTCAATCATCAAGCAACACAAGGGGCGGAAGCTTTTAACAAAGCATCAGGTTTTATGGAATCATTACCATTCTTATTGGTAGTTGAATTTGTATTAATCTATATTCCGCTGTTATATCATGGTTTATTTGGATTACACATTGCATTCACAGCAAAAGAGAATGTTGGACATTACTCTTTATTCAGAAACTGGATGTTCTTCTTCCAAAGAATAAGTGGTATTTTAGCCTTTATCTTTATCGCAATGCACTTATGGCAAACACGTCTACAAAAGGCATTCTTCGGTAAAGCAGTTGATTATAATATGATGCACGAAACGTTACATAATCCATTGTGGGCTATTTTCTACATTGTTTGTGTTATTGCAGTTGTATTCCACTTTTCTAACGGATTATGGTCATTCTTAGTAACATGGGGTATTTTACAATCTAAAAAATCACAACGTGTCTTCACATGGGTATCGTTAATTGTATTTTTAATCATTTCTTATATCGGCGTTTCAGCTGTCATTGCATTTATGTAAAGAATACACATTAACTAGTCTTAGTTTTAATATTTCAGGGGAGTGACATTTCTATGGCAGAGAAAAAAATTATTGTTGTCGGTGGAGGACTTGCCGGTCTGATGTCAACAATTAAAGCAGCAGAAAAAGGTGCACATGTAGATTTATTCTCATTAGTACCTGTAAAACGTTCGCATTCAGTTTGTGCCCAAGGTGGTATTAATGGTGCGGTAAATACTAAAGGTGAAGGTGACTCACCTTGGATTCACTTTGATGATACTGTTTATGGTGGGGACTTCTTAGCTAACCAACCACCTGTAAAAGCAATGGCTGAAGCTGCGCCTAATATTATTCATTTATTAGATCGTATGGGTGTAATGTTTAGTAGAACGAATGAAGGCTTACTTGACTTCAGACGTTTTGGTGGTACGTTATATCACAGAACAGCATTTGCCGGAGCAACAACAGGTCAACAATTACTATATGCATTGGATGAACAAGTTCGTGCTTATGAAGTAGATGGATTAGTAACGAAATACGAAGGTTGGGAATTCTTAGGTATAGTCAAAGATGACGACAATACTGCTAGAGGTATTGTTGCACAAAATATGACGACTTCTGAAATTCAATCATTTGGATCAGATGCTGTAATTATGGCTACTGGTGGTCCTGGTATTATCTTTGGTAAAACAACTAACTCAATGATTAACACAGGTTCAGCAGCATCAATCGTTTATCAACAAGGTGCTATTTATGCTAATGGTGAATTCATTCAAATTCATCCTACTGCTATTCCTGGTGATGATAAACTACGTCTAATGAGTGAATCAGCACGTGGTGAAGGTGGACGAATTTGGACATATAAAGATGGTAAACCTTGGTACTTCTTAGAAGAGAAATATCCTGACTATGGTAACTTAGTACCTCGTGACATCGCGACACGTGAAATCTTCGATGTATGTATTAACCAAAAATTAGGTATCAACGGTGAAAACATGGTTTACCTTGATTTATCACATAAAGATCCACATGAGTTAGATGTTAAACTTGGTGGAATTATCGAGATTTATGAAAAATTCACTGGTGACGATCCACGTAAAGTACCAATGAAAATCTTCCCAGCAGTACACTACTCAATGGGTGGATTATATGTAGATTATGATCAAATGACAAATATTAAAGGTTTATTTGCAGCAGGGGAATGTGACTTCTCACAACATGGTGGTAATAGACTTGGTGCTAACTCATTATTATCTGCTATTTATGGTGGTACAGTTGCAGGTCCAAATGCAATTAAATATCTTGATGAAATTGAAACTTCATACACTGATCTAGATGATAGTATCTATGAAGCACGTGTTAAAGAAGAACAAGAACGTTTCGATAAATTATTAAACATGCGCGGTAGCGAAAATGCTTATAAACTTCACCGTGAATTAGGTGAAATCATGACAGCAAACGTAACTGTTGTGCGTGAAAATGATAAATTGTTAGAAACAGATAAGAAAATTCAAGAATTGATGAAGCGTTACGAAGATATTGATATGGAAGATACACAAACTTGGAGTAACCAAGCCGTATTCTTCACACGTCAATTATGGAATATGCTTGTACTAGCACGTGTAATCACTATCGGAGCTTATAACCGTAACGAATCACGTGGTGCACACTACAAACCAGAATTCCCAGAACGTAATGACGAAGAATGGTTAAAAACAACTATGGCTCACTACCAAGGTAGAACTGAAGCGCCTAAATTCACTTATGAACCAGTTGATATTAGCTTAATTCCACCACGTAAACGTGATTACACTAGTAAGTCTAAAGGAGGTAAAAAATAATGGCTGAACAATCAGTAAAAGACACTCCAGAAACTCAAGGTAATCAACCAACAGAAGAACAAAATAATCAACCTAAACAAAAAACGGTTAAATTGATTATTAAACGTCAAGATGATAGCGAATCTAAACCATATGAAGAAACATTTGAAGTTCCTTACAAAGAAAATTTAAATGTTATCGCATGTTTAATGGAAATTAGACGTAACCCAGTTAATAGTAAAGGTGAAAAGACAACGCCTGTAACTTGGGATATGAACTGTTTAGAAGAAGTATGTGGTGCTTGTTCAATGGTGATTAATGGCCGTGCAAGACAATCATGTTCTGCTATCGTTGATCAATTAGAACAACCTATACGTTTAGAACCAATGAGTACGTTCCCAGTTATTCGTGACTTACAAGTTGATCGTTCAAGAATGTTTGACAACTTGAAACGTATGAAAGCTTGGATTCCAATTGATGGTACGTATGATTTAGGTCCAGGTCCTCGTATGCCTGAGAAAAAACGTCAAACAGCTTATGAATTATCTAAATGTATGACTTGTGGTGTTTGTTTAGAAGTTTGTCCTAACGTCACTCAAAAAAATGATTTCGTTGGTGCGCAAGCCATCTCTCAAGTACGTTTATTCGACTTACATCCAACAGGTGCTATGACTAAAGATGAACGTTTAGATGCTTTAATGGGTGCAGGTGGATTACAACAATGTGGTAATTCACAAAACTGTGTGAATGCTTGTCCAAAAGGTATTCCATTGACTACATCTATTGCAGCAATGAACAGAGAAACATCATTCCATATGTTTAAATCATTCTTCGGCTCTGATCACAAAGTTGACTAATATTGAATTGTTAGCGGTACTCCACATAGGAGTGCCGCTTTTTTGTGTATTGATTGATAAAATAGCATTAGTGATTTCGTTCGAATTAATCAACACTTAAGAATGCATATGATAAAATAAAGTTTAACTATAAAATAAGGATGTAAGACTATGAATAGACCAATTGGAGTAATAGATTCAGGTGTGGGTGGTTTAACAGTAGCTAAAGAGATAATGAGACAACTTCCTAATGAAACCATTTATTATTTAGGTGATATTGGAAGATGTCCATATGGACCTAGATCAGGTGAAGAAGTTAAACAATTCACAACTGAAATAGCACAGAAACTTGTCGAATTCGATATTAAAATGCTCGTGATAGCTTGTAATACAGCTACTGCAGTAGCATTAGAACATTTACAGAACATATTACCTATACCAGTAATCGGTGTCATTGAACCCGGTGCCCGAACAGCTATTATGACGACTAAGAATCAAAATGTTTTAATTTTAGGTACAGAAGGTACGATAAAATCAGAAGCTTATAGAAAGCATATTAAGCGAATTAATCCTAACGTAGAGGTATATGGTATTGCTTGTCCAGGCTTTGTACCTTTAGTTGAGCAAATGAGATATAATGATCCGACAATTACAAGTATTGTCATACATCAAACCTTGAAACAATGGCGTAATAGCGAAGCTGATACAGTTATTTTAGGTTGTACGCACTATCCATTGTTATATCAACCTATCAATGATTATTTTGGTGGTAAAAAAACAGTTATTTCTTCAGGATTGGAAACAGCTAGAGAAGTCAGTGCATTATTAACATTTAGTAACGAACATGCAAGTTATACACAACATCCGCCACATCGTTTCTTTGCAACTGGAGATACAACACATATTGAAAATATTATTAAAGAATGGCTAGGTATGGATACTAAAGTAGAGCGTATCTCAGTAGGTTAAATGGAGGAATTGTTAATGGAAGATATTGTAATAGCATCTAATAATAAAGGTAAGATCAATGATTTTAAAGCTATATTTCCTAACCATAATGTCATAGGTATTAGTGAATTGATTAAAGATTTTGATGTAGAAGAGACAGGAACGACATTTGAAGAAAATGCTAAATTAAAATCTGTTGCAGCGGCTAAAGCTTTAAATAAACAAGTCATTGCTGATGATAGTGGTTTAGAAGTCCAAGCATTAAATGGTGAACCAGGTGTCTATTCTGCAAGATATGCAGGATTAGATAAAAATGACCAAGACAATATTAATAAATTATTAAAAAATATGGAAAATATCTCTGATAGAAATGCACAATTTGTGTGTGTGATTAATATGAGTGCACCTAATGGTGAGACGACCCAATTTAAAGGGACAGTAACAGGCGAAATAACTACAGAACCAATCGGAGATAATGGATTTGGATATGATCCCATTTTTTATGTACCTTCTTTAAATAAAACGATGGCACAATTATCAGATTCTGAAAAAGCTAAAATTAGCCATCGAGGTCATGCTATAAAACAGTTACAACAATTTTTAGCAGGTGAGAATAATGAGTAAATGGATTATAGTGAGTGATAATCATAATGAAACAGGTATCCTGTACCAAGTGTATGATCAACATCAAGATGCAGATGTATTCCTTCATCTTGGTGATTCTGAATTTCAATATGATGATACAGAATTGAGCTTATATCATCGAGTTAAAGGAAATTGTGATTTTTATCCAGAATTTCCAGAGGAGCAATTTATTACACATCATGATGTTCATGCATTTTATACACATGGCCATTTGTACAGGGTCAACCAAACAAGAATGAAATTAGCTGAAAAAGCTAAGACAGTTGGTGCGCAATTAGCATTTTATGGACATACACATGTCGCTAAATATGAAAATATTGCAAACGTACATGTTATTAATCCGGGAAGTATTTCACAATCAAGAAGTAATGTCGAAGAAACCTATGCGGAACTTCTCATTGATGATACGACATTAAAATGTACTTTGAATTTTAGAAATCGTGAAGATAAAGTGATAGATACAATTGAATTTAAATTAGAAAACAGTTAGGCATTCAATATTGCCTAACTGTTAATTTGTTTGCATATAAAAAAAGAGTTGTAATCTTAATAGATTACAACTCTTATTAGCGTCCTGGGAGGGATTCGAACCCCCGACCGATGGCTTAGAAGGCCATTGCTCTATCCAGCTGAGCTACCAGGACATTTTTTAACACAAGAATTATTATAGCTAAATAATCAGTAATTAGCAATAGTTATGGCATAAAAAATGTTTATATTTTTCACTATAGTAGTGTTATTAAACAGAAAATCAACTCAAACTTCATTAGGGTTAAGGTTCAAGGCCAATTAAATTGAATACAATTCAGTTTAGTGTGCCTAACTGTTTGATTTTGTAAGCGATTTAACAGTTTTGAACTCTAATTGTCTAATTAAGAATAAATCTCCAAATAATTGCGTACAAGTTATATAGTATAGATAACAAAACGATAGATAAACAACACGACATCAATAACAACAGTTTTTGAAAGTAACTTTTGAACTATAAATATTAAGGAGTGTTTATTGTGGAAGGTTTAATCAAAGCAATTAAAGATACTGTTGAAGCTGGCGTTAATAACGACGGCGCGAAATTAGGAACGAGCATCGTAGGCATCGTAGAAAACGGTGTAGGTGTGTTAAGTAAATTATTCGGATTTTAATTATAAAAATATCTAAATAAAGGGAGTTTTGAATTATGACAAAATTAGCAGAAGCAATCGCAAACACAGTACAAGCAGCACAAGGACATGACGGCGCAAAATTAGGAACAAGCATTGTAAGCATCGTAGAAAACGGTGTAAGTGTATTAGGTAAATTATTCGGATTCTAAGTCGAAACTAAAAAAACTAAAAAAATCATAAACAATAAAGGAGATTATATATTATGACAAAATTAGCAGAAGCAATCGCAAACACAGTACAAGCAGCACAAGGACATGACGGTGCAAAATTAGGAACAAGCATTGTAAGCATCGTAGAAAACGGTGTAAGTGTATTAGGTAAATTATTCGGATTCTAAGTCGAAAATCTAAAACTACAAAATCATAAACAATAAAGGAGATTATATATTATGACAAAATTAGCAGAAGCAATCGCAAACACAGTGAAAGCAGCACAAGGACATGACGGTGCAAAATTAGGAACAAGTATCGTAGGCATCGTAGAAAACGGTGTAGGTGTATTAAGTAAATTATTTGGATTTTAATTCATTTAACTATCATTGACCAGGGCAAGCGCTCTGGTCTTTTTTACGTTAAATAAGCAATGTGATGTAAAGTTTGTTATTGTAAATAGAGACTATATGGAACAAGGGAGATTTCAATGACTTACAAAACAATATTATTAGATTTTGACGATACGATAGTTGATTTTTATGATGCAGAAGAGAAAGCATTTTACAATATGGCTAAGCATTTTAATCACAATCCAACAAAAGATGATTTTTATCACTTTAGAAAGGTAAACCAATCTCACTGGGAGGCATTTCAAGAAAATAAGTTAACTAAAGAAGAAGTATTAACACAAAGGTTTGTAAATTATTTTAAAGATTATCAAATAGAGGTAGATGGTAAACAAGCTGATCATATATTTAGAGATGAATTAGCTAAAGCGAGACCAAGTTTCTTTGATGATACTTTAGAAACAATAGATTATTTAAGGGAAAATCACAATATATATATCGTTACGAATGGTGTGACAGAAACTCAACAACGTCGTATAGCACAAACAACATTTAACGAAACATTAAATGGTATATACATTTCAGAACAAACTGGTTTTCAAAAGCCAATGCCAGAATTCTTTGATTACATATTTAAAGAAATAGGTGAACAACAGAGAGAAAGCGCAATAATAGTAGGAGATTCATTAACATCAGATATTTTAGGTGGCTATAATGCACGAATTGCAACATGTTGGTTTAACTTGAGAGGTAAAGAAAATCAAACATCAATTCAACCTGATTATGAAATTAAATCACTTAAGGAATTAATTCATATTGTTGAATAGGTTAAAATAACAGGATATAAGTGTAATAATAAAAGCACGAAGATGAATTTACTCAATTTAAAATCAACTTCGTGCTTTTCGCTTAGGATCAATATATTTATTTGTATCTTTACGGCTGCCAAATTAAAACATCATGGCCTTCTGGGTTCTTTGCCTTAACGTCTGTGAAGCCTTGGTTTTCAAAATATGATTTTGAGTTATTTCTTGCAATGGCTTTAATAGGAAGATTAAATGATTTCGCAAAATCGATTAATTGTTTAGAATAACCTCTGTTTTGATATTTTTCTAATACTTCTAATTTCCATAATAATAGATAATCATCACAATCAGGGAAGTATGATTCTTCTACTTCACCTTTATTTAATAAGGCCATTCTTGCAGCTAATTTATCACCTACAAATATGCCATAAAATGGCGAGTCAGAACTTGCATCAATCATTTGCCCATTAAATTCTTCAACCATATAAAGATCTTTATTACCAAATTCTCTGAAGTCTTCAAATAACTCATCTGTTTTGTAATTAATTTCTAATCTTTTTACGTCACTCATCATTTTGTCCCCCTTTATATCTTTCTTATATTATACCTTAAACTATATGTTTTTTTCATCGATTTATACTTTATATCAATAATGAAATGTTAAATATCATACATTGGTATTGAATGGAATTTAAGTTATTCAAATATTTTATAAGCCGTAAAATTGTCAGAAGTGAGTATAGTCTTTATACTATATTAGGAATAGTGATACTTAAGGAGAAAAACAATGGACTGTAAAATAGTAAAATTAAACAATGATGATCAGTTTATTTCCAAGATAATAAATAGTGATGACAAGCTCATGCCATTTTACCAATATGATGCGATGTCAAAAGATAGTTACAAAATAAAAATGGGTGCATCTCCAAATGGCAGGGAAAAAAAGCTTGCTGAAGTGATTCAATCATATATGAAAGATTTAACAATGACAGATCAACAAGAAGCGCATATGACATCATTAGCTAATGGAGCTAAAGTTGTTATTGGGGGACAACAAGCTGGTTTATTTGGTGGTCCTTTATATACGATTCATAAAATATTTTCACTCATTACATTGAGTCAACAATTAACGAAAGAATATCAACAAACGGTGGTCCCTATTTTCTGGATTGCTGGAGAAGATCATGATTTTGATGAAGTAAATCACACTTATGCATTTAACTCACAAGATGCACAATTGCACAAAGTTAAATACCACACAATGACACCACCGGAAAGTAACGTTTCACGGTTTGATCCAGACCAATCGCAAATGATAGAAGTATTAAACGATTATTTTAAACAGTTAAAAGAGACAGAACATAGTAAAGATATATATCAAATGTGCATGAATATCATTGAAAATCATCATAATTGGACAAACATGTTTAAAGTACTTTTACATGAAATCTTTAAGGACTATGGTGTGCTATTCATCGATGCACAAAATCACGCATTAAGACAATTAGAAAAACCACTATTAAAAGAAATGTTTTTGAAGCATCAAGAAATTGATGAAGCATTTAGAAATAATCAACAACAGACTTTAGACAATGGTTTCTCACAAATGATACAAACTGATACAAATGTTCATTTGTTTTTGCATGAAGATGGTATGCGCCAATTATTAACATATCAAGATGGTGTATTTCATCTAAGTAAATCGACACGCACATATAGTCAGCAACAATTGTTGGATATTTTAGAACAGGAGCCTGAAAGGTTTTCAAATAATGTAGTAACGCGACCAATAATGGAAGAGTGGTTATTCAATACAGTGGCGTTTATTGGTGGTCCTAGTGAAATTAAATATTGGGCAGAATTACATGATGTATTCCAGCTCTTAAATATAGAAATGCCCATTGTATTACCTAGAATGAGAATAACGTATTTATATCATCGAACACAGAAATTATTGAGTCAATATCATCTTCAGTTGGAGCATGTTATTGCAAATGGAATTGAAGAAGATAAACAGAAGTTTATTCGTGAACAAGCCTCCGAGACATTCTTAAATGAAATTGAACATATGAAACAACAACAGGAGCAACTATATCAATCCTTATTTAATGAAGTGAAAGGGAACACGGATAACGAAAATCTAGTAACTAAAAATAATGAGATTCATCAAAGACAATATGATTACTTGAAAAAACGTTACTTGTTAAATATTGAACGTGAAAATGATATTAGCATGAGACATTTTAGAGAAATTAACAATCATCTCCATGTAATGGGAGGATTACAAGAAAGAATATGGAATCCACTTCAAATTATGAATGATTTTGGGAAAGATGTGTTCAACCCCTCCACCTATCCACCACTTTCTTACACTTTTGATCATATAATTATAAAAGACTGATATAACAGGGATTAAGCCCGCTTTATCTAAAAGATAAGGCGGGCATTTTTTTATAAAATCAAATATTTTGAACTATTTTTACATAATTAGTGGAGGATAGTGGGGAGATGTGGTAAATTATAGATAAGGTGAGGTGAGAAAAAATGTTCATGGGAGAATACGATCATCAATTAGATACAAAAGGACGTATGATTATACCGTCCAAGTTTCGTTATGACTTAAATGAACGTTTTATTATCACCCGAGGCCTTGATAAGTGTTTATTCGGCTATACTTTAGAAGAATGGCAACAGATTGAAGAGAAGATGAAAACCTTACCTATGACAAAAAAAGACGCACGTAAATTTATGCGTATGTTCTTCTCTGGTGCTGTTGAAGTAGAGTTGGATAAGCAAGGGCGTATTAATATTCCTCAGAATTTAAGGAAGTACGCTAACTTAAATAAGGAATGTACAGTAATAGGTGTTTCAAATCGTATAGAGATTTGGGATAGAGAAACTTGGAATGATTTCTATGAAGAATCAGAAGATAGTTTCGAAGATATTGCTGAAGATTTAATAGATTTTGATTTTTAAATTGGAGGTATGACAGTGTTTCATCATATAAGCGTAATGTTAAACGAAACCATTGATTATCTAAATATAAAGGAAGATGGTGTGTATGTTGACTGTACGTTAGGTGGAGCAGGACATGCCTTATATTTATTAAATCAATTAAGTGATGAAGGTAGACTTATTGCAATTGATCAAGACTTAACTGCAATAGAAAATGCTAAAGATGTTCTAAAAGAACACTTACATAAAGTCACTTTTATACACAGTAATTTTAGAGAATTGACACAAATATTAAATGAATTAAACATTGAAAAAGTTGATGGTATTTACTATGACTTGGGTGTTTCAAGCCCTCAATTAGATGTACCAGAAAGAGGCTTTAGTTATCATCACGATGCGAAATTAGACATGCGTATGGATCAAACACAATCATTGTCCGCTTATGAAGTAGTAAATGAATGGCCATATGAAGCATTGGTAAAAATTTTCTATCGTTATGGTGAAGAAAAGTTCTCAAAACAAATCGCAAGAAGAATCGAAGCGAATAGGGAAAAACAACCTATAGAAACAACATTAGAATTAGTAGAAGTTATTAAAGAAGGTATCCCTGCTAAAGCGAGAAGAAAGGGTGGACACCCTGCTAAAAGAGTGTTCCAAGCAATTCGAATTGCAGTTAATGACGAATTGTCTGCATTTGAAGATTCAATTGAACAAGCAATTGAGTTAGTGAAAGTTAACGGACGTATATCTGTCATTACATTCCATTCATTAGAGGATAGATTATGTAAGCAGATGTTTCAAGAGTATGAAAAGGGACCCGATGTACCAAGAGGGTTACCAGTGATTCCAGAAGCGTATACGCCAAAATTAAAACGCGTTAACCGAAAACCGATCACAGCAACAGACGAAGATTTAGACGACAATAACCGAGCGCGAAGTGCGAAACTACGTATTGCAGAAATATTAAAATAAGGAGTAATTCAACATGGCTGTAGAAAAAGTTTATCAACCATATGATAATGCAACACAAACCAGTGTTCCAAAAAGACAACCGCAAACCTCTCCACAAAAGCAAACCGTTAAACGTAAAGTTGTCGTTCAACTTACGAAATTTGAGAAGATTTTATACATAACACTAGTCTCTGTTATTGCTATGATTAGTATATATATGCTATCTTTAAAAATGGATGCGTATGATACGCGAGGAAAAATTGCAGATTTAGATCATAAAATCGAACAACAATCTAGCGAAAACAGCGCCTTAAAATCTGAAATTAAGAAAAATTCTTCATACGAACGCATTTACGACAAGGCTAAGAAGCAAGGTATGAGCCTCGAGAACGATAATGTAAAGGTAGTGCGTAATAATGGCGAAACGAAAAATTAAAATTAAAAAAAATAAAATAGGGGCAGTCCTGCTAGTTGGTTTATTCGGACTGCTCTTTTTTATATTGGTTTTAAGGTTTTCATACATAATGATTACTGGACACTCGAATGGACAAGATTTAATTATGAAAGCTAACCAAAAGTATTTAGTCAATAACCAAGAACAACCAGAACGCGGTAAAATCTATGATAGAAACGGTAAAGTCTTAGCCGAAGATGTTGAGAGGTATAAAGTTGTTGCTGTTGTCGATAAAAAGGCAAGTGAAAACAGTAAGAAACCACGACATGTAGTAGATAAAAAGAAAACAGCCAAAGAATTATCAAAAATAATTGATATGAAGCCCGAAGAAATTGAAAAAAGATTAAATCAAAAAAAGGCCTTCCAAGTTGAATTTGGACAAAAAGGTACTGATTTAACATATCAAGATAAAGAAAAATTAGAAAAGAAAAATTTACCAGGTATCACCTTATATCCTGAGACAGAAAGATTCTATCCTAATGGTAACTTTGCGTCTCATTTAATAGGTATAGCACAAAAGGACCCAGATACTGGTGAATTAAATGGAGCTATGGGTGTTGAAAAAATATTCAATAGTTACCTAAATGGTACTAAAGGTTCACTTAAATATATACACGATATTTGGGGATATATTGCTCCGAATACAAAATCGGAGAAACAACCTAAACGTGGTGATGATGTTCATTTAACTATAGATTCAAATATTCAAGTCTTTGTAGAAGAAGCATTAGACGGAATGGTTGAACATTACAATCCTAAAGATGTCTTTGCAGTTGTTATGGATGCGAAAACAGGTGAAATATTAGCATTTAGTCAGAGACCTACATTTAACCCAGAAACTGGTAAAGATTTTGGGAAAAAATGGGCTAATGACTTGTATCAAAACACATACGAACCAGGTTCGACATTCAAATCTTATGGATTAGCAGCAGCTATACAAGAAGGTAAGTTTAAACCAAACGAAAAATATGAATCTGGACATAGAGATATTATGGGTTCACGTATCTCAGACTGGAATAAAACAGGATGGGGCAAAATCTCTGAAACACTAGGATTCACATATTCTTCTAATACATTAATGATGCACCTACAAGATGAAGTAGGTACAGATAAAATGAAATCTTGGTATGAACGTTTCGGTTTTGGTAAATCTACCAATGGTATGTTTGATGGAGAAGCTACCGGACACATCGCTTGGGAAAATGCATTACAACAAAAAACATCTGCATTTGGTCAATCAACGACAGTGACACCAGTGCAAATGATTCAAGCACAATCAGCCTTTTTCAATAATGGAAACATGTTGAAACCGTGGTTCGTAAGTAGTATTGATAATCCGATTTCGAAAAAGAACTTCTATAAAGGCGAAAAAACTTATGCTGGTAAACCAATCACTAAAGACACTGCTAGCAAAGTTGAAACCGAACTAGACAAGGTAGTGAATAGTGAAGATAGTCACGCTAAAAACTATCGTGTAGATGGTTATGATATCGAAGGTAAAACAGGTACTGCCCAAGTAGCAGATTCAGAAGGTGGCGGTTACGTTAAAGGTGAGAACCCATACTTTGTTAGCTTTATCGGGGATGCACCTAAGAAAAACCCTAAAGTCATTGTTTATGCAGGGATGAGTTTAGCTCAGAAAAATGACCAAGAAGCCTATGAAATGGGTGTAAGTAAAGCATTTAAACCTATTATGGAAAACACATTGAAATACTTAAATGTCGGTAAATCTAAAGACGATGCTTCTAAAAATGAATTTAGTAAAGTACCGAATGTAGAAGGGCAATCCATCGACAAAGCCAAGGATAGTTTGAATGCTAAGTCTCTTAAACCAGTTGTCATTGGCAGTGGTAAAAAAGTTAAATCTCAATCAGTAGATGCAGATACAAAAACTTTACCAAATAGTAAAGTATTGTTAGTAACAGATGGAGATTTGACTATGCCAGACATGAAAGGTTGGACTAAAGAAGATATCTTAGCTTTCCAAGAGTTAACAAACATCAAAGTTAAAACAACTGGAAGCGGATTTGTTTCAAAACAATCAGTGACGCAAGGTCAAAAGCTTAAAAAATCTGACAACATAGAAGTGACGCTTTCTGCTGAGTCGACTGACGGTACAACAGATGAAAGTAGTAAACAATCATTAGATAAGTCTAGTGATAAGAAAGATAAATCTAAGAAGAAAGATTCAAGCTCTAGTTAAGACAACATAGATATTAAGCATGTGAGGAAGAGATTGGGATTGATTTTATCCCGCTCTCTTTCTTAATATGTTGTGATTTAACATATAAAAATTGAACCAAAACTGATAAAATATTAAAGGTTATAGATTAAAGATACATATAATAAAATATGTAAATTGACGGATAAAAGAAAAGGAGATCATTATGATTTTTGTATATGCGATGTTATCGCTTCTAATAACTTTTGTACTTGTACCCATACTTATTCCAACGTTAAAAAGAATGAAATTTGGACAAAGTATTCGAGAAGAAGGACCACAAAGCCACATGAAGAAAACGGGCACACCGACTATGGGTGGCTTAACATTCTTAATTAGTATTATTATTACTTCAGTAGTTGCCATTATTTTTGTGGATCACTCGAATCCAATTATTTTATTATTATTTGTGACATTAGGATTTGGATTGATTGGTTTTATCGATGATTACATCATTGTTGTTAAAAAGAACAATCAAGGTTTAACAAGTAAACAAAAATTCCTAGCTCAAATACTTATTGCAGTTATATTTTTCGTGCTAAGTAACGTGTTTAATTTAGTTAACTTCTCAACAACATTACATATTCCATTTACTGACGCTGGCATCCCACTTTCATTTGCCTATGTCATCTTTATCATCTTTTGGCAAGTTGGATTTTCAAACGCAGTAAATTTAACAGATGGACTTGATGGTTTGGCAACCGGTCTATCAATTATTGGCTTTGCGATGTACGCTATCATGAGTTTTGTATTAGATGCACCTGCTATTGGTATCTTCTGTATTATCATGGTATTTGCTTTATTAGGATTTTTACCATATAACTTAAATCCAGCTAAAGTATTTATGGGAGATACTGGTAGTTTAGCACTTGGTGGTATTTTTGCTACCATTTCAATCATGTTAAATCAAGAATTATCACTTGTATTTATTGGTTTCGTATTTGTAGTAGAAACACTATCAGTTATGCTACAAGTTGCATCTTATAAATTAACTAAAAAACGTATTTTCAAAATGAGTCCTATTCATCACCATTTCGAATTATGTGGTTGGAATGAATGGAAAGTTGTAACTGTATTTTGGTCAGTCGGTTTAATTACAGGTCTAATTGGCTTATGGATTGGAGTGCACTAAGATGCTAAATTACACAGGATTAGAAAATAAAGAAGTATTAGTCGTAGGCTTAGCAAAAAGTGGTTATGAAGCAGCAAAATTATTGAGTAAATTGGGTGCGAAGGTAACAGTTAATGATGGTAAAGACTTATCTCAAGATGCACATGCTAAAGATCTAGAAGCGATGGGTATAAAAGTTGTAAGTGGTTCACATCCAACGTCATTACTAGATAATAATCCCATTATTATTAAAAACCCAGGTATTCCATATACTGTATCTATCATTGATGAAGCAGTGAAAAGAGGATTAAAAGTACTAACTGAAGTGGAATTGAGTTATCTTATTTCAGAAGCACCTATTATTGCAGTTACAGGAACTAATGGTAAAACAACAGTAACTTCACTTATAGGAGACATGTTTAAAAACAGTAGACTTACTGGTAGATTGTCAGGCAATATTGGTTATGTTGCTTCGAAAGTAGCACAAGAAGTAAGTTCTAAAGAGTATTTAATTACTGAATTATCTTCATTCCAATTACTCGGTATAGAACAATATAAGCCTCATATCGCAATTATCACTAACATTTATTCTGCACATCTAGATTATCATGAGTCACTTGAAAATTATCAAAATGCTAAAAAGCAAATATACAAAAATCAAACAGAAGATGATTATTTAATTTGTAATTATCACCAGCGTCATCTTATTGAATCAGAAAATTTAAAAGCTAAAACATTGTATTTCTCAACACAACAAGAAGTTGATGGCATTTATATTAAAGATGGCTTTATAGAATATAAAGGCGTACGTATTATTAGTGTAGAAGATTTAGTATTACCAGGCGAACACAATTTAGAAAATATTTTAGCTGCAGTGTTAGCTGCAATCCTAGCTGGTGTACCGATCAAAGCGATTGCAGATAGTTTAACTACCTTCTCAGGTATTGAACATAGACTACAGTATATTGGTACTAATAGAACAAATAAATACTACAATGACTCTAAAGCTACAAATACGTTAGCTACTCAATTCGCACTTAATTCATTTAATCAACCTATTATTTGGTTATGTGGTGGATTAGATAGAGGTAATGAATTTGATGAATTAATCCCATATATGAAAAATGTCAGAGTGATGGTTGTATTTGGTGAGACACAAGAAAAATTTGCCAAGTTAGGTAATAGCCAAGGTAAATATGTCATTAAGGCTACAGATGTACAAGATGCTGTAGATAAAATCCAAGATGTCATTGAGCCTAACGATGTTGTATTATTATCTCCTGCATGTGCAAGTTGGGATCAATACAACACATTCGAAGAACGTGGTGAGAAATTCATAGAAAGTTTCCGTGCACACTTGCCATCATACTAAAAGGGCGTGAAATCATATGGACGGTAAAACAAATAAAAACAACCATAACAAGCAAACGAATCACGAAAATAATCAAAATGATGATTTAAGTATGTTCCGTAGAAGTAACGACTTTAGAACTAGAAAAAGGAAGAAGTTTAAAGATAAAGTTGACGATGAGCAATCATTTTCATCGAGTTTTGATGACAATGACAAAGAGAGAAAAAATAGGAACAACAATGAAATGGATTCTAGGCAATATGAAGATCATAATACTCATCAGTATGAACATTATGGCCAAAATCAACCTGATGCGGAATCTATGCACACCACTCAAGAATTGGAACAGTCATATTCAGATGATTATCATGAAACTGAACGTGACATAGAGAAGAATGAATCGTCAAATGATATAAACAGTACTGCAACTAAGACCAAAACAGATACTAAAAAACATAAAAATAAAGATAAAAAATCTAAAGAGAATTGGTTTCAAAAGTTAACAGGAAAGCCAAAGTCATCTGATAAGGAAGCTAAAACCGATCGCAAACAACAGGATTACGATAGTAAGGTGACACAATTTAATTCACCTACATTAGAAGAAAAAAGAGCACAACGTCGACAACGACAAAAAAGAATTCAATATACAGTCATAACAGTATTGGTGTTATTAATCGTGATATTTTTACTTTATATGTTTACACCATTAAGTAAAATTTCTAATGTGAAAATTGAAGGTAATCATAATGTGAGTAAAAGTCAGATAAATAAGGCATTAGATGTAAAGCCAAGCTCACGTATGTATACATTTAGTAAAAGTAAAGCTCGGAACAATTTGAAGGAAAAAGAATTAATTAAAGATGTTAAAATAACAAAAGTAATACCTAATACATTAAATGTAAACATAACTGAATATCAGGTTGTTGGCTTGGAAAAATCTAAAGATAACTATGTACCTGTGTTAGAAGATGGCAAAGAATTAAAAGATTATAAAGGCGATATTTCACATGATGTACCAATTATCGATGGATTTAAAGAAGGCAAAAAAGAAAAAATGATACAAGCACTATCTGAAATGTCACCTAAGGCAAGAAATTTAATTGCAGAAATAAGCTATGCGCCAGATAAGAATAAACAAAACAGAATTAAAATTTTCACTAAAGATAACATTCAAGTGATTGGTGACATTACGACTATTGCGGATAAAATGAAGTATTATCCTCAAATGTCAGAATCATTATCTAGAAGTGATTCTGGTGACTTAAAAACAGATGGATACATTGATCTCTCAGTAGGTGCATCATTTATTCCATATAAAAATAGTACAGGTGCACAATCAGAATCTGAACAAAGTGTATCGCAAACATCACAGAAAGAAACAGATGCTAAAGAAGAACTTCAGAGTGTGTTAAATAAAATTAATAAAGATTCAAAAGAAAATAATTAAAAAATTTTGATATTAGTATGTGTTTATAGTTCACAAGCTTATCAACGTATTGTAAACTAAACATAGTGTATTTTAATAGTAACTTGTCAGGAGGTGCCTATCTATGGAGGAACATTACTATGTAAGCATAGATATTGGTTCATCAAGTGTTAAAACAATAGTAGGCGAAAAATTTCACAATGGAATAAATGTGATAGGTACAGGACAAACCTATACAAGCGGTATAAAAAATGGTTTAATTGATGACTTTGATATTGCTAGACAAGCTGTCAAGGATACAATTAAAAAGGCTTCTATCGCTTCAGGTGTAGACATCAAAGAAGTATTCTTAAAATTACCTATCATAGGAACTGAAGTGTATGATGAATCAAATGAAATAGAATTTTATGAAGATACTGAAATTAACGGAACTCACATTGAATCTGTACTTGAGGGTATTAGAGATAAAAATGATGTTCCTGAAACAGAAGTGATTAACGTTTTCCCAATTCGATTTGTTGTAGATAAGGAAAATGAAGTATCAGATCCAAAAGAATTAATCGCAAGACACTCACTTAAAGTGGATGCTGGCGTTATTGCTATTCAAAAATCAATTTTAATTAATATGATTAAATGTGTTGAATCATGTGGTGTAGATGTATTAGATGTATATTCTGATGCATATAACTACGGATCAATCTTATCAGCAACTGAGAAAGAACTTGGCGCATGTGTGATTGATATCGGTGAAGATTTAACACAAATTGCCTTCTATGAACGTGGCGAATTAGTAGATGCTGATTCAATAGAAATGGCTGGTCGTGATATTACTGATGATGTGGCACAAGGTTTAAATACGTCATATGACACGGCTGAAAAGATAAAACATCAATATGGACATGCATTTTATGATTCAGCTTCAAGCCAAGATGTATTCACAGTAGATCAAATTGATAGTGAAGAACATGTTCAGTATACTCAAAAAGATTTAAGCGACTTTATTGAAGCAAGAGTTGAAGATATATTCTTTGAAGTATTTGATGTATTACAAGAGTTAGGTTTAACTAAAGTTAACGGTGGTTTTGTTGTAACAGGTGGTTCAGCTAATCTATTAGGCGTAAGAGAATTATTACAAGATATGGTTAGTGAAAAAGTGAGAATTCACACACCTTCACAAATGGGAATTAGAAAACCAGAATTTTCATCTGCGATTTCTACTATTTCTAGTAGTATCACTTTTGATGAGTTATTAGATTATGTTACAATTAATTATCATGATAATGAGGAATTTGAAGAGGAAGTTATCGAATCTGATGAAAGAGATACTGACTCTAAATCAAGCGGTTTCGATTGGTTCAAACGCAAATCGAACAAAAAAGATGTTTATGAGGATGAGCCTGAAGCACCTCATGAAGAATATGACGACCGCGAAGCTCATCTAGAAGAAGATCATCATAATGCTCAAGGTAAAGACAAAGAAGAAGGTAAATTTAAAAAACTCATGAAATCTTTATTTGAATGATTATTGGCCATTAAAACTAGGAGGAAATTTAAATGTTAGAATTTGAACAAGGATTTAATCATTTAGCGACTTTAAAAGTCATCGGTGTAGGCGGCGGCGGTAACAATGCTGTAAACCGTATGATTGACCACGGAATGAATAATGTAGAATTTATCGCTATTAATACGGATGGACAAGCTTTAAACTTATCTAAAGCTGAATCAAAAATCCAAATTGGTGAAAAATTAACTCGTGGATTAGGTGCTGGTGCTAACCCAGAAATTGGTAAAAAAGCTGCTGAAGAATCACGCGAACAAATTGAAGATGCTATACAAGGTGCAGATATGGTATTCGTAACTGCAGGTATGGGTGGCGGTACTGGTACTGGTGCTGCTCCTGTAGTAGCTAAGATTGCTAAAGAAATGGGAGCATTAACAGTTGGTGTTGTTACTCGTCCATTTGGTTTCGAAGGACGTAAACGTCAAACACAAGCTGCTGCCGGCGTTGAATCAATGAAAGCTGCTGTAGATACATTAATCGTTATTCCTAACGACCGTTTATTAGATATCGTAGACAAATCAACACCTATGATGGAAGCATTTAAAGAAGCTGACAACGTATTACGTCAAGGTGTACAAGGTATCTCTGATTTAATCGCTGTATCTGGTGAAGTTAACTTAGACTTTGCTGACGTTAAGACAATCATGTCTAACCAAGGTTCAGCATTAATGGGTATTGGTGTTTCATCTGGTGAAAATAGAGCAGTTGAAGCAGCTAAAAAAGCAATTTCTTCCCCATTACTTGAAACATCAATTGTTGGTGCTCAAGGTGTGCTTATGAATATTACTGGTGGCGAATCACTATCATTATTCGAAGCACAAGAAGCTGCGGATATCGTACAAGATGCTGCAGATGAAGATGTAAATATGATCTTCGGTACAGTAATCAATCCAGAATTACAAGATGAAATTGTAGTAACAGTTATTGCTACTGGATTTGAAGATAAACCATCATCTCAAGGTCGTAAAGCGTCTAGTACTGGATTTGGTTCAAGTGTAAATAGCACTTCATCAACTTCTTCAGTTGGTAAAGAAGAATCAATGAGCAGTTCTGCAACAAGTTCATCATCTGATAGTGCGACTGAAAGAAGTCATACGACTAAAGACGATGATATTCCAAGCTTTATCAGAAATAGAGAAGAAAGACGTTCAAGAAGAACAAGACGTTAATCGTATCTTAACCATAATATTTAAAGTCATCAGAATTATTTCTGATGACTTTTTAATTTATTTGAATAGTGATTTTTAAATAGTCGTTGAAGCATAATTTAATTGTTTTTAAAATAATTAGTTTTAAGAATAGAAATAATAGTTTTAATTTAAATACGAATAAGAATGCTATATAATAGTTCTATAAAACATATTTAGACACTTTAATCGTTATTAATGAAAATTCATACTTAAGGTTGTGAAATAGTTGACTGAAAAATTTATAAAACAAAATCATTTTTTAGCATATAAAGACGATAAAATGACACATACTACTCTTGGTTTTACGACACGTGAGGGTGGCTTAAGTATGTATCCTGAAAAAGCCTTTAATATGGCTAGATATGTTGATGATCGACAAGAAAACATTACACATCATCAAACCATATTAGCTAATATGATTGGCTTCCCCCGTAATGAATGGGTTTTTCCGATACAAACACATGAGAATAAAATTGCTAAGATAACATCGAATGATAAAGGTGTAAATATTGATGCTATTACGAATGATTTACATGGTATAGATGGATTGTATACATATGAGCCCAATATATTATTAACGATGTGTTACGCAGATTGTGTGCCTGTTTATTTCTATAGCGAGAAGCATCATTATATTGGACTCGCTCATGCAGGTTGGCGTGGTACATACGGAGAAATCGTTAAAGAAATGGTTCGACATATTGATTTTGATTTAACTGACTTAAATGTAGTTATCGGTCCAGCTACATCTAATTCATATGAGATTAATGATGATATTAAAATGAAATTTGAAAGTCTAGATATTGATACAACTCAATTTATTGATACACGTGATAGTGATAGACACGGTATAGATTTAAAAAAGGCCAACTCATTATTATTACAAAGTGTAGGTGTACCGGAAAGTAATATTTATATTACAGACTATGCTACATCTGAAAACTTAGATTATTTCTTTTCTTATAGAGTTGAAAAAGGACAAACTGGACGAATGTTAGCATTTATAGGAAGAAAGCAAGGTGATTCATAATGCGTGAAGTGAAAGAGAATCTCGCACAAATCAATTCAGAAATCAATGAGCATAGAGAAAAAAGTAACATTTCAACACAGCCTAACGTGATTGCAGTAACAAAGTATGTTACAATAGAGCGAGCTAAAGAAGCATATCAAGCTGGAATTCGACATTTTGGAGAAAATAGACTTGAAGGGTTTAAAGAGAAAAAAGAAGCATTACCAAAAGATGCTGTACTTCATTTTATTGGCTCTTTACAATCTAGAAAGGTTAAAGATGTCATCAATGATGTTGATTATTTTCATGCTTTAGATAGAATGAGTTTAGCTAAAGAAATTAATAAGCGTGCCGAGCATACAATATCTTGTTTCTTACAAGTGAATGTTTCAGGTGAATCATCCAAACATGGGATTAGTTTAGATGAAGTAAATGCTTTTATTGATGAAATTAAACAATTCGAAAATATAAAAATAGTCGGTTTAATGACGATGGCACCATATACAGATGACGAGGGGTACATACAGTCATTATTTAGAAAATTACGAACAAAAAGAGATGAAATTAAACAACTCAATTTAGAATATGCACCATGTGAAGAATTGTCGATGGGTATGAGTAATGACTATCCAATTGCAATTGAAGAAGGTGCAACATTTGTGAGAATTGGGACTAAACTTGTAGGAGAATAGGAGTGAGCCCCTTGGCTTTAAAAGATTTATTTAATGGATTTTTTGTTGTTGAAGATGAAGAAGAAGTGGAAGTACCTGAGGAACGTGAACCTGAGCGTGATCGTAAACCAGAACGTGAAGTAGAATCGCCAAAAGAACCTGTGCAACAACCAGCAGCATCTAAAACAAGTGCGATTAAATCTGTACCTCAAAAAAGTACATCAAGATATAATACAACTTCCGAAGAAAGGAATTATCGTATGAGTAATAATTCTAAATCGAATACAAGAAATGTTGTAACAATGAATAATAACGTTCAATCAAATTATGCTACACAAGAAAGTTCAAAAATGTGTTTATTTGAACCACGTGTTTTCTCAGATACACAAGATATCGCAGATGAATTAAAAAATCGTCGTGCGACATTAGTTAACTTACAACGAATCGACAAAGTATCTGCAAAACGTATCATTGATTTCTTAAGTGGTACTGTTTATGCCATTGGTGGCGATATCCAACGTGTTGGTACAGATATTTTCTTATGTACGCCTGATAACGTCGAAGTTGCTGGTAGTATTACAGATCATATTGAAAACATGGAGCAACATTACGAATAAGGAGCTAACGTATGGACATTGGATTACTTAATACAATTTTCCAATTTATCATTTGGATTGTCCAAATTTATTATTTTGGTATGATTGTATATTTCTTTACATCTTGGGTACCAAGTATACGTGAATCTAAATTTGGTGAAATACTGGGAAAAATTTATGAACCATTTTTAGAACCATTTAGAAAAATCATTCCTCCGATTGGAATGATTGATATTTCATCAATTGCTGCAATTATAGTATTAGTTTTATTCCAAAGAGGACTAGTAACTATTTTTAACATGATTTTAGCTTATTTAGCGAGATAGTTAGAATAAACAGCAATATAGATATGATGATCATAAACGAGGTGATTGGAAGCATTCCATGTTGCCTCGTTTTATTATTGTTTAGATATAAAAATGATATTTTAAATAAATCACATTAAAGTTAAGTGAGGGATGAGCAATCGATATTTATCAACATTTTAGAAAAGAAGAACAAAGTATGATTGATATTTTAATTGATAAATGTGAACAAGCTGAACGTCACTATTCGCCTGTACTAACCACATTCCTAGACCCAAGAGGGCAATATATTTTAGAAGTGATAGTCGGCAGTTACGAAGATTTGAAAGTACATTTTAATGGTGGACCGAGAGCAGAACGACAACGTGCCGTGATTGCACCATCATATTATGAACCAGATGAAAGTGACTTTGAACTCACATTAATTGAAATAGATTATCCTGAAAAGTTTGTAACTATTCAACATCAACACGTTTTAGGTACGTTGATGTCTTTAGGAATCGATAGAAGTCAACTTGGCGATATCATTGTTGGAGAACGTATTCAATTTGTTTTGACAAAAGCATTAGAATCATTTATTATGTTAGAATTCACTAGAATCAAAGGTGCTACAATTAAACTTAATTCTATTCCGTTGAAAGATATGATACAATCAGAAGAGAATTGGAAGATTCACAGTTCAACAGTGAGTGCACTTAGACTTGATGTTGTATTAAAAGACATGATTCATAAATCAAGATCTATTGCGAAACAACTTATAGAGAAGAAGAGAGTCAAAGTGAATCATACCATTATTGATTCACCAGATTTTCAATTAGAAATGAATGACTTACTTTCCATACAAGGATTCGGAAGAGCTCAAGTAACCGATATTGGTGGAAGAACGAAAAAAGATAAAATACACATAACCTATCATACATTATTTAAATAGTGTAAAATTAAGGAGGATACACAATGCCTTTTACACCAAGTGAAATTAAAAGCAAAGAGTTTACTCGTGTGAAAAATGGTTTAGAACCTACTGAAGTTGCAAACTATTTAGACCAGTTAAGTACTGAAATAGAACGTTTAAAAGAAGATAAAAAACAACTTGAAAAAGTCATCGAAGAAAGAGATACTAATATTAAGTCTTATCAAGATGTTCACCAATCAGTTAGCGATGCTTTAGTACAAGCTCAAAAAGCTGGTGAAGAAACAAAATTAGCAGCGAATAAGGATGCAGAGGCAACAATTGCTAAAGCACAAGCGCAAGCAGACCAAATTGTTAACGATGCAATCGAGAAAGCACGTCGCTTAGCTTTCCAAACTGAAGATATGAAACGACAATCTAAAGTATTTAGATCACGTTTCCGTATGCTAGTTGAAGCGCAATTAGACTTATTGAAGAATGAAGATTGGGATTACTTATTAAATTATGATTTAGATGCTGAACAGGTCACTTTAGAAGATATTCATCATTTGAATGATAACGATTTAACAGAAGAAGAAAAAGCTATGAAAAATAATGCGCAAAGTCAATCACAATCAACACAAACTTCAGAGACCACATCAACGTCTCAAAGCGATTCAACAAGTACAAGTCAATCCGAATCAACGAGTTTAAAATAATAATTAAATTTGAAGTCAGACACGTAAGAAACACTACACTTATTACAGCGAATTAGGAAATGGTGTGAGCCTAATATAAGACTGTTTCTTATATCACTGACTGATAATGATGAATAAAGAACCAAGAGAGAACTCTAAGTTGAGTTAATCAGGGTGGTACCGCGGTATAACCGTCCCTGTTAATTGAACTTAGAGTTCTTTTTTATAATTAGGAGGAATGAAAGTATATGAATTATAAAGATACGTTATTAATGCCCAAAACAGAATTTCCAATGCGAGGCGGTTTACCAAATAAAGAACCAAAAATCCAAGAGCAATGGGATGCAGACAATCAATATCAAAAAGCTTTAGAGAAAAACAAAGGTAATGCCTCATATATTTTACACGATGGACCACCATACGCGAATGGTAGTTTACATATGGGTCATGCATTAAACAAAATTATTAAAGACTTTATTGTACGTTATAAAACAATGCAAGGTTTTTATGCACCATATGTACCAGGTTGGGATACACATGGTCTTCCAATTGAACAAGCATTGACTAAAAAAGGTGTAGATCGTAAAAAAATGTCTACAGCCGAATTTAGAGAAAAATGTAAAGAATTCGCTCTAGAGCAAATTGAAATTCAAAAGAAAGATTTCAAACGTCTAGGTGTACGTGGTGACTTTAACGATCCATATATCACATTGAAACCTGAATATGAAGCTGCTCAAATTCGATTATTCGGTGAAATGGCAGAAAAAGGACTTATTTATAAAGGTAAAAAGCCAGTCTATTGGTCACCATCTAGTGAATCATCTCTAGCAGAAGCGGAAATCGAATATCATGATAAACGTTCAGCATCAATTTACGTTGCATTTGATGTTAAAGATGATAAAGGTGTAGTAGATAAAGATGCTCAATTCATTATCTGGACAACTACACCTTGGACAATTCCTTCTAATGTTGCGATTACTGTTCATCCGGAATTAAAATACGGACAATACAATGTAAATGGCAAAAAATATATTATTGCTCAAGCATTAGCTGAAACAGTAGCAGAAGCTTTAGAATGGGATCAAGATACGATTCAACTTGAAAAAGAATTTACAGGTAAAGAATTAGAATATGTTGAAGCACAACATCCATTCTTAGATCGTACTTCATTAGTTATTAACGGTGAACATGTTACAACTGATGCTGGTACAGGTTGTGTTCATACAGCACCTGGACACGGGGAAGACGACTACATTGTTGGACAAAAATATGATTTACCAGTGATTAGTCCATTAAATGATAAAGGTGTCTTCACTGAAGAAGGTGGACCTTTTGAAGGTATGTTCTATGATAAAGCTAATAAAGCAGTAACAGACTTATTAACTGAGAAAGATGCATTGTTAAAATTAAACTTTATTACGCATAGTTATCCTCACGATTGGAGAACGAAAAAACCAGTTATCTTCCGTGCAACACCACAATGGTTTGCATCTATTAATAAAGTGAGACAAGACATTTTAGATGCAATTGAAGATACTCAATTTAAAGTAGATTGGGGTAAAACACGTATTTATAATATGATTCGTGACCGTGGTGAATGGGTAATTTCACGTCAACGTGTTTGGGGTGTACCACTACCTGTCTTTTATGCAGAAAATGGTGACATCATCATGACCAAAGAAACTGTAAATCACGTTGCAGATTTATTTGAACAACATGGTTCTAATATTTGGTTTGAAAAAGAAGCCAAAGATTTATTACCTGAAGGCTTCACACATCCAGGTAGTCCAAATGGTGAATTTACGAAAGAAAATGACATCATGGATGTATGGTTTGATTCTGGTTCATCTCATAGAGGTGTGCTTGAAACACGTCCAGAATTAAGTTTCCCAGCTGACTTATACTTTGAAGGTAGTGACCAATACCGTGGTTGGTTTAACTCATCTATTACAACTTCTGTTGCTACAAGAGGACAAGCACCATATAAATTCTTATTATCTCATGGTTTCGTTATGGACGGAGAAGGTAAGAAAATGAGTAAATCATTAGGTAATGTCATCGTTCCTGATCAAGTCGTTAAACAAAAAGGTGCTGATATTGCACGTCTTTGGGTAAGTAGTACAGACTATTTAGCAGATGTACGTATTTCAGATGAAATCTTAAAACAAACATCTGATGTATATCGTAAAATCAGAAATACATTAAGATTTATGTTAGGTAATGTGAGTGATTTCAATCCTGAAACTGATAGCATTGCTGAAGCGGAGTTATTAGAAGTAGATCGTTATTTATTACATCGTTTACGTGAATTTACTGCAAGTACAATTAACAATTATGAAAACTTTGATTATCTTAATATCTATCAAGAAGTTCAAAACTTTATTAATGTTGAATTAAGTAACTTCTACTTAGATTATGGTAAAGATATTCTATATATCGAAGAACGTTCTTCACATAAACGTCGTAGTATGCAAACAGTACTTTATCAAATCTTAGTTGATATGACTAAGTTGCTTGCACCAATTTTAGTGCATACAGCAGAGGAAGTTTGGTCACATACACCTCACGTTAAAGAGGAAAGTGTTCACTTAGCTGATATGCCTAAAGTTGAAGAGGTAGATCAACAATTATTAGATAAATGGAATACATTTATGAATTTACGTGATGATGTGAACCGTGCTTTAGAAGCAGCACGTAATGAAAAAGTAATTGGTAAATCATTAGAAGCTAAAGTTGTGATTGGTAGTAATCAAGACTTTAATGCTACAGAGTTCTTACAACAATTTGATGATTTACAACAATTATTCATTACGTCACAAGCGGAGGTTGTTGATCAAGTTGATAACGGCGTATCATATCAACATGGTGACATCCGTATTGAACATGCAGAAGGTGAAAAATGTGAAAGATGTTGGAACTATAGTGATCAATTAGGTTCTGTTGGTGAACTAGATCATTTATGTCCACGTTGCCAAGAAGTCGTTAAAACACTAATTTAATCGTTAATGTAATATTCAAACTGTTAGCAAAGTCGAATGATTTTGCTAACAGTTTTTATTTTGCAACGACTTGAGACAGTATGGGTATAAATAAATCGTATTGATAAGCATTGCAATTAAGTTGCTTTTGTTTTGATTTTTTTGCATAATATTTAAAATATGAGTCATAATTCATAAGTAAAGATAGTTATATAGATAAGTTATTTTGAAAGAGGTACATGGAATGTTTCATAATAAAGATGCAAATTTTGTCAACGGAATAACGATTAATGTGAGAGATAAAGATGCGCTCAAACCATTTTACGAACAGATTTTAGGATTTAATATTGTCAATGAAACGATGACAAGTATTCAATATGAAGTGGGCATGTCAAACCATTTTATTACTTTAAATGAAATTGCTAATGGTAGAGAACCTCTAATGTCAGAAGCTGGGTTATTCAATATAGGCATTATGCTGCCTTCATTATCGGATTTAGCTGATTTGTTAGTACAATTAAGCGACTATGAAATCCCGGTAAATGGTGGGGAACAAAGTGTAGCCACATCTCTATTTATCGAAGATCCAGAAGGAAATGGTTTGAAGTTCTATGTCGATCAAGATTATGAAGAATGGCATTATGAAGATGACAAAGTGTTACTTAATATCGTACCAATTAATGTACCACGTTTATTAAATGAAGTATCAGATGAAAAATGGCATGGTATACCAGATGACGCAAAAATAGGTACCTTGCATTTGAAGTCGATTCGTATTTCTGAAGTTAAACCATACTATTTCAATTATTTTGGTTTGGAAGAATCTGCATATATGGATGATTACTCGCTCTTTTTATCCTCACAACATTATCATCATCATTTAGCACTAAATCAATGGATTTCTGGAACAAAACGGGTGGATAATGCACATTCTTATGGCTTAGCGCTTGTAGACTTTCATTATCCTGAAACGACACATTTAAATATCAAAGGACCAGATGGGATATACTTTAGATTTAATTTTATAAAAGAAGCGTGATGAAGTGAAGAAAAGTATTGTTTGGATGTTATTTATTACGATTAGCCTAACACTAGCAGCAATTTTTGATGGTTTGAATAATCAAGATATGACTGAACCTAAAAATCATTTATTCGATTTTAATCCGATGAAATATAATACGTATCAAAAAGGACAATGTACATATTATGTTTTCGATAAGGTGAGAGAAGACCATCATCAAATTGCAAACTCTTGGCATGACGCTAAAGATTGGGCGAAAAATGCTAAAAAAGATCAATATAAAGTCAATCAACATCCTAAAGAAGGTTCGATTTTACAGACGACTGAAGGGAAATATGGTCATGTAGCCTATATTGAAAAAGTGAACGAGGATCAATCATTATACATTTCAGAAATGAATTTTAAAAAGCCATATGAAATATCAAATAGAACTATACCAGCGAATGACGTTGATCAATATCAATATATTCATCCCAAAGAAAATCAACATATATCCTAATGATGAAATGAGTGCAGGCTAGGATATTAATATATTTCAAGTTACATTCATATATAGGCTGTAGGTGACTTACACATGAGTATTGACTCATGTGTTCAAATTAAGCTTTAGAGGTATACATGAACTAAAGTTCATGCATAAAACCGTCTAAGTAATAAATTACAAAGACGGTCTAATGTACCAAGCTTTTTCGTTTCTAGTCAACCTTGCCGTGGGGACGGGCCCCAAACATAGAGAATTTCGAAAAGAAAATCTACAGACAATGCAAGTTGGGGATGGACAACGATAAAGAAATACTTTTTCTTTAGAAATTAGTATTTCTTATGCATGAGTTTCACTCATGTATTTCTATTTTAAAGTACATATTAGCTGCGGCTAATGCTTAAGAACCACTACATCATAAATGATTAGTGTTTCTTTATTATTTCTGTCTTACTCCTATATGTTTTAGCAAATATTTATTATGAAGCTAACCTGTTTTTATACTCTTGTTTAAGATATAATGAAAGTTGTTGTAAAAAGTGATGAATGGTTCTGAATGGAGGAACATGAATGAAAAAGAAATATTATGTCGGTATTTCATTACTCGTAGCCTTTTTAATCATAGTCATTGACCAAGTGACAAAATGGATTATTGCTAGTTCAATGAAAATAGGCGATTCTTACGAAGTGATACCCAATTTTTTAAATATAACGTCACATAGAAATAATGGTGCTGCTTGGGGAATATTAAGCGGTAAAATGTTCTTCTTTTATATTATTACAGTGATTATTTTAATTGTGCTCGTATTGTTCTTTATAAAAGAAGCGCAATATAATTTATTTATGCAGTTAGCGATAAGTTTATTATTTGCAGGTGCTTTAGGAAATTTCATTGATCGTTTATTAAATGGAGAAGTTGTTGATTTTATTGATACAAATATTTTTGGATATGATTTTCCTATCTTCAATGTAGCCGATTCAAGTTTAACAATTGGTGTGATGTTAGTCATTATTGCACTACTTAAAGATACAACAAATAAAGGTTAGGAGGTCTGATTATGGAAACGTATGAATATACGATTACAGATAGTAATCATGTTGGACAGAGATTAGATAAAGTATTACCAGAATTAAATAGTGATTGGTCACGTAGCCAAATTCAAGATTGGATTAAAGAAGATCTTGTGAAAGTTAATGACAAAGTGGTCAAACCCAATTATAAAGTGAAGCAAAATGACAATATCGTTGTGACTGAACAAGAAGTCGTTGATGCAGATATCACACCGGAAAATTTAAATCTTGATATATATTATGAAGATGATGATGTAGCTATTGTTTATAAACCAAAAGGGATGGTAGTTCATCCATCACCAGGCCATTACACTGGTACGTTAGTTAATGGGTTGATGTATCAAATTAAAAATTTATCTGGTATTAACGGTGAAATTCGTCCAGGTATCGTGCATCGTATTGATATGGATACATCTGGTTTATTGATGGTTGCTAAAAATGACATTGCACACCGTGGTTTAGTTGAACAATTAATGGCTAAATCAGTTAAGCGTAAATATGTTGCATTAGTTCATGGTAATATTCCACATGACTATGGAACAGTGGATGCACCTATTGGACGTAATAAAAAAGACCGTCAAGCGATGGCAGTAGTAGATGATGGAAAAGAAGCAGTAACACATTTTAACGTTTTAGAACATTTTAAAGATTATACTTTAATAGAATGTGAACTCGAAACAGGCCGTACGCACCAAATTCGTGTGCATATGAAATATATCGGTTTCCCATTAGTTGGAGACCCTAAATATGGTCCTAAAAAAACATTAGATATTGGCGGACAAGCCTTACATGCAGGTGTAATAGGATTTGAGCATCCAGTTACTCATGAATATATTGAAAGAACAGCAGAGTTACCTCAAGAATTTGAAGATTTATTAGCCGATATTAGAAAAAGAGATGCCTAGAAAATGGCATAAAAATAATAAATACTATCACAGCTCTTAAATGATATCCCATTGTCATTTAGGGGCTTTTTTATAATCAAAAGAAATATGTTAAATAATGTAGGAAGTTCATTTATAGAGTAATCATAAAATGAGTTATAGGTTCTATAGAATAAAATATATGAACATAACATGTAATATGCTATGATATGTTGAAAACAAAGTGAAAGTAGGAACAAACTAAATGGAAACATCGTATCAACCTCGACATTTACAAGAGAAAAGTGCGGGATTTCATGAATTATTTTTTGATTTAATATTTGTTTATGCAATGCAGAAGATGGCACATGTCATTTTAAATGTACATGGGGGGACTATATCATCTGAATTATTTTTAAAGTATATCATTATGAGTGTGTTTTTATGGATATTATGGTCGCATCAAACATTTTATACAAATAGATTTGGAGAAACGACAACTAAAGATGTCATATTTATGATGTTTAACTTGTTTGTATTAGTATTTTTATCAAATAGTTTATATCCTGATTTCGAAAAAACATTCTTTCCATTCTTTCTATGTATTGGAATTCTATATTTGAGTATAAGTATTCAATATAGTTTACATTTAAATAAAACAAAGCATAAATCTGATTATAAAACGTGTCAGGCATTTGCAATTGTTGCATTAATCGTTGCAATCCTTTCATTAGTATCTCTTGTATTACCAAAAAGTATTCATTATATTCCAGGGTTTTTAGGATTATTTATTGCTTCAACAGGCTTGATTCCATACCGAAAATATTTATATCAATCACCTGTGAATTTATCACATTTAGTTGAAAGATTCTCGTTGTTGACGATTATTATATTTGGTGAGGTTTTAGTTGGTTTAACATCTATATTTAGTATTGAGCATTTCAATTATATTTATATATTTCAATTTTTAATCGTTGTAAGTTTATTCGGAACATATTGGTTAGTGACTGAAAGTCATATTAATTTACATCAAACGACTATTGGTTTCCAACTCGTTTATACACACTTATTAATTAATATCGCATTAGGTATATTAAATGCTGCTGTTATTTTTAGTGACTCTCATCAGTTAAGTTCAAAGTTTGAAATCTGTATGATGCATGATAGTATTTTATTATTTTATATTGGTGTTTGGATTAATACGACATATTTTCATAAAGAACTTAAAAACATCAAATATATTATAATCGGCGCAATACTGTTGGTTTTATCATTTATCATAAGTATGTTTTTTAATGGTTATCAAGATGTAATGATTATCAGTATCGCAATTGCAAATACTTTAGTTATGCTTTTGTATTATAAAAATATAAAAAAACGTACCAATTCTGTGATTAAATAAAATACCGCTAGCGATGCAAATGGCATAATATAGTAAACATTTAAAAAATGTTAATCAATCAAGTATTTTATTAGAAAAGACGTTGACTATTTGCAACTTTAGGATTAAACTAATAACAGTTTAATTATAAAAGTAGTCTTTAAAGATAAGTCCAGAGAGGCTTCAAAGACATGAAAATGATACTGATATACATGATTGTTATTAATTTAATGAGATGATAACTAGCGATCAATCATTGAATGATTGCATAACAAACAGTTAAGAATATGTGTGGAATATTGTTTAGTTACACTAGGGCTAAATTGATATCACGCATTATCTATATATCAACCTCATGTCTTTGTTAAAGACGTGAGGTTTTTTTGATATGAATAAGAGATAGAGGTGAGACAATGTCTGAACGTATCATAATGGATGAAGCAGCAATTCAACGTACAGTTACTCGAATTGCACATGAAATATTAGAGTATAACAAAGGTACTGAGAATTTGGTATTACTAGGCATTAAAACACGTGGTGCATATTTAGCTTATCGTATTCAAGAAAAAATAAATATGATAGAGCAACAACTTGTAACAACAGGCACAATTGATATTACACAATTCCGTGATGATATCGATCATGTTTCGAAGCAATCATTCGACAAAGCTTTTGAAATAGATGTAGATATTACAGGAAAAGTTGTTATTATCATTGATGACGTCTTATACACTGGAAGAACGGTTAGAGCGTCATTAGATGCCATCTTATTACATGAGAGACCAATTAAAATTGGATTAGCTACGCTAGTTGATCGAGGCCACAGAGAGCTTCCAATTCGCGCAGATTTTGTAGGAAAAAATATACCAACTGCACGCGATGAATCCGTTAAAGTGTACTTAACTGAAAAGGATTCAACTAATGCAGTTATAATAGAATAATATCCCTTTTAAAGCAGTACGAGAGACTGAAAAAGGTGAAATGAATATATGAGCAAAGTAGTTACAATAGAATTATTATGTTAACTACTGTATTTAAATAGCTTAAATACTTCATATCATTCGCTTTAGTCTCTTTGCATAACTGTATGTAAAGAGATTTTTTTATGAAAGGAAATGAATCACCATGGAAAATGAACAAATGTTTGAAAGAACGGTACAACCAGTATTAGATGTACAAGACAAACCAAAGCCAGCACAGTGGGCGTTTTTAAGCTTGCAACACTTATTTGCAATGTTTGGATCGACAGTACTTGTACCATTTTTAACCGGACTGCCTATTTCAGCAGCATTATTAGCATCAGGAATTGGAACTTTGTTATACATACTTATTACCAAAGCTAAAATTCCAGCATATTTGGGATCTAGCTTTGCATTTATCACACCTATCATTACGGGATTAAGTACACATAGTTTAGGAGACATGTTAGTCGCACTCTTCATGAGTGGTTTAATGTACGTCATTATTGGTTTCTTAATCCGTTTTAGTGGGACAGGTTGGTTGATGCACTTATTACCACCAGTTGTAGTTGGACCTGTCATTATGGTCATTGGATTAAGCCTTGCACCAACTGCAGTTAACATGGCAATGTATGAAAATTCTGCAGACATGAAAGGTTATAACTTAAGCTATTTAGTCGTTGCATTAATTACGCTGATTGTAACAATCGTTGTACAAGGATTCTTCAAAGGATTCTTATCATTAATTCCTGTATTAATAGGGATCATAGTGGGTTATATCGTCTCTATCTTTATGGGATTGGTTAAATTTGCACCGATTGCAAAAGCAAAATGGTTAGCATTCCCGGATATTTACTTACCATTTAAAGATTATGTACCTTCCTTCCATTTAGGATTAGTGCTTGTCATGATTCCAGTTGTATTTGTAACTGTCAGTGAGCACATCGGACATCAAATGGTAATCAACAAAATTGTAGGTAAAAACTTCTTTAAAGATCCAGGTTTAGATAAATCAATCATAGGTGACGGTGTATCAACAATGGTTGCAAGTATTATAGGTGGACCACCAAGTACAACTTATGGTGAAAACATTGGTGTATTAGCGATCACGAAAATTTACAGTATCTATGTCATTGGTGGTGCTGCAGTCATCGCAATCGTACTTGCATTCATTGGTAAATTTACAGCACTTATTTCTTCCATACCAACACCGGTTATGGGTGGCGTGTCAATATTATTATTTGGCATTATCGCAGCAAGTGGTTTAAGAATGATTGTAGAAAGCAACGTTGATTTTGCTAACAATAGAAACTTAGTGATTGCATCAGTCATCTTAGTTATTGGAATAGGAAATTTATTAATCAATTTAAAAGGTATCGGCGTTAACTTACAACTTGAAGGAATGGCATTATCAGCTTTATCAGGCATTATCTTAAATTTAATCTTACCTAAAAAATAGTTAGATATTCTGAGGAGGCAAACAATGGAACATTTATTATCAATGGAAGATTTATCAAACGATGAAATTTATAGCTTAGTCAAAAAAGCAAGTCAGTTTAAATCTGGAGAAGTTAATGTACCACAATACAAAAATCATTTTGTAGCTAATTTGTTCTTTGAAAATTCAACAAGAACAAAATGTAGTTTTGAAGTTGCCGAACAAAAACTTGGATTGAATTTAGTTAATTTTGAAACGAGTACGTCGTCTGTACAAAAAGGAGAATCACTATATGATACTTGTAAGACATTAGAAAGTATTGGTGTAAACTTGTTAGTAATCAGACACTCTCAAAATGCATATTATGACGATTTGGAAGGACTAAATATACCTATTGCCAATGGTGGTGATGGTAGTGGACAACACCCGACTCAAAGCCTACTTGATTTAATGACTATTTATGAAGAATATGGAAAATTCGAAGGTTTAAACGTATTAATTTGTGGTGATATTAAAAATTCACGTGTTGCTAGAAGTAATTTCCATAGTTTAAAAGCTTTAGGTGCAAATGTCATGTTCGCGAGTCCTGATGAATGGGTAGATGATACAATAGAAGCATCATACGTTAACATTGATGATGTGATTGGAAAAGTTGATATTGTGATGTTACTTAGAGTTCAGCACGAAAGACACGGTATTACAGGAAAAGCTAACTTTGAAGCTGAAAATTATCATCAACAATATGGGTTAACTAAGGAAAGATATGATAAATTAAAGAAAGAAGCTATTGTCATGCATCCAGCTCCAGTCAATAGAGGTGTTGAAATTGAAAGTGACCTAGTAGAGGCACCTCAATCACGCATCTTTAAACAAATGGAAAATGGCATGTATTTAAGAATGGCAGTCATTGATGAGCTTTTAAAATAAGGAAGGGGTATTTAAATCATGAAACTAATTAAGAACGGTAAAATTATAAAAAATGGAAAATTAAAAAATACGGATATTCTTATTAACGGTAAAAGAATTAAAACGATTAGCAGTAAAATTGATTCTTCATCTGAAAATATTGAAGTTATAGATGCTAAAGGAAATTTAATCGCGCCTGGATTTGTAGATGTTCATGTACATTTACGTGAACCAGGTGGAGAACATAAAGAAACAATTGAAACTGGTACGAAAGCAGCTGCAAGAGGTGGTTTTACAACTATCTGTCCAATGCCAAATACAAGACCAGTACCAGATTCAGTGGAAAATATAAGAGCGTTAAGAGAAAAAATCAAAGATTCAGCACAAATTCGTGTCTTACCATACGCTTCTATTACAACTAGACAAGCAGGTAAAGAGTTAGTAGATTTCCAAGCTTTAGCAGATGAAGGTGTGTTTGCCTTTACTGATGATGGCGTTGGTGTACAACAAGCAAGTATGATGTATGCTGCTATGAAACAAGCAGCAAAAGTGAAAAAACCTATCGTAGCACATTGTGAAGATAATAGTTTAATATACGGTGGTGCTATGCACAAAGGTAAACGTAGTGAGGAATTAGGTATTCCAGGTATCCCAAATGTATGTGAATCAGTTCAAATTGCCCGAGACGTTCTATTAGCAGAAGCGACAGGTTGTCATTACCATGTATGTCATGTTTCTACTAAAGAAAGTGTTCGTGTCATTCGTGACGCTAAAAAAGCAGGCATTCATGTAACTGCAGAAGTAACACCTCATCACTTATTATTAACTGAAAATGATGTGCCAGGTGATGATGCAAATTACAAAATGAATCCACCATTAAGAAGTACAGAAGATCGTGATGCATTATTAGAAGGTTTATTAGATGGAACAATTGATTGTATCGCAACTGATCATGCACCTCATGCGAAAGAAGAAAAAGAACAACCAATGACAAAAGCACCATTCGGTATTGTAGGCAGTGAAACTGCATTCCCATTATTATATACGCACTTTGTTAGAAATGGTAATTGGTCATTAAAACAATTAATCGATTACTTAACAATTAAACCGGCAACTATCTTTAATCTTAATTATGGTAAATTGCATAAAGATAGTTACGCAGACATCACAATTATTGATTTAGAAAATGAAAAAGAAATTAAAAGTGAAGATTTCTTATCTAAAGCTGACAACACACCATTTATTGGTGAAAAAGTATTCGGACATCCGGTATTAACAATGGTTAAAGGTGAAGTAGTATTTAAGGAGGAAAAATAGATGCTTTCAAAACGTTATCTAGTATTTGAAGACGGCTCTTATTATGAAGGGTATCAATTAGGTTCAGATGAACTTTCAATTGGCGAAATTGTATTTAATACAGCTATGACAGGTTATCAAGAAACGATTTCGGATCCATCATATACGGGTCAAATTATTACATTTACGTACCCATTAATTGGAAATTACGGTATCAATAGAGATGATTTTGAATCTTTAACTCCAACATTGAATGGTGTTGTTGTGAAAGAAGCAAGTACACATCCTAGTAATTTTCGTAATCAAAAGACTTTACACGAAGTATTAGTACAATACCAAATACCAGGTATCTCAGGGGTAGATACAAGAAGTATTACCCGTAAGATTCGTCAACACGGTGTATTAAGAGCCGGATTCACAGATAACAAAGCTGACATTGAAAGCTTAGTCCAACATTTAAAAACGACTGAATTACCTAGAGATGAAGTATCGACAGTTTCTACAAAAACACCTTATGTTTCTACAGGTTCAGATTTAAGTGTTGTCTTACTCGACTTTGGTAAAAAACAAAATATCGTTCGAGAGTTAAACATGCGTGGTTGTAATGTGACTGTTGTACCTTATAACACATCTGCAGAAGAAATCATCAAAATGTCTCCAGACGGTGTAATGCTATCTAATGGTCCTGGAGATCCAGAAGAAATTGATGTTGCTGTGAAAATGATTAACGGTATTCTTGGCAAAATTCCATTCTTTGGTATTTGCCTAGGCCATCAATTATTTGCTTTATCTCAAGGTGCTACATCATTCAAAATGAAGTTTGGACATAGAGGTGCCAACCACCCTGTTAAAAACTTAAGAACAGGTAAAGTCGACATTACAAGTCAAAACCACGGTTATTCAATTGACCGAGATTCATTAGAAAATACAGACTTAGAAGTCACTCATATTGCATTAAATGATGGTACTGTTGAAGGCTTAAGACATAAAACGTTACCTGCCTTTTCAGTTCAGTATCATCCAGAAGCAAGACCAGGTCCAAGTGATTCTAATTATTTATTTGACGAGTTTATTACTATGATGAATGAGTTCATCGAAAAGGAGCGTAATATAAATGCCTAAGCGTAACGATATTCAAACAATTTTAGTATTAGGATCGGGCCCAATTATTATTGGCCAAGCTGCGGAATTTGATTATGCAGGAACTCAAGCCTGTCTTGCACTTAAAGAAGAAGGGTATAGAGTGATCTTGGTTAACTCTAACCCAGCTACAATTATGACTGATAAAGAAATTGCAGATAAAGTATATATTGAACCTTTAACACATGATTTTATCGCACGTATCATTCGTAAAGAACAACCTGATGCTTTGTTACCAACTTTAGGTGGTCAAACAGGTTTAAATATGGCAATTCAGTTACATGACAGTGGTGTATTAGCTGCTAATAATGTGAAACTACTGGGAACTGAATTAGAATCAATTCAACAAGCTGAAGACCGTGAACTATTTAGAACATTGATGAATGATTTAGATGTTCCTGTACCAGAAAGTGATATTGTAAATACAGTTGAACAAGCTTTTAAATTTAAAGAAGAAGTGGGTTATCCATTAATCGTTCGACCAGCCTTTACAATGGGTGGTACAGGTGGCGGTATTTGCTATAACGATGATGATTTAAAAGAAGTTGTAACAAATGGTTTACATTATAGTCCAGCTACACAATGTTTAATTGAAAAATCAATTGCAGGTTTTAAAGAAATTGAATATGAAGTTATGCGTGATAAAAATGATAATGCCATTGTAGTATGTAATATGGAAAACATTGACCCAGTGGGTATCCATACAGGTGATTCCATTGTGGTTGCACCAAGTCAAACATTATCAGACGTGGAATACCAAATGCTAAGAGACGTTTCATTAAAAGTTATTCGAGCTTTAGGCATCGAAGGTGGATGTAATGTTCAGTTAGCGTTAGATCCAGATTCATTTAATTACTATATTATTGAAGTCAATCCACGTGTATCTCGTTCATCAGCATTAGCATCTAAAGCAACAGGTTATCCAATTGCCAAACTAGCTGCAAAGATTGCTGTTGGATTAACATTAGATGAAATGTTAAACCCAATTACAGGTACTTCATATGCAGCATTTGAACCGACATTGGATTATGTAATCTCTAAAATTCCACGTTTCCCATTTGATAAATTTGAAAAAGGTGAACGCGAATTAGGCACACAAATGAAAGCAACAGGTGAAGTAATGGCAATCGGCCGTACCTACGAAGAATCATTACTCAAAGCAATTCGTTCATTAGAATATGGTGTGCATCACTTAGGATTACCAAATGGAGAAAGTTTTGATTTGGATTACATTAAAGAAAGAATTAGTCATCAGGATGACGAAAGATTATTCTTCATCGGTGAAGCCATTCGTCGTGGTACAACACTAGAAGAAATTCATAATATGACTAAAATTGACTATTTCTTCTTAAATAAATTCCAGAATATTATTAATATTGAACATGAATTAAAAGCACATCAAGGCGATTTAGAATATCTTAAATATGCTAAAGATTATGGTTTCAGTGACAAAGTCATTGCTCATCGATTTGATATGACAGAAGAAGACGTCTATCAATTGAGAATTAACAACAATATTACGCCAGTATACAAAATGGTAGATACATGTGCGGCTGAATTCGAATCAACAACACCATATTATTATGGTACCTATGAAACTGAAAATGAATCCATTGTTACAGACAAAGAGAAAATTTTAGTTTTAGGTTCAGGTCCTATTCGTATAGGGCAAGGGGTTGAATTTGACTATGCAACAGTACATGCTGTGTGGGCAATTCAAAATGCTGGATATGAAGCAATTATTGTCAATAATAACCCAGAAACAGTATCAACTGACTTCTCTATTTCAGATAAATTATACTTTGAACCTCTTACTGAAGAAGATGTGATGAGTATCATTAATCTAGAACAACCAAAAGGTGTCGTTGTACAATTTGGAGGACAAACAGCTATTAATTTAGCAGATAAATTAGCTAAACATGGCGTGCAAATTCTAGGAACATCTTTAGAAGATTTAAACAGAGCTGAAGATAGAAAAGAATTTGAAGCGTTATTGCATACGATTGACGTACCGCAACCTCAAGGTAAAACTGCGACTTCACCAAAAGAAGCATTAGAAAATGCACGTAATATTGGTTACCCAGTTGTTGTAAGACCTTCATATGTACTTGGTGGCCGTGCAATGGAAATTGTTGATAATGATAAAGAATTAGAAAACTATATGACACAAGCAGTTAAAGCTAGCCCAGAACATCCAGTGTTAGTTGATAGATACTTAACTGGTAAAGAAATCGAAGTCGATGCTATCTCAGATGGTGAAACAGTAATTATTCCAGGTATTATGGAACATATTGAACGTGCAGGTGTCCATAGTGGTGATTCTATCGCAGTATATCCACCTCAAACATTATCTCAAGAAGAAATTGAGACATTAGAAGATTATACGATTCGACTAGCGAAAGGCTTGAATATCGTTGGATTAATTAACATTCAGTTTGTGATTGCACATGACGGTGTTTATGTTTTAGAAGTAAACCCTCGTTCAAGTCGTACTGTACCATTCTTAAGTAAAATCACTGATATTCAAATGGCTCAACTCGCAATGCAAGCCATTATGGGTACAAAATTATCTTCACTTGGTTATAAAGAAGGTATTCAACCGTATTCAGAAGGGGTATTTGTTAAAGCACCAGTATTCAGCTTTAATAAATTGAAAAATGTTGATATCACTTTAGGACCTGAGATGAAATCAACTGGTGAAGTAATGGGTAAAGATCAAACATTAGAAAAAGCGCTATACAAAGGGTTAACAGGTAGTGGATTTGAAGTTAAAGACCATGGAACTGTATTGATGACTGTAAGTGATAAAGATAAAGAAGAAATTGTTAAAATTGCGCATCGTCTTAATGAAGTCGGTTATAAGATTTTAGCCACTAAAGGGACTGCTGAAAAATTAAATCAAAATGATATTCCAGTAGAAGTTGTAGGCAAAATCGGTGGCGAAAATGATTTACTCACTCGTATTCAAAATGGTGATGTACAAATCGTGATCAACACAATGACAAAAGGTAAAGAAGTGGAAAGAGATGGCTTCCAAATTCGTCGTACTACGGTAGAAAATGGTATCCCATGTCTTACATCACTTGATACTGCAAGTGCATTAACAAATGTTATAGAGAGTATGACATTTACAATGAGAAATATGTAAAACAAGTTCAATTAAATAAGCTAAAGTCTACATTTATTTTAAGATAAGTTCTTCAATTCATAGTTTTTAGCTATGGTTGAAGAACTTTCAATATAAGGAGTTACACGATGAAACAATTACCAATTATTGCATTAGATTTTGAATCAGCTGATAAAGTAAATGCATTTTTAGATCAATTCGATGAACCATTATTTGTTAAAGTTGGTATGGAATTATTCTATCAAACCGGACCTGAACTGATTAAATCTATTAAAGATAGAGGACATAGTATTTTCTTGGATTTAAAATTACATGATATTCCAAACACTGTGAGTAAAGCCATGGAAGGTTTAGCGAAGCTAGATGTGGATTTAGTCAATGTGCATGCAGCTGGTGGGAAGACAATGATGGAAGCGGCTATTAAAGGATTACGTCAACATAATAAACATACCAGAATCATTGCAGTGACTCAGTTAACATCAACTACAGAGACACAGTTACACGAAGAACAAAACATTCAAACGACAATTGAAGCGGCTGTATTAAACTATGCTAAGTTAAGTCAACAAGCTGGTTTAGATGGTGTGGTATGTTCACCACTTGAAGCGGAGTTAATAACTGCTCAACTAGGTAAAGATTTTATGAAGGTTACACCAGGTATTAGACCAGAAGGTGCCGCTCAAAACGACCAAAAGCGTATTACAACTCCCGAGCAAGCAAAACAATTAGGTTCAACACATATTGTCGTTGGACGACCTATAACACAGAGTGATGATCCAGTTAAAAGTTATCAAATTATTAAAGAAAGTTGGTTAGGTTAAATGGCTAAAGAAATTGCAAAGGCATTATTAGATATTAAGGCAGTATCACTTTCACCCAATGATTTATTTACATGGAGTTCAGGAATTAAATCACCTATCTATTGTGATAATCGTGTTACATTAGGTTATCCACTCGTACGTAATGCGATTAGAGATGGTTTAATCAAATTAATTAACGAAAAATTCGAAGATGTAGAAGTAATATCAGGAACTGCGACAGCAGGGATTCCACACGCTGCATATATTTCAGAAAAAATGGAATTACCTATGAACTATGTACGTTCAAAAAGTAAAAGTCATGGTAAGCAAAATCAAATCGAAGGTGCGAAAAGTGAAGGTAAGAAAGTCGTAGTTATAGAAGACTTAATTTCAACTGGCGGTTCTTCAATAACTGCAGTAGATGCATTAAAAGAAAGTGGTGCAGAAGTATTAGGTGTTGTAGCTATCTTTACTTATGGATTAGCCAAAGCTGATGAAACATTTAATGAAGCGAAGATACCTTTCTATACATTAAGTAATTATAATGAGTTAATTGACGTTGCTAAAGAGCAAGGAGAAATTTCTGAAGATGATATTAAGACATTAGTTGAATGGAGAGATAACTTATCATAAGATAAGAGCATAGGTGGGATGACCATGAAAAAACAAAACAATAATAATAATTTGTATACATCCTTAAAACATTGTAATGCATTTTTAAGTAGAGAAGAGGACTATCGTGAAAATGTATACACCGATGCTCAGACTAATGAATCAACGATGGTTCAATTTCAGAAAGAGATGAGCCGAGATGCGTTTGTGCATTCAAGTGATATATTTAAAAAAGCAAAGCAAAACCTACGTGTTAAAGGCGAGTTGTAAGTAGGCTCTAGAGAATTTACATGTTAATAAGTGATAATAATAGTTGAGCGGTGTACAGTCAATGTGTTTAAACAAAGATTGGACACCGCTCTATATTGTATTAACGAATGAATATTTTAGTTAATAGCCATCCAATGAGTAGAACAATTACTAATATTAATAAAGGTATAAGTACATGTGTCATGTTATGGCCTCCTTTTCACTTAGTTTAATTTTAACTGTTCATGATAATAAGTCAAAATTTATCAACTTATATGCTGAAAAAGTTTTATGAATTCACTGATTTAAAAGGTCTATAACAGAAAATAATCGTTACACATGTTAAACTATACTAAAGAAAAATAAACATACCTTTAGGGGGATTAAAATGGAAATACCAAAAATAACAACATTTTTAATGTTTAATGATCAAGCTGAAGAAGCTATCAATTTATATACAAGTTTATTTGAAGACAGTGAAATTATAACAATGGTTAAATACGATGAAGATGGACCAGGCACACCAGGTACCGTCCAACATTCAATATTTACACTCAATGGCCAAGTTTTTATGGCTATTGATGCGAACAATGGTGAAGAATTACCTATGAACCCTGCGATGTCACTTTATGTCACTGTTAAAGATCCTATGGAAATGGAAAGATTATTTAGCGGTCTGAAAAAAGAGGGCGCCATTTTGATGCCTAAAACAGAAATGCCTCCGTATAGAGAATTTGCATGGGTACAAGATAAGTTTGGTGTCAGTTTCCAATTGGCTTTACCAGAAAAACATTAATCTATAACATAAAAAAGCACTGATTTTAGCATTTAATGATGCATAATCAGTGCTTTTACTTTATTTAATTTAAACTGTCAGATTTCATTTTTTGTATATGGTCGTAATCAGGCGTAGCATATAATGTTTTTTGATTATCATAAGTAACAAATCCAGGTTTAGCGCCAGAAGGTTTATGCACATGGCGAATTTCTGTATAATCAACAGGAATTTGTCCAGAGTTACCAGCTTTAGAGAAATATCCGGCTAACATCGCCGCTTCTTTAATCGTTTCCTCTGACGGTGAGTCGTTAAGTATGACTACGTGTGAACCAGGTATATCTTTGGTATGGAACCATATATGATTTTTTTGTACTTTTTTATTTGTAAGGTAATCATTCTGTTTGTTGTTTTTACCAACTAAAATAGTGTCGCCATCTGATGATATATACGATTGTAATTGAATTTTAGCATTTTTCTTCTTCTTAACATTTTTACGTTGCTTCATAAATCCTTGGTCTGCTAATTCATCACGAATATCATCAATTTCATTGACAGTAATATGTTCAAGTTGCTGTTCGATACCTGTAAAGTAATCAATATTCTCTTTAGTCAATTGTAATTGATGTTGAAGTTCATGTTCACGTGTCTTCATACGATTATATTGTCTGTAATAATATTGTGCGTTAACTGATGGAGATTTAGTTGGATTGAGAGGAATAGTGATTTCCTCATTATTATAATAATTAAGAACAGTTACAGATTCATCACCTTGTTTAATACGATAAATATTAGCGGTTATTAATTCGCCATAGAGTTGATAATTATCTTTATCTTTTGTACCTTCGTATTCTTGTAACAATTTACTTAATTTATTTTGATATTTATGAAGTTGTTGTTGAACGAACCGAACTAAATCGTTAGCACGTTGTTTGACACGTTCACGTTCACCTCTCGCATCATAATAACGATCGAGTAATTCATTTAGTGATTCATAGGTAACCATATCATCATAAAATTGATTTAATGTCATGAAATAGAAATCTTCTTTACCTGATTGATGATTTTTATGAAATACAGGTGTAGGAGCTTCAAGCGTTTCAGCCATCACTTCATCATATGCTTCTGGTAAGGTGTCAGGTGTCATGAACTGACGTCGACTTACAATTTCATTTGTAATTAGAGGACTAAAACCTTCAAATGTATTAAGTAACTGTTTAGCAATTTTACCTGCATTAAAATCGATATATTTTAAAACATCTTCACCTGATACATCATAAGGGTTAAGTTTATGTTGTGTAGGTGGAGCTTCATATTTAAATCCAGGCATAACTGTACGGTATTGATTTGTATTCGGTGTAAGATGTTTAAAACCTTCGAGAATTTTTCGTTCGTCATCTACTAAGATCAAGTTACTGTGTTTGCCCATAATCTCTAAAATAACTGTACGGTGTATCGTATCACCGATTTCATCTTTACTTTGTACATCGATTTCAACTCTTCGGTCATTACCAATTTGACGAATGGATTTAATAATGCCACCTTCTAAATGCTTACGAAAGACACGTGCAAACATTGGGGGATCAAATGGATTATCATATTTTTTATTCGTTAATTGTAATCTAGAGAAGCTTGGATGTATGGATAAAAGTAATTGATGATTTTGACGATTTTGGCGAACAACGATGATGATTGTGTCATTTTCTGGTTGATTGATTTTATGGATTCGTCCAGTAACTAAATCTTGTAAAGAAGTCACCATCTTTTTTGTAAATAGGCCATCATATGCCATAATTATCTGCCACCTTCATTTTATTCATTCTCATTATTGTAACATGCATTGTGCTAATGGTCATACATCGTGTTCAAAACATTGAATATTTGAAAAATGAGGATAACTGCTCAAAGTATCTCTATACAATTTCAAGTGCAATATGATATCATATTTAAATAATAGAAGAATAGCTTAGAGAGGTCGTAAGGCATGGATAATGAAAAAGGATTGTTAATTGTTCTTTCAGGTCCTTCTGGTGTTGGTAAGGGAACTGTTAGAAAAAAAATATTTGAATATCCAAACACTTCGTATAAGTACTCTATATCAATGACAACTCGTAGCATGCGCGAGGGCGAAGTTGATGGTGTAGATTACTTTTTCAAGACGAAAGAAGAGTTTGAAGCATTAATAAAAGATGATCAATTTATTGAATATGCCGAGTATGTAGGTAATTACTATGGGACGCCTGTTCAATATGTTAGAGATACTATGGACCAAGGACATGATGTATTTTTAGAAATTGAAGTCGAAGGTGCAAAACAAGTAAGAAAGAAATTCCCTGAAGCATTATTTATTTTCCTTGCTCCACCAAGTCTTGATGATTTAAGGGATCGTTTAGTTGGTAGAGGCACTGAATCAGATGAGAAAATTCAAAGCCGTGTTGCCGAAGCACGTAAAGAAGTAGAAATGATGAACTTATACGATTATGTAGTGGTAAACGACGAAGTAGAATTAGCTAAACATAAAATTCAGTCTATTGTCGAAGCTGAGCACCTTAAACGTGAGCGTATAGAAGCTAAATATAGAAAAATGATACTGGAGGCTAAAAAATAATGTTAAATCCACCATTAAACCAATTAACAGGTAAGATTACATCTAAATATCTTATCGCAACGACTGCCGCAAAAAGAGCTCGTGAATTAGACGAAAGACCAGAAACAGCTTTAGAAACTGAATATCATTCAGCTAAGCCTGTTGGTAAAGCATTAGAAGAAATTGCAGATGGCAAAGTATCACCAGTTATCCCGCAAGAATTTTTAGGATAATCATATACTAATTTTATGACACACCTTTTTGAAGATATTTCATTACAATCTTGTGATGGATATATCATGTAGATGAGGTGTGTTTTTTTAATATTAGCGACAATTTGTGTATAATTAATATAAATTTGAACATAGATGCGAATATAAATTGTGTGAATATCCTCATTTAAAGAAATGAATTCAGTGAAATGAGAATGTTTTAAGGAGAAGTAGATAATGAAACATATTTTATTAGCAGTAACAGGCGGTATTGCAGCATATAAAGCAATTGATTTAACAAGTAAACTTACTCAAGCTGGTTACGAAGTGCGTGTCATGCTTTCAAATCATGCACAAGAATTTGTAACACCATTGGCTTTTCAGTCTATAAGTAAAAATCCAGTATATACAAATACTTTTAAAGAAGAAAACCCGCAAGAAATTCAACATGTGGCATTGGGGGATTGGGCAGATGTCATTATTGTCGCACCAGCAACTGCCAATACAATTGCGAAGTTAAGTGTTGGTATTGCAGACGATGTGATTACGTCAACGTTATTAGCAACAGAAACACAAACGTTTATTGCACCTGCAATGAATGTACATATGTATGAAAATAAGCGCACACAACATAATATTGAAACACTCAAAGCTGATGGTTATCAATTTATAGAGCCAGGAGACGGCTACTTAGCGTGTGGATATGTCGCTAAAGGACGAATGGAAGAACCTTTACAAATAGTTTCAGTCATCAATCAATATTTCCATCAACAAGAGATTCAAGTGGAAAGTTCATTTAATGGTAAACATGCATTAGTTACTGCAGGGCCAACGATTGAAGTTATTGATCCAGTTAGATTTGTATCTAATCGATCTTCAGGGAAAATGGGATTTGCTATTGCTAATGCACTAAAAAAACGGGGTGCACATGTTACGTTGATAACTGGTCCGACACAATTGGCAGATCCAGAAGGTATTGAAGTTATTCATGTTGAAAGCGCAGAAGAGATGTTTCAGGAAACCGCTAAACGATATGATATGCAAGATATTGTTGTGAAAGCGGCTGCCGTCTCAGATTATACGCCATCAGAAGTTCTAGACCATAAAATGAAAAAACAAGATGGTGATGTAATTGTTAATTTCAAACGAACACAAGACATACTAAAATATCTTGGTGAGCATAAAACACATCAATATTTAGTAGGGTTTGCAGCAGAAACACAAAATATTGAAAAGTATGCACAAGATAAATTAAAACGTAAAAATGCAGATGTGATTATTTCAAATAATGTAGGCGACCACTCAATTGGATTTAGTTCAGATGAAAATGAATTAACGATGCATTTTAAAAATCAAGATATGATCAATATTAAGAAAGGCAAAAAAGTTGAAATTGCGAACGATATTTTAGACGAATTAGAAACTAGGTGGCAATAATGATAGCTAAGGTTATTGTGGACATACCTTCGAAAAGCGTCGACTTTAAGTTTGATTATATCATTCCCGAACGACTGCAATCATTTGTTCAAATAGGTGTGAGAGTGATTGTACCTTTTGGACCAAGAACAATACAAGGCTATGTGATGAGTATTCAAAGTCAACCTGATGAAGGTATTGATATCAGTAAGCTAAAGGAAATTAAAGAAATACAAGATATTAAACCAGAGCTAACACCTGAGTTAATTGAACTCAGTGAATGGCTTAGTCATTATCATTTAACAAAACGTATATCTGTTTTAGAAGTGATGTTACCGAATGCAATAAAAGCTAAATATCAAAAGGCATTTGAGGTTCTTAAAGGTGATGATATACCTGAATTACTTTTAAAGCGATTTAATAAAGAAGGTTATTATTTCTATAAAGATGCTCAAAAAAATGATGATTTAGAAGCGTTGAATGATTTACTAAAGCAAGACATCATAAAAGAAACAACAATTTTATCGCAAAATATTAAGAAGAAAACGCAACGTGCCGTTAAAGTGACAGAAATAGGAAATCCGGATGAGATACTTAATCATTTGGAAAAAGCGATTAAACAATATGATTTATATGCGTACTTATTAGATGAACGTCATAGAGATGTCTTTTTAAAAGAAATTGAAGAAATGGGATTCTCTAAATCAAGTTTAGATACCCTTATTAAGAAGGGATACTTGGAAAAATATGATGCTGAAATAGAAAGAGATCCATTTGCGAATCGAATTTTTGAGAAAGAAGATAATCGTCAATTAACACATGACCAACAAAGTGCTTTTGATGCTATCAAAGAGAAAATAGATGCCAACGAAGAAAGAACCTTTTTATTACATGGTGTGACAGGTTCTGGTAAAACAGAAGTTTATTTACAAGCAATTGAATCCGCTCTAAATCAAGGTAAACAAGCTATGATGCTTGTACCTGAAATTGCTTTAACACCTCAAATGGTATTAAGAGTCAAACGTCGTTTTGGTGATGATGTTGCTGTATTACATTCAGGTTTATCAAATGGAGAACGTTACGATGAATGGCAAAAAATTCGTGATGGACGTGCACAAGTTAGTGTCGGTGCACGCTCTAGTATATTCGCACCATTTAAAAACTTAGGATTAATCATCATCGATGAAGAGCACGAGTCTACATATAAGCAAGAAGATTATCCTAGATATCATGCTAGAGATATTGCTCAATGGAGAAGTCGTTATCACCATTGTCCAGTCATATTAGGCAGTGCGACACCAAGTTTAGAATCGTATGCACGTGCTGAAAAAAATGTCTATCAATTACTTGCATTACCACATAGAGTGAATAATCAAGCATTACCAGAAATTGATATCGTGGACATGCGCGAAGAGCTCGCTGAAGGCAACCGTTCAATGTTCTCATCAACGTTAAGAGATGCGATTCAACATTGTTTAAATAACAATGAACAAATTGTATTATTCTTAAATCGAAGAGGCTACGCTTCATTTATGTTATGTCGTGATTGTGGTCATGTACCACAATGTCCGAACTGTGATATTTCTTTAACCTACCATAAGACGACAGATCTACTGAAATGTCACTATTGTGGATATCAAGAAACACCACCTAATCGATGTCCTAATTGTGAGAGTGAACATATTAGACAAGTTGGTACGGGAACACAAAGAGTTGAAGAGTTATTACAACAAGAATTTGAACAGGCCAAAATTATTCGAATGGATGTTGATACGACTTCACGTAAAGGTGCGCATGAAAAGTTACTCAATGATTTTGAAAATGGTAAAGGAGATATACTTTTAGGAACACAGATGATTGCCAAAGGGCTAGACTATCCAAACATCACTCTTGTTGGGGTACTCAACGCAGATACCATGCTTAATTTACCTGATTTCAGAGCGAGTGAACGAACATATCAATTATTAACACAAGTAGCAGGTCGTGCTGGTCGACATGAAAAAGAAGGTAAAGTGATTATTCAAACGTATAATCCAGAACATTATGCTATTGAAGATGTTAAGAAAAATGATTATTTAACGTTTTATGAACAAGAGATGACTTATCGTAAACTAGGAAAATATCCGCCGTATTACTTTTTAATTAACTTCACGATTTCACATAAAGAAATGAAAAAAGTAATGGAAGCTTCCAAACATATTCATAAAATCTTATTACAACATCTTACAGATCAAGCGCTTGTTTTAGGACCATCACCTGCAGCACTATCTAGAATTAATAACGAATATCGTTTCCAAATTTTAGTTAAATACAAACGGGAGCCTGAACTTCATAAAGCACTTCAATATTTAGACGATTACTATCATGATCAATATGTTAAAGACAAATTAGCATTAAAAATCGACATTAATCCGCAAATGATGATGTAAATAGAAAAGCCATTGTGTGACATAAAGATGACACACAATGGCTTTATTTGTTAGGTTGTAATGCAATGCTAAATTACATTGTCACATTACCATTTTCATCTGCAGGCTTGAATAATGTTAGAATAGCACTAATAATTGCTAATACATGAGGAATCGCTGTCCAACAGAATAAGATGTGTAAGATGCCTTGCATCGTTTTACCAGCATAGAATTTATGAATTCCAAAGCTTCCTAAGAATACGGCTAATAAAATGTAAATGACTTTATTGACTTCCATAATGGTTACACCTCACTTTATAAAAAATAAATTAATGATTTTGAAAGACTTTTCTATTTTCAAAACATACTACTCATTTATATTTTATAAAATATAATATTAAAGTCAAAGACATTGACCTCATCCTTTAGTCTGATTAGGAGAGGTCGCAATTTTGTGCTAATTAAGTTATAATGGTTTGATGAATTTTAATGAGGAGCGTTAAATGTGTCAGTAAAAAAATTAGTGAAATCAGAGCATCCAATTTTTAATCAACCTGCAAATTCAGTTAAACATTTTGATGATCAATTAAAGCAAACGTTAATAGATGTAGAAGATAGTCTATATGCTTTGGAAGGGTCTGCACTCAGTGCTAATCAAATTGGCATTAACCAACAAGTAGCGATTGTAGATATGGAAATGGAAGGATTGCTACAACTGATTAACCCGAAAATAAAAAAACAATCTGAAGAAACCATTACTGATTTAGAAGGGTCAGTCAGTTTGCCAAATGTGTTTGGTGAAGTTGAACGTAGCAAAATGATTGTTGTAGAAAGTAATGATGTCAATGGGAATACTGTTGAACTTACAGCATATGATGATGTAGCTAGAATGATTTTACATACGATAGATCAACTCAATGGCATATTTTTCACAGAAAAGGCTAAACGTATACTAAGTGAAGAAGAAATGGAGGCGTATTTCGAATATGAGTAAAATAATTTTTATGGGGACACCTGATTTTTCGACAAAAGTATTAGAAATGCTAATCGCAGAACAAGAAGTAGTTGCAGTAGTAACGCAACCAGATAGACCAGTAGGTAGAAAACGTGTCATGACACCACCACCAGTTAAAAAAGTAGCATTAGAGCATGATATACCAGTATATCAACCTGAAAAAATAAAAGATTCTGATGAATTACAAACTTTATTAGACATGGATGCTGATTTAATTGTTACAGCTGCATTTGGGCAAATCTTACCTGAATCTTTATTAGATTCACCTAAATTAGGTGCTATTAATGTACATGCATCTTTATTACCTAAATATCGTGGCGGTGCTCCGATTCATCAAGCGATTATTGATGGTGAAAAAGAAACAGGAATCACGATCATGTATATGGTGAAAAAATTAGATGCAGGAAATATTATTTCACAACGTGCAATTGCAATTGAACAAGATGATAATGTTGGTTCTATGCATGATAAGCTAAGTTTTTTAGGTGCTGATTTACTTAAAGAAACTTTACCGTCTATCTTAGATGGTACAAACGATAGTATTGTTCAAGATGAAGCTCAAGCTTCATTTGCTTCTAATATTAGTCGTGAAGATGAAAAAATTAATTGGAACCAAGATGCACAGGTAATTCATAATCATATTCGTGGCTTATCTCCTTGGCCAGTAGCTTATACCATCATGGATGATAAAAATTTAAAAATATATAGTGCGCACATCGTTTCTGGTAAAAAAGGAGAACCTGGAACGATTGTTGAAACGACTAAAAAAGCAATTGTTGTTGCAACAGCTTCAGATGAATGTATTGCACTAACTGATATACAATTAGCCGGTAAAAAACGTATGCAAGTAGCAAATTATTTAAGTGGTGTTCAAGAATCACTAGTTGGGAAGAAATTAGTATGACAAATTCGATAAGAGGTCTCGCATTTGAGACAATACAAGCAATATTAGATGAAGGTGCATATAGTAATCTAGAAATCAATGAAGTACTCTCTACTTATGAGATTAGTGATTTAGATAAAGGTCTTTTCACTGAACTTGTATATGGGACTGTTAAACGCAAATACACGTTAGATTTTTATTTGAAGCCTTTCTTAAAAACTAAGATAAAAGGTTGGGTACGTGAGTTGTTATGGATGAGTATCTATCAATATGTATATTTAGATAAGGTACCGAATCATGCCATTATTAATGAAGCGGTTGAGATTGCAAAAGAAGAAGGCGGCTATTATACCGGCAATGTGGTTAATGGTATTCTACGTACAATCATGAGAAGTGAATTGCCTGATGTTAAAGATATACAAGATGATAAAAAACGTATCGCCATTCAATATAGTTTACCAAAATGGCTTGTTGATCATTGGGTAACACATTACGGTTTAGAGCAAACAGAAGCAATTGCACAGTCATTTTTAGAGCCAGTAGCAACCACTGTTAGAGCAAATATTACGAGAGGTTCTATTGATAACATTATTAGTGCATTAGAGAAAGAGAATTATACTGTTGAACGAGATGATGTGTTACCATTTTGTCTCCATATTTCAGGCAAACCGATTGTTAATTCAAGAGCATTTAAGGATGGTTTAGTTTCAATTCAAGATAAAAGTTCTATGTTTGTTGCACATATTATGGGCTTAAACAGAGATGATTCAGTCCTTGATGCATGTAGTGCACCAGGAGGAAAAGCGTGTCACATCGCCGAAATTTTATCTCCGGAGGGACATGTTGATGCAACTGATATCCATGACCATAAAATTAAATTAATAGATTTCAATATAAGAAAGCTTAGATTGAAAAATATTAAAGCTTATCAACATGATGCAACTAAACCTTATAATAACCAATATGACAAGATTCTAGTAGATGCACCTTGTAGTGGCTTTGGTGTATTAAGACATAAACCTGAAATAAAATACACGCAGTCGAAAAATTCTATACAATCATTAGTTGAATTGCAATTACAAATATTGGAGAATGTTAAGCATAACGTGAAGCCAGGTGGCTCAATTATTTATTCAACATGTACGATTGAACAAATGGAAAACGAAAATGTTGTCTATACATTTTTAAAACAAAATAAAGATTTCGAATTCGAACCATTCCAACACCCAATGACAGGGGAAATGGTGAAGACATTACAAGTATTCCCTCAAGACTACCACTCAGATGGATTCTTTATCGCTAGAATTAAAAGAAAGGAAAGTTAAAATGATTACTGATAAAAAGAAAAAGAAAAATAAATTCCTTCCTGATTTTGAGAAGCAGTCTATTTATTCATTAAGATATGATGAAATGCAAAATTGGCTTATCGAACATGGCCAACAAAAGTTCAGAGCAAAACAAATATTTGAATGGTTATACCAAAAACGTGTTGATAGTATTGATGAGATGACGAATTTATCTAAAGATTTAAGACAACTTTTAAAAGATAACTTTGCTATGACAACATTAACTACTGTAGTTAAACAAGAAAGTAGAGACGGTACAATTAAATTCTTATTTGAATTGCAAGATGGATATACAATTGAGACAGTATTAATGCGTCATGAATATGGGAATTCTGTATGTGTAACAACGCAAGTAGGTTGTCGTATCGGTTGTACATTCTGTGCCTCAACATTAGGAGGATTAAAACGTAATTTAGAAGCAGGTGAAATTGTTTCACAAGTGCTTACAGTACAAAAGGCGTTAGATGAAACTGAAGAGCGTGTCTCTCAAATCGTTATTATGGGAATCGGAGAGCCATTTGAAAATTATGACGAAATGATGGATTTCTTGCGAATTGTCAATGATGATAATAGTTTAAATATAGGTGCACGTCATATTACTGTATCAACATCAGGTATTATTCCTAGAATCTATGATTTCGCAGAGGAAGATATTCAAATTAACTTTGCCGTTAGTTTACATGGCGCAAAAGATGAAGTGCGTTCAAGATTAATGCCGATTAACAGAGCATATAATGTTGAAAAGTTAATGGAAGCCATTGAATATTATCAAGAGAAGACGAATCGACGAATTACATTTGAATATGGCTTATTCGGCGGTGTGAATGATCAATTGGAACATGCAAGAGATTTAGCGCATCTCATTAAAGGGTTAAATTGTCACGTGAATTTAATACCTGTGAACCATGTTCCAGAAAGAAATTATGTTAAAACACCTAAAGATGACATTTTTAAATTTGAAAAAGAGTTAAAACGATTAGGTATCAATGCTACAATAAGACGTGAACAAGGGTCAGATATTGATGCAGCATGTGGTCAATTAAGAGCGAAGGAACGACAAGTAGAAACGAGGTAAGAGCAATGCTAAATGCACAATTTTTCACTGATACTGGACAACATAGAGATAAGAATGAAGATGCAGGTGGTATTTTTTATAACCAAACCAACCAACAAATGCTAGTTTTGTGTGATGGTATGGGTGGTCATAGAGCTGGTGAAATTGCAAGTCAGTTTGTTACTTATGAGCTACAAAAACGTTTTGAATCAGAAAACTTAATAGAAGAACATCAAGCTGAAGAATGGTTGCGTACAAATATTAAAGATATTAATTTTGATTTGTACAATTGTGCTCAAGAAAATCCAAATTATTATGGTATGGGAACGACTTGTGTTTGTGCATTAGTATTTGATAAAACAGTTGTCGTTGCCAATGTGGGTGATTCTCGTGCATATGTTATAAACAGTAGGCAAATCGATCAAATTACAAGTGATCACTCCTTTGTCAATCATTTAGTGATGACAGGTCAAATCACAGAAGAAGAAGCATACCGTCACCCACAAAGAAATATTATTACAAAAGTTATGGGCACTGATAAACGCGTGTCACCAGACTTATTTATTAAGCGCTTAAATTTTTATGACTTCTTACTATTATGCTCTGATGGATTAACAGATTATGTTAGAAATGAGGAAATTCAAGAGGAATTAAAACAAGACGCCTCTTTAGAAGATCATGGTGAGCGTATCATGCGTATAGCATTCGCACATGATTCAAAAGATAATATCAGTTTTATCTTATCTGCTATCGAAGGTGATAGAGTATGATCGATAAACTGATTGACGAACGCTACAAAGTCATCGATAAACTTGGCGGAGGTGGCATGAGCATTGTGTATCTTGCTGAAGATCTTATTCTTAAACGCAAGGTAGCTATCAAAGCGATTTCCATACCTCCAAGAGAAAAGGAAGAAACACTACGTCGATTTGAAAGAGAAGTGCATAATTCATCACAATTGGCACATAAAAATATTGTGAGCATGTATGATGTAGCTGAAGAGGACGACTGTTACTTTTTAGTGATGGAATATATAGAAGGGCCAACATTGTCTGAATATATTCAAAATCATGGACCTTTAAGTATAGAGACAGCAATTCAATTTGCCCAACAAATTCTTGAAGGTATCAAACATGCACATGATAATAGAATTGTACATAGGGATATTAAACCGCAAAATATACTCATAGATAAAAATAAAACACTTAAAATCTTTGATTTTGGAATTGCTAAAGCGATTAGTGAAACATCATTGACACAAACTAACCATGTGCTCGGGACGGTACAATACTTATCACCTGAACAAGCTAAAGGTGAATCGACTAATGAAGGTACTGACATTTATTCAATAGGTATTGTACTCTATGAAATGCTTGTTGGTGAACCGCCATTTAATGGTGAAACAGCAGTAAGTATCGCCATTAAGCATATTCAGGACACGATTCCCAATATCACTACTGAAAAACGTGAAGAGGTACCACAAGCTTTGAGTAACGTTGTACTTAAAGCAACGGAAAAAGATAGAGCAGATAGATATCGTACCATTCAACAAATGCGTGATGATTTAAGTAGTGCGCTACACGAAAATCGTTCAAATGAAGAAAAATATGAGTTAGATCAAACGAAAACAAAGACAATGTCGTTTTCGAAGGATGAAATTTCTAAAAAAATAGATGATACACCAAAAGAAAAAAGCATTGAAGAGACGATGCAAATTCCAATTATGGATCAAAAAGTCAACCATCAACAATTTCAAAGTATGGAAAGTCCAATTTATGAGCCACCTCGTAAAAAAAGTTCTAAGAAAAAGAAATTTTTATTTGCGTTTATTTTCGCATTATTGTTGATTGGTTTGATTGCCTTTATCAGCATGGCTGTATTCGGTAGTAAATATGAGGAAATGCCAAATGTATCAGGAAAAACTGAAAAACAAGCTGAGAAAATATTAAAAAATCACCAATTAAAACTTGGAGATATTTCGAGAGATTATAGTAATAAATATCCTGAAAACCAAGTTATTAAGTCACGTCCAGGTAAAGGGGAACGTGTAGAACGTGGTGACAAAATTGATATTGTTTTATCAAAAGGACCTGAAACAGTCAAAATGCCAAGTGTCGTTGGATTATCAAAAAATGAAGCCTTGAATAAACTTGAAAAATTAGGGCTTAAAGATGTTGCTGTTGAACAAACCTATAATGCGAATACGCCAAAAGGTTATATTGCTAACCAAAATGTTGCTGCTAACAAACAAGTGAAATTAAATGATCATAATATAAAGATTTATGAATCACTTGGTGTCAGACAAGTTTATGTTAGTAATTATGAAAACAAATCATATTCTACAGCTAAAAAAGAACTTGAATCAAAAGGGTTTAAAGTAAAGTTTTCTGAAACGTATAGTGATAGTGTGAAAAAGAACAATGTTATTTCACAATCACCTAAGAGTAAATCTATTGATGAAGGTTCTACTATCTCATTAGTCGTTTCAAAGGGGAAAGAATCAGATTCTGATGACGATAAATCTAAGGAAGATGATTCAGAGGATTCATCAGCAAAAGGCATAAAAAATTACAATGAATCTGTTGAAGTACCTTATTCTGGTAAAAAAGGAAAAAGCCAAAAAGTAGAAGTTTATATTCGAGATAAAGATAATGATGGTTCTGAGGCTATACAATCCTTTGAAATCAAAGATAATAAATCTATCAATATTCCAATGAAAATCGAAAAAGGCAAAACAGCTGGTTATACTATCAGAGTAGATAATAAAGTTGTTGCAGATAAAGATGTAGGATATGATGATTAAATCTATACAATATAGTACTACAGGTCAGACGGTGAGTTGAAAATAATACTCACCGTCTTTTTATATATAGAAAGATATATAAATAGTTATGATTTTGATATACTAATAACAGTAAAATAAAATTGAGAGGTGTCCTTTTGAAGACTGGTCGAATTGTAAAATTGATAAGTGGTGTTTATCAAGTTGATGTGAATGGCACAATGTATAATACCAAGCCTCGTGGCTTATTTAGAAAAAAGAAATTTTCACCAATCGTTGGCGATATTGTTGACTTTGATGTTCAAAATGAAACGGAAGGTTACATCCAACATGTTCATGAAAGAGAGAATGCTTTAAAACGACCACCTGTCAGTAATATAGATACATTAGTTATAGTCATGAGTGCAGTTGAACCACAGTTTTCTACTCAATTGTTAGATAGATTCTTAGTCATAGCACATTCTTATGGCTTAGATACTAGAATATTAGTTACTAAAAAAGATATGGCTGACGATAATCAAATTGAAAAAATCAATAGTTATTTAGCTATATATGAAGAAATAGGTTATTCAACTCAATTTGTTGGTATTAATGACGATCAATATGCTTTGGTACAAGAATGGGGAAAGGGTTTGATTGTATTAAGTGGTCAATCTGGTGTGGGTAAATCAACCTTTTTAAATCGTTTTAAACCAGAACTAAATCTTGATACAAACGATATTTCAAAATCTTTGAATCGTGGTAAACATACAACAAGACATGTTGAACTTCACGAAACAGTTAATGGGTTTATTGCAGATACACCTGGATTTAGCGCATTAGATTTTGATCATATTGATAAAGATGAACTTAAAGATTACTTCATCGAAATCGCACAATATGGCACACAATGTAAGTTCCGTAATTGTAATCATTTAAAGGAACCGAAATGTAAAGTCAAAGAAGAATTAGATGTTGGGAATATTGCTCAATTTAGATATGAACATTATTTACAGTTATTCAATGAAATTTCAGAAAGAAAGGTACGATATTAAATGACAAAAGTATTACCTTCATTATTATCAGTAGATTTTTTAAATTTAAAGGATGAATTAGTTAAATTGGAAGAAGCAGGTGTAGATGGCTTACATTTCGATGTAATGGATGGACAATTTGTGCCAAATATTTCAATTGGCATACCTATTTTAGACGCTGTGCGACAACAATCAAAGTTACCAATTGATGTTCATTTGATGATTGAAAATCCAGAACAGTATATTGAACTTTTTGCAGATCATGGTGCAGACTTAATTTCTGTGCATTTAGAAGCGACTGCACATATCCATAGAGCTATCGAACAAATTAAGAATAAAGGGAAAAAAGCAGGCGTAGTGATTAATCCGGGAACACCCGTGAGCCAAATTTTACCTATTATCAATGCAGTGGACTATGTTTTAATTATGACAGTAAATCCTGGATTTGGTGGCCAATCATTTATTGAGGATTGTGTGGATAAAGTGTTGGAATTAAATACTTTAAAAAATGAAAAGCAACTCACTTTTGATATTGAAGTTGATGGTGGAATTAATGTAGAAACAGCCGAAATTTGCGTTAAAAATGGCGCTACGATGCTAGTGACAGGTTCATACTTCTTCAAACAAGATGATTATCAAGCTGTTACACAAAAGTTAAAGGGCTGATTGAATATGAAAATCAATTTATTATGTTCAGATAGACATATCCCTAAAGATCTATTTCAACATCATGCTCAAGAAACATGGGCTGGTATTGATAGGGGAGCATTGATTTTAATTCAGAATCAAATTGACCCTGTTTTCTCAGTGGGGGATTTTGATTCTGTTAATAATCAAGAACGTCAACTTTTAGCAACACAATTGAATATTCATCCTGTTAAAGCTGAAAAAGATGATACAGATTTAGGTTTAGGAGTTGCTCAAGCTGTTGAAGAGGGGTATCAAGATATTCATATATATGGTGCTACTGGTGGTCGATTAGATCATTTTATGGGTGTCATTCAAATTTTGTTGAAATCAGAATATATTAATAAAGGTATCAAATTTAAAATAATAGATGAGCAAAATGAAATCATACTATTGACTTCTGGTATGCACAATATATCACCACATGCGCAATATCAATATGTTTCCTTTATACCCGTGAGTGGAGAACCTGTATTAACGTTGGCAGGATTTAAATATAATTTGGAAAAGGAAAAGTTAGTAAGGGGATCGACATTAACGATTTCTAATGAGGTTGAAAAACCTAATGCCAAAATAGAAATTCATAATGGTCTTGTGTTACAAATTAGAAGTAAAGACTTGTAGAAAAAAAGAACTTAAAGGATATCCTTTAAGTTCTTTTAAAATATGTCCTCCACATAAGGACTATTTATATGTGCATTATATTTATTAAACTCTAGTAACTTTACCAGATTTTAAAGCACGTGCAGAAACCCAAACTTTTTTAGGTTTTCCGTCAACAAGAATTCTAACTTTTTGAAGGTTAGCGTTCCATCTGCGTTTGTTCGCATTTAAAGCGTGTGAACGATTATTACCAGTCGAAGCTTTACGACCTGTTACGTAACATTGTTTACCCATGAAAGTACCTCCTTTAATAAATATAAATACACGTCACTACTTATATACTTTATTAAGATACCACAATTGTTTAAGATTAGCAATAAATAGTTATATAAATCATGAATTATATACAGAAACGCTTGATAAATTATGATATAATTGTAAGCTGTGGAGTAATATAGTATGATACTTTAAAGAAATAGGAAATTTAAACATTAAAAATTCGAATGAATTAGTAATAATAATTAATGCAGACTAGCAAAGAGATTGCTTATCTATATAAGACAAGAAACACATAACTTTTATTTTCAGGAGGAATATTAATATGACATTAGAAATTTCAAATGATTACGGTAAAATTGATATTTCGAATGAAGTCATCGCCTCAGTTGTAGGTGGAAAAGCTGTTGAATGTTACGGCATTGTTGGTATGGCATCTAGACAGCAAGTAAGAGATGGTATCGCAGAAATTTTAGGCCATGAAAATTATGCAAGAGGCATCAAAGTTCGTGAAGAGAACGGAAATCTTGATATAGACATGTATATTATAGTAAGTTATGGTGTGAAAATTTCAGAAGTGGCGAACAATGTTCAGTCAACTGTTAAATATACATTAGAGTCTACGCTTAATGTAAAAGTGAATTCAGTTAATATCTTTGTACAAGGTGTTAGATTAAACCAAACGGGCCAAAAGATTTAGGAGGATAACGTGAAATGATTAGCAAAATCAATGGTAAATTATTTGCCGATATGATTATACAAGGGGCACAAAATTTATCTAATAATGCAGATTTAGTGGATTCGCTTAATGTATATCCAGTTCCAGATGGAGATACAGGGACAAATATGAATCTAACAATCACTTCTGGTCGTGAGGAAGTTGAAAATAATTTATCTCAAAATATTGGAGAACTTGGTAAAACATTCTCTAAAGGTTTATTAATGGGTGCAAGAGGGAACTCTGGCGTTATTTTATCTCAATTATTTAGAGGATTCTGTAAAAATATCGAGACAGAATCTGAAATTGATGCACAACAGTTAGCTGAAAGTCTTCAAGCAGGTGTCGAAACAGCTTATAAGGCTGTAATGAAACCAGTTGAAGGGACGATCTTAACTGTTGCTAAAGATGCAGCTCAAGCAGCTATTGATAAAGCTGAGTCATCTAAAGATTGTGTTGAAATCATGGAAGCAACGATTGAAGCTGCTGAAAAATCATTAGACAATACACCTAATTTACTAGCTGTATTAAAAGAAGTTGGCGTTGTAGATAGTGGTGGTAAAGGATTATTATCTGTATATGAAGGATTCTTAAAAGGTTTAAATGGCGAAACGATTGAAGCAAGTAAACCTAAATTAGATACAGATACGTTAGTTAATGACGAGCATGATTTCCATGGCGTGATTAATACAGAAGATATTGTTTATGGATATTGTACTGAAATGATGGTTCGTTTTGGTAAAGATAAGAAAGAATTTAAAGAAGATGAATTCCGTCAAGATATGAGCGAATTTGGCGATTCATTATTAGTAATCAATGATGATGAAATTGTTAAAGTGCATGTTCATACAGAATATCCTGGACAAGTATTTAATTACGGACAACAATATGGAGAATTAATTAAACTTAAAGTTGAAAATATGAGAGAGCAACACCGTGAAGTAATTAAAAAAGAAGCGAATAATCATAAAGATGACACACCACAAACTGTCGAAACAGCTATTATTACTATTTCTATGGGTGATGGTATCTCAGATTTATTTAAATCAATGGGAGCTACACATATTATCAGTGGTGGACAAACAATGAATCCATCTACTGAAGATATAGTTAAAGTCATTGAGCAATCAGAATGTAAGCGTGCGATTATTTTACCAAATAATAAAAATATTTTAATGGCCAGTGAACAAGCAGCAGAAATTGTTGATGCAGAGACAGTAGTGATTCCTACAAAATCTGTTCCTCAAGGTATTGCAGCTTTATTCCAATATGACGAAGGTTCTTCATTAGAAGATAATAAGAGTCATATGGTTACTGCATTAGATGTCGTTAAATCTGGTTCGGTTACATTTGCAGTGAGAGACACTAAAATTGATGGTGTTGAAATTAAAAAAGATGAATTTATGGGTCTTGCTGAAGATAAAATCATAACAAGCGATGCTGATCAATATACTGCTACTAAACAATTGTTAGAAGCCATGCTTTCTGAAGATAGTGAAATTTTAACAATTATTGTTGGTGAAGATGCAAATCAACAAACAACAGATCAACTTGTTGAATGGATAGAATCTACGTATCCAGATGTTGAAATTGAAAATCATAATGGTCAACAACCTATTTATCAGTATTTATTTGCTGTTGAATAAACATATTTAATGAATAAAACGAGATTGAAAGTATATTCAGAATAATACTCTGACTACTTTTATCTCGTTTTATTTTTGTTAATCATCATATAACAATAACATTAAGATACTATAGTATATAGTCCGTAAAAATATTATGTAAACTAAAATACATCAATGCGTTTTAATCCACCATTGAAGGAACTAAATGGTAGAATGAATGTATTATTTAAGTGACAATATAGATTAAAGATTAATACATAATAAGGTGATCGAATATGGCGAAAGTCAATTTAATAGAAAGTCCCTATCCATTAAATCAAATTAAGGGTATAGGACCGAAGCGTTTAGCTGTATTACAAGAATTAAATATTAACACTGTCGAAGATCTCATACTATATTTACCTACGCGTTATGAGGATAATACTGTTATAGATTTAAACGAGGCAGAAGACCAAAGTACTGTAACTGTTCAAGGTGAAGTTTACTCCTCTCCAACAGTAGCATTTTTTGGGAGAAATAAATCTAAGCTAACTGTACATATTATGGTGAATCAAATTGCAGTCAAATGCGTCTTTTTTAATCAACCTTATTTAAAAAAGAAAATTGAATTACATGGTACTGTAACGGTTAAAGGGAAATGGAATCGCTCAAAACAAGAAATAAATGGTAATAGAATGTTCTTTAATCAGCAGGAAAATCTTAATGATACACAATTAGAGCCCGTTTATCGTATTAAAGAAGGTATTAAACAAAAGCAATTGCGTGATCATATACGTCAGTCATTAAATGATGTAGTCATACATGAGTGGTTATCAGATGAGCTCAGAAATAAGTATAAATTAGAAACTTTAGAATTTACACTTAATCATTTACATCATCCCCAAGGTAAACAAGACTTACTTAGAGCAAGACGTACTTATGCATTTACAGAATTATTTATGTTTGAATTACGCATGCAATGGTTGAATCGATTAGAAAAAGCGTCAGACGATGCCATAGAAATTGATTATGATATTCAAAAAGTAAAATCATTTATTGATAGTTTACCGTTCGAATTAACAGATGCCCAAAAGACGAGTGTTAATGAAATATTTAGAGATTTAAAAGCACCTATTCGTATGCATAGATTATTACAAGGAGATGTTGGATCAGGTAAAACGGTCGTAGCTGCTATATGTATGTATGCCTTAAAAACAGCTGGATACCAATCAGCACTTATGGTACCTACAGAAATACTTGCTGAACAACATGCCGAAAGTTTAATTCAATTATTCGGTGACACAATGAATGTCGCTTTATTAACAGGATCAGTCAAAGGGAAAAAACGTCGTATTTTGTTAGAACAACTTGAAAATGGAACGATAGATTGCTTAATTGGTACACATGCTTTAATTCAAGATGATGTTGCCTTTGACAATGTTGGTTTAGTGATTACGGATGAACAACATCGTTTTGGAGTGAATCAACGTCAAAAATTAAGAGAAAAAGGTGCGATGACCAATGTCTTGTTTATGACAGCCACACCGATTCCTAGAACATTAGCAATATCAGTGTTTGGAGAAATGGATGTTTCATCTATTAAACAGTTACCTAAAGGTAGAAAAACGATTATGACGAGTTGGGCAAAGCATGAGCAATATGAACAAGTATTAACTCAAATGACAAGTGAATTAAAAAAAGGAAGACAAGCCTATGTCATTTGTCCACTTATTGAAAGCTCTGAACATTTAGAAGATGTACAGAATGTGGTAGAACTATTTGAATCATTACAACAATACTATGGTGAAAACAAAGTAGGTTTATTACACGGTAAACTAAGCAATGAAGAAAAAGATGAAGTCATGCACCGTTTTAGTGAACATGAAATTGATATATTAGTTTCAACGACAGTGGTTGAAGTAGGTGTTAATGTACCTAATGCGACTTTTATGATGATATATGATGCTGACCGCTTCGGTTTATCAACTTTACATCAATTACGTGGACGAGTAGGTAGAAGTGAACATCAAAGTTATTGTGTGCTCATTGCTTCGCCTAAAACTGAAACTGGAATCGAAAGAATGACGATTATGACACAAACAACAGATGGGTTTGAATTGAGTGAACGAGATCTAGAAATGCGTGGTCCAGGTGATTTCTTCGGTGTGAAGCAAAGTGGTTTGCCTGATTTCTTAGTTGCCAATATTGTAGAAGATTATCGTATGTTAGAAGTAGCAAGAGATGAAGCAGGTGAATTAATTCAATCTGGTGAATTTTTCAATGAAAATTATGATCATCTTAGACATTTTATCGAAGATAATTTACTTGATATGAGCTTTGATTGATAAAATGCTATCATTTAAAACGAGGAATTTAATAACCAATAAATAAATTTATGTATGTATTATAGTTAATTGTTGAGGGATTGAAATAGAAAGTGTTATGATATGTGAGGAATGTTTAAGACTTGGTACTAAAATGAGGGGTGAGAATGTGAAATTAAAGAAAAATGAACGTAGACAGGCGATTCAGCAAGCCATTGAAAACAACCCCTTTATCACAGACAATGAACTATGTGAAATGTTCCAAGTGAGTATTCAAACCATTCGACTTGATCGAACACATTTGAATATTCCAGAATTAAGAAAACGAGTAAAATTAGTAGCTGAACACAATTACGATCAAATTAAATCAATTGAGGCTAATGAAATTATAGGTGATTTAGTTCAATTGAAACCCAATGATACAGCTACATCGATGATTGAAATTACAAGCGATTCCGTTTTCTCTAAATCACAAATTGCACGTGGTCATGTTTTATTTGCACAGGCCAACTCTTTGTGTGTTGCACTTATACATAATCCAACGGTATTAACGCAAGAAAGTGATGTTAAATTTCTGGATAAAGTAAAATTAAATGATACAGTGAAAGCAGTAGCCAACGTAATCAATCAAACGAACAAACATTATTTAATAGAAGTAAACTCTTATGTGAAAGATAAATTAGTTTTTATTGGTAAATTTAAAATGTTCTATATAAGTGAGGATGAATTAAATGGTTAAAATTGCAGTAGATATGATGGGCGGAGATGACGCACCTGGAATCGTACTTGAAGCTGTTAAAAAAGCAGTCGACGATTTTAAAGATTTAGAAATCATCTTATTCGGTGATCAAGAGCAATATACATTAAATCATGGACGTATCGATTTTAGACACTGCTCTGAAAAAATCGAAATGGAAGATGAACCAGTACGTGCCATTAAACGTAAAAAAGATAGTTCAATGGTTAAAATGGCTGAAGCGGTTAAGTCTGGCGAAGCGGATGGATGTGTTTCAGCTGGTAATACAGGGGCATTAATGTCAGCAGGTTTATTCATTGTTGGTCGTATCAAAGGTGTATCAAGACCGGCATTAGTTGTTACTTTACCTACGATAGACGGTAAAGGATTTGTATTCCTAGACGTAGGTGCGAATGCAGATGCTAAACCAGAACATTTATTACAATATGCTCAGTTGGGTAATATCTATGCACAAAAAATTAGAGGCATCAAACAACCATCAGTTTCATTATTGAATATTGGTACAGAAGCAGCTAAAGGTAATACGTTAACTAAGAAAACTTATGAGTTAATGGAAGCACAAGATGACTTCAAATTTACTGGTAATGTTGAGGCGAAAACATTAATGGATGGTAACGTAGACGTCGTCGTTACAGATGGTTTTACAGGAAATATGGTACTTAAGAACTTAGAGGGCACTGCTAAATCAATTGGTAAAATGTTAAAAGAAACATTATTAAGTAGCTTTAAAAATAAAATAGCAGCCTTAGTACTTAAAAAAGACTTAAATCAATTCTCTCAAAAAATGGATTACTCAGAGTATGGTGGTTCAGTATTATTAGGTTTAGATGGTACAGTCGTTAAAGCGCATGGAAGTTCAAATGCTAAAGCGTTTTATTCAGCTATCCGTCAGGCTAAAATTGCGGGAGAACAACAAATTGTACAAACAATGAGAGAAACGGTAGGTGGAACAAATGGGTAAAACAGCGATCATGTTCCCAGGTCAAGGTGCACAAAAAGTGGGAATGGCACAAGATTTATATAATGTAGATGAAAAAGCAACTGCAGTATTAAACATAGCACAAGAATCAGTAGATTTTGATTTATTAGAAACAATGTTTACAGATGAAGAAGGTAAATTAGGTGAAACTGAAAATACACAACCAGCTTTATTAACGCATAGTGTTGCATTATTAGAAGCGTTAAATCATATCGATGCAGATTATACTATGGGTCATAGTTTAGGAGAGTATTCAAGTTTAGTGGCAAGCGGTGTTTTATCATTTGAAGATGCCGTGAAGATTGTTCGTAAACGTGGTGAACTTATGGCTCAAGCATTCCCTAATGGTGTAGGTAGTATGGCTGCTGTTTTAGGTTTAGATTTTGACGAAGTAGATAAAATTTGTAAAGAACTATCAACAGAAGATCAATTAATTGAACCGGCAAATATTAATTCACCTGGTCAAATCGTAGTTTCAGGTCATAAAACATTAATTGATGAATTAGTTGAAAAAGGTAAATCATTAGGAGCGAAACGTGTATTACCATTAGCTGTGTCAGGTCCTTTCCATTCTTCAATGATGAATGTTATAGAAGAAGATTTTGCGGCATATATTAATCAATTTGAATGGCATGATGCAAAGTTCCCAGTCGTTCAAAATTACAATGCTGAAGGTGAAACTGATGCAGAGGTTATCAAATACCATATGGTAAAACAACTATACTCTCCAGTTCAATTTATCAAATCAACTGAATGGTTAATTGAACAAGGTGTCGATCACTTTATTGAAATTGGTCCAGGAAAAGTATTATCTGGTTTAATTAAAAAAATTAACAGAGACGTAAAATTAACATCAATTCAAACACTAGAAGATGTGAAAGGATGGAATGAATAATGGCTAAAAATGCTTTAGTAACAGGTGCTTCACGAGGTATTGGTCGTAGTATAGCAATTCAATTAGCTGAGGAAGGTTATAATGTTGCAGTCAATTATGCAGGTAACCAAGATAAAGCTGAGGCAGTTGTATCAGAAATTAAAGAAAAAGGTGTCGAAAGCTTTGCGATTCAAGCGAATGTTGCTAACGGTGACGAAGTAAAAGCAATGATTAAAGAAGTTGTAAGTCAATTTGGTTCTATTGATGTATTAGTTAACAATGCTGGCATAACACGTGATAATTTATTAATGCGTATGAAAGAGCAAGAATGGGATGATGTGATTGATACTAACTTAAAAGGTGTATTCAATTGTATCCAAAAGGTTACGCCACAAATGTTAAGACAACGTAGTGGCTCAATCATTAATTTATCAAGCGTAGTAGGCGCTGTTGGTAATCCAGGTCAAGCAAACTACGTAGCTACTAAAGCTGGTGTAGTAGGGTTAACTAAATCTGCTGCACGTGAGTTAGCTTCACGTGGAATTACTGTAAATGCTGTTGCACCTGGTTTTATTGTTTCTGATATGACTGATGCTTTAAGTGATGACTTGAAAGAACAAATGTTAGGTCAAATTCCTTTAGCACGTTTTGGTGAAGATACTGATATTGCGAATACAGTTGCATTCTTAGCTTCTGAAAAAGCAAAATACATTACTGGTCAAACGATTCATGTAAATGGCGGTATGTACATGTAATGAACTACATACAGTTCTATAATGATACAAACTCCTAAAAAATGAAAATTGAAAAAAAGAAATTCAACAAGCAATGCAAGTTGGGGTTGGGGCCCCAACAAAGAGAATTTCAAAAAAAAGAAATTCAACAAGCAATACAAGTTGGGGTTGGGGCCCCAACAAAGAGAATTTCAAAAAAAGAAATTCAACAAGCAATGCAAGTTGGGGTTAATAAAGAACGGATTACCTGAGCTAAAGCTCATTACGTAGTAGTTGACTGGTTATCCACTTTATGACTAACCTAGTCACCTTTACGGGGGTAATTCTAAAAAATCAAATAGATTTAAGAATTACTCCCTAAGAAACACTATTCATTTTAATGAAAGAGAAGATGAACACACAAGCTAAAGCTTATGTAACGCAGTAGTTGACTGTCCACTCATGTCAAAAGCCATGATTGAACTAGTCAACCTTGCGGGTGCAAGACAACGAAATCTATAGAATTTCTGTCTTGCAACCAAATTCTACTTGTTTTTTATATTCTAAAATGGGAAAATATAATAGTCTATGGATAGACGCTTTTAAAGGAGGTGAATCGACGTGGAAAACTTCGATAAAGTAAAGGATATCATCGTTGACCGTTTAGGTGTTGATGCTGATAAAGTAACTGAAGATGCATCTTTCAAAGATGATTTAGGCGCTGACTCACTTGATATCGCTGAATTAGTAATGGAATTAGAAGATGAATTTGGTACTGAAATTCCAGATGAAGAAGCTGAAAAAATCAACACTGTTGGTGATGCTGTTAAGTATATCAATAGTCTTGAAAAATAATAAACCTATATCTGAGTCGTCATTGCGTCGGCTCAGATTTTTTCTTTTGTTTTGGTGTGATTTCACGTAAAATTAGAGTTAACATATCATTAATTGAGGAGGTATATTTAATGACCAATCATAAAAAGACAGAAATGATTAATCACTTTCGAGAGCAATTTGCACAGAAAATGCATGAACTAGGCTTTGAATATAATAATATAGAATTATATCAACAGGCATTTTCACATTCTAGTTTTATTAATGATTTTAATATGGATCGTTTAGACCATAATGAAAGATTAGAATTTTTAGGTGATGCGGTATTAGAATTGACGGTTTCACGTTATCTATTTGATAAACACCCAGATTTACCAGAGGGTAATTTAACAAAGATGAGAGCAACTATCGTATGTGAACCTTCACTTGTAATATTTGCAAATAAAATAAAATTAAATGAACTGATTTTATTAGGAAAAGGCGAAGAGAAGACAGGTGGTAGAACACGTCCTTCACTTATTTCTGATGCATTTGAAGCATTCGTTGGTGCTTTATATTTAGATCAAGGATTAGATACAGTATGGGACTTTGCTGACAAAATTATATTCCCATACGTAGAAGATGATGAATTAGATGGTGTAGTCGATTTTAAAACACAATTCCAAGAATTTGTACACAGACAAAATAAAGGTGATGTCACTTATCGCTTAATTAAAGAAGAAGGTCCAGCACACCATCGTTTATTTACATCAGAAGTTATTTTAGAAAAGCAAGCTATCGCAGAAGGTCAAGGTAAAACTAAAAAAGAGTCTGAACAAAAGGCAGCTGAACGTGCTTACAAACAGATGAAGACTAAAAAGTAATTAAAAAATCTAATAAATCATCTTAATTGAAATCATTACGATCAATTAAGGTTAAACTTTAAAGGAAGATGTAACGTTAATAACTTTGCATCATATATTAAGTTGATTGTAAAGATATGGATCAACTAGGATTTGGATAAGGAGAATAACATGGTTTATTTAAAATCAATAGACGCCGTAGGATTTAAATCATTTGCAGACCATACTGATGTGCAGTTTGATAAAGGCGTAACAGCTATTGTTGGTCCAAATGGTAGCGGTAAAAGTAATATTACGGATGCAATCAAATGGGTATTAGGTGAGCAATCAGCGAAGTCACTTCGTGGTTCTAAAATGGAAGATATTATCTTTTCAGGTGCTGAACATCGTAAGCCTCAAAATTTTGCAGAAGTAAAATTAAAATTAGATAATCATTCAAAAAAATTACAAATAGATGCAGAAGTGGTAGAGGTTACACGACGTCTTTATAGAAGTGGCGAAAGTGAATACTATTTAAATAATGATCGCGCTCGATTAAAAGATATCATTGATTTATTTTTAGATTCTGGTTTAGGTAAAGAAGCATTCTCAATCATATCTCAAGGTAGAGTGGACGAGATTTTAAATGCAAAACCAATTGATCGTAGACAAATTATTGAAGAATCAGCAGGCGTTTTAAAATATAAAAAGCGTAAAGCAGAATCTGTGCAAAAATTAGATCAAACTGAAGATAATTTATCACGTGTAGAAGATATTCTTTATGATTTAGAAGGAAGAGTTGAACCTTTAAAAGAAGAAGCAGCCATTGCTAAAGAATATAAACAACTGTCATCTGAAATGAAAAAAAGTGACGTAATTGTGACTGTTCATGATATTGATCAATTTACACAGGATAATAGTCAGTTAGATGAACAACTCAATGATTTAAAAGGGAAACAAGCGAATAAAGAAGCTGAACAAAGTCAAATCAATCAATTATTACAAAAGTATAAAGGCCAAAGGCAAGAGCTAGATCAAAGTATAGAACGATTAAATTATGAACTAGTAAAAGCTACAGAAGAATTCGAAAAGTACTCTGGTCAACTTAATGTGCTTGAAGAAAGAAAAAAGAATCAATCAGAAACCAATGCTAGGTTTGAAGAAGAACAAGATAATTTAATGTCACAATTAGACAACCTTAAATCTGAAAAAGAACAAGCAGTACAAACATTAAACCAATTAAAACAAAAGCAAAAAGAACTTAATCAGACGATACAAACGTTAGAATCAAAGCTATATGTTTCAGACGAACAACACGATGAGAAATTAGAAGAAATCAAAAATAAATATTACACGTTGATGTCCGAACAATCGGATGTCAATAATGATATACGCTTTTTAGAACATACAATCAATGAAAACGAAGCGAAAAAATCACGTTTAGATTCCAGATTAGTTGAAGCATTTAATCAATTAAAAGATATTCAAAATAGTATTTCGAATACCGAACAAGAATATCAACAAGTACAGAAAGATATGCATCAAACTGAACAACAAATCAAAAATGTCGAAAAACAATTAACTGAATCGAAGCAACTACAAACTGAATTCGAAAATAAATTGTATCAAGCGTATAGATATAACGAAAAGTTAAAATCACGTATTGATAGTCTTGCTACTCAAGAAGAAGATTACACTTACTTCTTTAATGGTGTTAAACATATTCTTAAAGCTAAAGATAAAGAATTAAATGGTATTCACGGTGCTGTTGCGGAAATTATAGATGTTCCTTCACAATTAACGCAAGCGATAGAAACAGCTTTAGGAGCATCGTTACAACATGTCATTGTAGAAGATGAAAAAGATGGCCGTCAGGCAATACAATTTTTAAAACAACGTAGTTTAGGACGTGCCACATTCCTGCCTTTAAATGTTATTCAACCGAGGTATTTAGCTGCAGATATTAAATCGACAGCACAAGCTTCTGACGGCTTTGTGAACATTGCTTCAGATGCAGTGAAAGTATCTTCTAAATATAAAAATATCGTGGAAAATTTACTAGGTAATACTATTATTGTAGATGATTTAAAACATGCAAATGAATTAGCAAGATCGATACGTTATCGTACAAGAATTGTGACGCTTGAAGGCGATGTTGTTAATCCAGGTGGTTCCATGACTGGTGGGGGCGCCCGTAAAACTAAAAGCATCTTAACACAAAAAGATGAGCTAACAACGATGCGTCATCAATTAGAAAATTATCAAAAGCAGACACAAGAGTTTGAGAAACAGTTCCAATCACATCAAGCACAATCTGAAAAGTTAAGTGAAAAATATTTTGAGTTAAGTCAAAGTTATAATAACTTAAAAGAAAAAGCACATGGCTATGAGTTAGAGCTTGATCGCTTGAAGAAACAAGAAACACATTTAAAAGATGAACATGAAGAGTTTGAATTTGAAAAAAATGATGGTTATCAAAGTGATAAAAGTAAAGCAACACTGGAGCAAAAACAACAACAACTATCTGAAATTCAATCTCAACTTAAACAATTAGAAGCAGATATTGAAAAATATACGAAGCTATCTAAAGAAGGTAAAGAAACGACTACCCAAACTCAACAACACTTACATCAAAAACAATCTGATCTTGCAGTTGTTAAAGAACGAATTAAAGGGCAACAACAAGAAATCGAGCGATTAGAAAAACAATTACAAAGTACCGAACAACAACTTGATACAGTTAAAGAAAAAATACAATTATTTAATTCTGATGAAATGATGGGTGAACAGGCTTTTGATAAAATTAAGGCACAAATTGCTGATAAAGAGCGAACTCGAACGGAATTAAATGAACAACTTGATGAAATGAAGCAGCGACGAGTTGACTTAAATCAGATGATTGAAGACAATGATAGTAAGCTACAAGAATGTCATCAAGACTTATTATCTATCGAAAACCATTATCAAGATATTAAAGCCAATCAATCTAAATTAGATGTCCTTATTAATCATGCGATTGATCATTTGAATGATGAATATCAACTGACTGTCGAACGTGCACGTATGCTCTATGACAACGATGAGGATATTGATCAGCTACGTAAAAAGGTCAAACTAACTAAAATGTCAATTGACGAATTAGGTCCAGTTAATTTGAATGCGATTGAGCAATTTGAAGAATTAAATGAACGATATACATTTTTAAATGAACAAAGAACAGATTTAAGAGAAGCTAAATCAACATTAGAACAGATCATCAACGAAATGGATAAAGAAGTAGAAGACAGATTTAAAGAAACGTTCCATGCTGTACAAAGTCACTTTAGTGATGTCTTTAAACAACTATTCGGTGGTGGACAAGCTGAATTACAATTAACAGAAGATGATTATTTAGCAGCTGGTGTCGATATTATTGTTCAACCCCCAGGTAAAAAACTACAACATTTATCTTTATTAAGTGGTGGAGAGCGCGCATTAAGTGCAATTGCTTTATTATTTGCTATATTAAAAGTAAGATCAGCACCATTTGTTATATTAGATGAGGTAGAAGCGGCATTAGATGAAGCCAATGTGATTCGTTACGCACAATACCTCAATGAATTATCTGATCAAACACAATTTATAGTTATTACACACCGAAAAGGTACGATGGAATTTTCAGACCGACTATACGGTGTAACTATGCAAGAATCAGGAGTATCAAAATTAGTAAGTGTTAACCTAAATACAATAGATGAGGTTATGAAGGAGGAAGAAGCATGAGCTTTTTTAAACGCTTAAAAGATAAATTTTCAGGACCAAGTGAAGAAGACATAGAAAAGGAATTATCCAGTGAAGAGGTTTCAGATGATTCTTCTAAACAGATGGATGATGAACCACAAGCATCTCAACATGAACTAGAAGAAGATAAACCCAAAAAGAAACCTAGAAAATTAAGTGAAGCAGATTTTGATGAAGATGGCTTAATTTCCATTGAAGATTTTGAAGAGATAGAAGCACAAAAAATCGGCGCAAAATTTAAAGCTGGTTTAGAAAAATCTAGAGAAAACTTCCAAGAACAGTTAAACAATTTAATTGCGCGCTATAGAAAAGTCGATGAAGAATTCTTTGAAGCTTTAGAAGAAATGTTAATAACAGCCGATGTAGGTTTTAATACGGTAATGCAATTAACTGAAGAACTTCGTGCTGAAGCACAACGTCGTAACATTCAAGAAACAGAAGATTTACGTGAAGTTATTGTTGAAAAAATCGTAGAAATTTATCACCAAGAAGATGATAAATCAGAAGCGATGAATCTTGAAGATGGACGCTTAAATGTAATTTTAATGGTCGGCGTCAATGGTGTAGGTAAAACGACAACAATTGGTAAATTAGCATACCGTTATAAAATGGAAGGTAAAAAAGTCATGCTTGCTGCAGGTGATACATTTAGAGCAGGAGCTATTGAACAATTAAAAGTTTGGGGAGAACGAGTTGGCGTTGAAGTTATTAGTCAAAGCGAAGGTTCAGACCCAGCCGCAGTGATGTATGACGCAATTAATGCCGCTAAAAATAAACAAGTAGATATTTTAATTTGTGATACTGCAGGACGTTTACAAAATAAATCTAATTTAATGCAAGAATTAGAAAAAGTAAAACGTGTTATTGGTAGAGCTGTTCCTGACGCACCTCATGAAGCTTTACTGTGCTTAGATGCTACAACTGGTCAAAATGCATTATCACAAGCCCGTACATTCAAAGAAGTAACGAATGTTTCAGGTATCGTATTAACTAAATTAGATGGTACTGCCAAAGGTGGTATTGTTTTAGCAATCAGAAACGAACTTAAAATACCTGTTAAATATGTAGGTTTAGGTGAAAAATTAGATGACTTACAACCATTCAATCCTGAAAGCTATGTTTATGGACTATTTGCTGATATGATTGAACAAAATGAAGAGATTCCAGATGAATTAGCAGAATCTCCATCTGATAATGGAGATGCATCTCATGAGCCAAAATGATTTAGTAAAAACACTACGAATGAATTATCTTTTTGATTTTTATCAATCTTTGCTGACTGATAAACAAAGAAACTACTTAGAATTATTTTACTTACAAGATTATGCATTAAGTGAAATTGCTGATACTTTTAATGTGAGTAGACAAGCAGTTTATGATAATATAAGAAGAACTGGCGATTTAGTAGAAGATTATGAAACTAAATTAGGATTATACAAAAGGTTTGAACAACGACGAGATATTTATGATCAAATGAAACAATCTCTTGATAAACCAGAATTATTGAAGCAATATATAGATCAATTAGAAGAATTAGAATAGCGATAAAAAGAGGAGGGAATAATTATGGCATTTGAAGGATTGTCGGATCGCTTACAGGCATCTATGCAAAGAATGCGTGGCAAGGGTAAAGTAACAGAAGCAGATATCAAAGCAATGATGCGTGAAGTTCGTCTTGCGTTATTAGAAGCCGACGTTAACTTTAAAGTCGTAAAGGATTTCGTCAAAACTGTCTCAGAACGAGCATTAGGCTCAGATGTGATGCAGTCATTAACACCTGGACAACAAGTTATTAAAATTGTTCAAGATGAATTAACTAATTTAATGGGTGGCGAGAATTCAACGATTAAAATGGCTAATAAACCCCCAACTGTTGTCATGATGGTTGGTTTGCAAGGTGCAGGTAAAACTACAACTGCAGGTAAATTAGCACTTTTAATGCGTAAAAAATATAATAAAAAACCAATGTTAGTTGCTGGAGATATTTATCGTCCAGCTGCCATTGATCAGTTACAAACAGTAGGTAAACAACTAGATGTCCCAGTTTATAGTGAAGGAGATCAAGTTAAACCACAACAAATCGTTCAAAATGCATTAGCACATGCTAAAGAAGAGCATTTAGACTTTGTCATTATTGATACAGCAGGTCGTTTGCATATTGACGAAGCATTGATGAATGAATTGCAAGAAGTTAAAGAAATTGCTAAACCAGATGAAATTATGTTGGTTGTCGATGCAATGACTGGTCAAGATGCGGTTAATGTTGCACAATCATTTGATGAACAATTAGATGTAACGGGTGTGACATTAACTAAATTAGATGGTGACACTCGTGGTGGTGCTGCATTATCAATACGTTCAGTAACTCAAAAACCAATTAAATTTGTAGGTATGAGTGAAAAGCTTGATGGTTTAGAATTATTCCACCCAGAACGTATGGCGTCCCGTATTTTAGGTATGGGTGATGTTTTAAGTTTAATTGAAAAAGCGCAACAAGATGTCGATCAAGATAAAGCTAAAGATTTAGAAAAGAAAATGAGAGACTCGTCTTTCACATTAGATGATTTCCTAGAACAACTAGATCAAGTTAAAAATCTTGGACCACTAGACGACATCATGAAAATGATTCCAGGTATGAATAAGATGAAAGGCTTAGATCAACTTAATATGAGTGACAAACAAATCGATCATATTAAAGCGATTATTCAATCCATGACACCAAGTGAAAGAGCGAATCCAGCTATGTTAAACGTTTCTCGTAAAAAACGTATCGCAAAAGGGTCTGGACGTTCTTTACAAGAAGTCAATCGTTTGATGAAGCAATTTAATGACATGAAGAAAATGATGAAACAATTCACTGGTGGCGGTAAAGGTAAGAAAGCGAAACGAAGCCAGATGGAAAATATGTTAAAAGGTATGAACTTACCTTTCTAATATGAAGTTTTGATTCCAACAGATGTATGTCTGTTGGAATTTTTATATTTAATTAAAATCGAATGTTTGATTAGGGTCATAAAAATCAATTTATTATGTGAATTTAATGAAGATGAAACGCTTGAGATAGATGAATATCATGGTCTAAATTTATATGTGGCAGTAGCTGACTGGCAGAAAATACGCTTATTCTAAGCTACTTTCTAGCCTAGTCAGCATTGCCGGGGTGAGACATAGAAATAATAATTATTATTTCTGTCTCACTCCCATAACCAACACTAATTTTCCTGAAAGAAAGGAACGCCTTAGCTAAAGCTAATGCATAACCAAATCTACAATTCATTTCATGAATTTAATAAAGATGTAACGCTTGAGACCAAGGCTCAAGCATAACCAACACTAATTTTTCTGAAAGAAAAAAGTGTTGGTAAAGCAAAATGTCTTTACAAAGTTTAATATACCTGTTATTATTTATTCTTGTAGAAAATAAAAATTGAAATGTTTAAAGGAGAGTTTTATAATGGCAGTTAAAATTCGTTTAACTCGTTTAGGTTCAAAAAGAAATCCATTCTATCGTATCGTAGTTGCAGATGCTCGTTCACCACGTGATGGTCGTATCATCGAACAAATCGGTACTTACAATCCAGCACACGTTAATGCTCCAGAAGTTAAAATTGACGAAGAATTAGCATTAAAATGGTTAAAAGACGGTGCAAAACCAACTGATACAGTTCATAATATCTTATCAAGAGAAGGTATTTTGAGAAAATTCGATGACCAAAAAAACGCTAAATAATCATAGTCACTCGTGACGTGTTTATATATTTAGTTGAAAGGGCGCCATATATTGGTGTCCTTTTTTATTTTTGATTGATTAAGAAAAAATGCATGTATAACGTATTAATCAATGATATAGTAAAATCATTAATTAACAATATTTAAATTTACAAGGAGGTTAGTCATTATGGAAGTGGAGGTAGGACAAATCGTCAATACCCATGGAATTAAAGGAGAAGTCAAAGTGAAATCTAATTCAGATTTTACAGATACACGTTTTCAACCGGGTGAAGTGTTAACAGCAAAATTAAATCAAATTGAAAAAGAGTTGACTGTGACGTCATATCGTACACACAAAGGATTTCATATGTTGAAATTTGAAGGTATTGACAACATCAATGATATCGAGTATTTAAAAGGCGCTGTACTATATCAAGAACGAGATCATGAAGATATCGAACTTGAAGAAAATGAATTTTATTATTCAGATATTATAGGATGTACTGTATTTGATGATGAACAACAGCCAATTGGTCGCATAACTAGTATTTTTGAAACAGGCGCTAATGATGTGTGGGTTGTAAAAGGAGACAAAGAATATTTAATTCCTTACATAGCAGATGTTGTTAAAGACGTTGATGTAGAAAATAAAACAGTCATTATCACACCAATGGAAGGACTGTTAGATTAATGAAAATCGATTATTTAACTTTATTTCCGGAAATGTTTGATGGCGTACTCAATCATTCTATTTTAAAAAGAGCGCAAGACAAAGAAATTATAAATGTGAATACTATCAATTTTAGAGATTATTCGGTAAATAAACATAATCAAGTAGATGACTATCCATTTGGTGGAGGACAAGGTATGGTATTAAAGCCTGAGCCAGTGTTTAATGCGATGGAAGACATCAATAGGACCGATGATACTCGCGTTATATTAATGTGTCCTCAAGGGCGTCCATTTACGCAAGACATTGCCCAAGAATTAAGTGAAGCCAAACATATTGTGTTTATATGCGGTCATTATGAAGGTTATGATGAACGTATAAGAGAACATTTAGTAACTGACGAAATTTCCATGGGAGATTATGTGTTAACAGGTGGCGAATTACCTGCAATGACTATGACTGATGCTATCGTTAGATTAATTCCCGGAGTACTTGGTAATGAACAGTCACACCAGGATGATTCATTCTCTGATGGATTACTAGAATTCCCACAATATACAAGACCACGTGAGTATAATGGAATGAAGGTACCAGATGTATTATTATCTGGCAATCATGCTCATATTGATCAATGGCGTCATGAACAGAAACTGATTCGCACTTTGAATAAGAGACCTGATTTATTAGAGCAATATGATTTAACAGATAAAGATAAAAAAATAATCCAAACATACAAAAACCAATTGAAAAATGACTAACGTTATGCTAACATAATTTAAGTGTGAAAAAACACTAAAAATCACTATGATCCGCTGCTATACATTTGTCTAGGCAAGAACATAGGTTGAAGAGGAGAATTTATAATGAGTAATCATAAGTTAATCGAAGCAGTAACTAAATCACAATTACGTACAGATTTACCTTCATTCCGTCCAGGTGACACTTTACGTGTACACGTTCGTATCATTGAAGGTTCACGTGAACGTATCCAAGTATTCGAAGGTGTTGTAATTAAACGCCGTGGTGGAGGAATTTCAGAAACTTTCACAGTTCGTAAAATTTCTTCAGGTGTAGGTGTGGAACGTACATTCCCATTACACACTCCAAAAATCGAAAAAATCGAAGTTAAACGTCGCGGTAAAGTACGTCGTGCTAAATTATACTACTTACGTAATTTACGTGGTAAAGCTGCTAGAATTCAAGAAATTCGTTAATCAGCCAATTCGATCAATAAAATGGAATCATAACAGATTCAAATATCAAGCATTAAACTGTTGTCACTTTAGACAAAGTTTAATGCTTTTTTATTTATATTCATATAAAAAAGATGGTCGAGGAACTCACTATTGTGTCCTACGACCATCTTTTTCATCAATTAATTATTCTTTTTCATCTTTCTAGCAAATATCATACTAAGGACAACACCAATAATTGAGATAACAATAAGTAAATAAAAGTGTGGCGGAGTGTATGTTAATCGAATTATTTCTTGGCCTTTATTTACAGGTATAGCTGTCATAATACCATTTGCTTTTTTAACATCCACTGCGTGACCGTCAATCGTTGCCTTCATCCCTTTGGCATAAGGGATAGGCATGATTAAATAGCCATTTTGTTGTTTATCTTTTTTAATTGTATAGCCATTTCTTTGTTTATGAATTTCCACTTTTTTCAATTGTTTTGCTGATTTGCGTAAAGTTTGATAGTTTTCCCCATAAATGCCGTTAATCTTAAGTCGATATTTACCTGGTGAAAGCTTAATATTTAATAGGTCAGACGACGTTACTCTCATAGTGACTGGACTTACAAATCTACGATATTTATATGTGAGAGGATTCCTTTCTTGACTATATTCATTAACACCAACGCGATGTTTCTTGTCAGGTGCTAACAATTCGACATCCATTTCTACATATAAATCTTTATAACGTTGTGCATAAGATTTTGGTAATTGAAGCTCTATACCACCGTTATTTTTGGTAACTTCAATCTGATGGTTTTTGATTTGCTTAGCATGATTTAATTTAATATCAGCTTGGGATATAAGGTTAGAATTTGGCTTAAATGATGTATTTGGTTTTGAACTTTTATCATTCAATACGACGCCTTGAATCATTGCTTGTTCACGGTCTAAAGGTGATTTTAAATCATTTGAATCATAAATTTTATTTGTGATATGTGCTGCAGGATAATCAATCATATTATGTGAATGAATCCATTGATCATCTTTATTTTTTATTAACTTTTCCTTTTCGAATCCATAAGGCATATTTATATCGTTAGGATGTCTAAGACGATCTTCAACACCCCACAGTGCCATTAAGTTAGCACGATTTCCTAAATAGCGATAGGTACTGTTTTTATCTACTGGCATATTGATTTGCATCATTTTATCGTAATATTTCAAAATGTCTCCATCAAATATACTTGAATAGAGAGAAATACCGTTATAGTGGTAAATAAATGGTGAATTTAAACCATAGAATGACATATAATCTATTCTTGATAATGGATTAGATTGAAATCTTTTAATATGTTGAATAGTTTTATTTAATGCTTTACCTCTGTAGCTTGGGTCATCAATTGTTTTCATCGTTGTTTGGTATGGCTCAATTGTATTTTGCGTAGTGATATGTTCAATACCAAGTTGTTGCATGAATATCAACAACACGAGTGCGATTTGAATCCATCTTTTTGATTGAAGTTGTGGTTGCTTAATCAGTAAAGCTAATAAACATATCAATACGATTGACACTGGAATCCAGTATAAGTTTTTTTCTGCTAATGCAAAATAAACAATCCCGTAAATGGTGATAGGGATAGCAATCATACTATATCTTTTAAGAGATAATTCACTGATATGTTGTATGAATAATGCGACTAAAGCACTTGAAGAAAGTGTTAAAGCGTATACCCAACGTCTTTGTGGCATCGAAAAACCATTAAAAGCACTATCAAAGTATTGAGATAGAGAACCAATAAGTAATATCCAAGTAATCATCGCAAATAATTTAAAATAATAATGACGATATAATTTAAATGAAAATAAAGCAATAATAGTAATAAACGTAATGGTTATATAAAAGCCATCTGAAAAAATATTAAAATTAGGATTAACAAGATCTGTAAATAATGGTGTTTTAAGTTTAGGATTTTGTGCTCGGTCATTATTAAAAAATGACGATAATCCTGTATATAAGCCTAAAATACTACTCATTACGCTTAATAAAACACCGATAATGAGTAAATAGCATTTTTGCCATCTATTAACGATATCATTAGGGTGAACGACGATGACTCTATACATAAAGTAAAAGCCTAAGACAATTGCTTGATAATAGCTAAAATAGAAATTCATAAATAAAGTTAAAGCAATGACAAAGATAAATAACCCTATTTTCTTCTCTCTGAAGAAGCGTTCCATCGCAAATAATGATAGTGGTAATAGAATTAACAAATTACCGTAAAATGACCATGTAAAGTTATAGTAGATAACTACGGTTGACATACCATACATTATCGTTGCCACTATAATTGCTAGAGGTTTTAACTTTATGTATTTAAAGAAATAAAACGTACAGATAAATGTAATAACTGTTCTAACATATGCCATAATGAGTTGATTAATTGGCCAATAACTAATATCGTGAGGATTTGCTAAACCCATGTTTTCTAATATCCATATCGTTAAAAAGTTTAACCACATTAAAGGCGACATGGAATAATAATATGCCAAGCCCTTTACATAATCTCCACCTAATCCAAAGGATTCATCATAAAATCCTTTGAATTGCGTGAAGTGTTCATATAGATACATTTGAAAGGGCATCATTTGCCTAAAGCCATCACCTTCACCACTAAAGACAATACCTTGAGTGATAAAACGGTAAATGAATGGAATATATATGCATAATGATAAAATGCAACTTAAAATAATAATTGAAGATAATAATAAGAATGGCTTAGAAACAATTTTTTTAAACACTATGTGTCCTCTTCTTTCTCTTTTTAGGATAAATGTATTTAATGAATAACCAACTTATAATAATGCTTAAAATCGAAACGAATATCATTGTATTCCATAAAGGTGGTTGATATTTAATGACTATTGTTTTGGCATTTTTTTCTACTGGTACAGCTGTCATCATGCCATTGGCTTTATAAACATTTTCTTGTTCTCCATCAACAAAAGCTTTCATACCACTTCGATATGGAATGTTAATAGTTGCTATACCTTTTGAATGTTTATCTAAATTAACTTTGACGCCATTTTTAATGTCATGATATTTCAAATTAAAGTTTGCGTTTTCATGTGCTTTTTTGAGCTTATCATAATTTTCACCATTTAGGTTCAATAATTGAAAATCAAAAGTGCCTTTTGGTGATAGTTGAATCGTTATATCACCATTCTTATCGGGTTGTGTTCGGTAAAGTTGTGTATCTACACCGATTCTATAAACAGAATCATTGTATAAACGATTGTTACTATATTGATTAATACCCACTGTATAATTACTATCTGGTAAACCTCTTTTAATTTTCATAGTTAAATAAAAATCAGTATAACGTTTTTGTAAGGACTTAGGTAAATGAAGTTTAACTTTACCTGAAGATTGAGTGACTTTAATATGATGTTTATTTGATTTAACAATGTTTTGACTAGAGATATCAACTTGATTTAATAAATTTTTAGCTTTTTGTTTATAGTTTGTTCCTTTATTATTTAATACCACACCGTCTAACATTGCATGTTCTCTATCTATAGGGGTCTTTAAAGATTTACTATCATAAATATGATTTGTCACTTTAACTGAAGGAAGATTAAGTGCATTTTCGTAAATAGAATATTGACCGGCAGATTTAACTTTTTTAAAGAAACTTGGGATATTATGTTGATACTCTTTCAACATGACGTATCGAATAGAAAACAGACTGGCAATATTTTGTCTACCATTCGTCGATTGATAACGACTCAGTGATTCTTCAGCCATGTTAATCTTTAAATCGTCATAATAATCATCGAGTATATTATGATGGAAAATACTTGAATACAAACTTAATCCTTTGAAATGTTGATACATAGGAGTGTTGTCTTGTTCGTTAACACGCCAATCAATACGCTCATCATTACGTTTAGAATCATTCATTTGCTTAACTAATGCGCGCTGTAATTCGGAACTATACATATTGGAATTAAGGTAGTACGTATTTGCTCTATCTTTATGATCTTCAAAGTATATTTGATTCTTTATAAAAACAAATGACACCATAATGTTAAGTATAGCAATGGCAATGATAAATAGATAGGTCAATTTGGTACGACTCGTTCTATCGTTGATAATTAAAATACATAAACCAATGACAGATACGATAGGCACCAATATAATCCATGCAACATACGTATGATATATAATTGCACTAATAAATATGACGCTTTGAGCCAATATACTTGTGATGAGATATGATTTAATCGATATAGTTTTAAAATATTTTACATAAAGGCCTATAAGCATTGCTGAATTAAATGCAATGATAAAATGCCATCTTTTTTGAGGTGCAGAAAACCCATTAAATAATTGGTCTATAAATGGAATAAAATTAAAACATATAAATATAATAGTTAAAATGGCAAATACTCGATAATAAAAGTGTCTATATAATTTGAAACTTAAAATAGCTTGGATAGTTATAAATAAAATGACGATTAAATAATTATCAAAAAATAAATTTGTATTTGCATCCAAATGTTCAAAGTGTGGCACCTTACCTGAGAAAGGTGCTCTACGGTTATTTAAATAACTTTGAACACTATGGTAAAAAATAAAAAGACTATTACCGAACGATAAAAAACCACTGATACCAAAGATGCAGAGCGCTTGCTTACGATTGGCTAAATCATTAGGATGTCTAAAGATAATTCTAAGAATGATATAACCAGCACCAATGATAAGTAAGTAATAAGCAAAATAAAAATTATTAATCAATATGAGCGACGTTGTAACAACAAATAAACCTATTTTTTTACATGTTAAATATCGTTCTATAGATAAAAGTAACAAAGGCATGAAAATGAAAACATCACTAAAAAATGGCCAGTATACGGTGAATCTAAAATATAACGGTGATATTACAAATAAAAAGGCCATAAGTAGACTGATAAGATGATGTTTTGTTAGATGCTTTGCAAATAAATAAGTACAATAAAGTGCAATACTTGCTTTAATAATAGAAACGATAAGTGCGTTATTCATCCAAAATAATAATTGAGATGTGTCTAAATGAATAAACAGCTTGAACAGCATAATGACGAATGCGTTGATTATAAAGAGTATATTTGTAGAAAAGTAATAGCTTAAATCGGTGAAGAAGTCACCACCTAATCCAAAATCTGATGAATAAAACCAGTTACCGTGACTCCATTGATTAAATAGAAACATTTGGATAGGAACCATTTGTTCCATACCATCATTAGGTCCGGTAAAAAGTATGCCATCATGATAAAATTTATATATAACGTAGCTATGACCAACAAGTGATAAAAGTACGAATATGAATATGTATTTAAGTAATTTTTTCATGTCTTTCTCCTACTTGCATATATTTATCATGAGCATGTTTTACACTACCAAAAGTTAAGTGGTTTATATGTTAATTTTAAATTCATGCTTATTATCAAATTGTAGGTGATAGTATGATTGATGAAAAGTATTTATGCTTCTGTTTTAGACATTTTACAAAATCTTAAAATATAAAAATTGAAGTAAAATGGTCAAACAAGCTTATCGTGTTAAACTAAACCTAGTCTAGATGAAGATGTTAGCGTATAATTTGAACAATATGTATTTTAGAAAAATTGATAGTAACGAAAGGTGATAACTATGGCAATTCAATGGTATCCAGGACATATGGCTAAAGCCAAAAGGGAAGTAAGTGAGCAATTAAAAAAAGTTGATGTTGTGTTTGAACTTGTCGATGCTCGTATTCCTTATAGCTCAAGAAACCCAATGATTGATGAAGTAATTAAACAAAAACCTAGAGTGGTTATTTTAAATAAAAAAGATATGACAAACTTAAAAGAACTAGAAAAATGGGAACAATTTTTTGAAGAGAAAGGGTATTATCCAGTTGCTGTAGATGCGAAGCATGGTAAAAATTTAAAAGATGTTGAGAAAGCAGCAATACAAGCTACTAAAGAGAAATTTGAGCGTGAAAAAGCGAAAGGTTTAAGACCAAGAGCGATAAGAGCAATGATTGTTGGTATACCTAATGTTGGTAAATCAACACTCATTAATAAACTTGCCAATCGTAGTGTTGCACAAACTGGTAATAAACCAGGTGTTACGAAACAACAACAATGGATTAAAGTAGGTAAATCTTTACAATTATTAGATACACCAGGAATTTTATGGCCAAAATTCGAAGACGAAGAAGTAGGTAAAAAATTGAGTCTAACAGGTGCGATTAAAGATAGCATTGTTCATTTAGACGAAGTAGCCATTTACGGTCTTCAATTTATGATTGAAAGAGATTTAGATGGATTAAAAAATCACTATAATATTGACGTTGATGAACAAGCTGAAATATTAGAATGGTTTGATGCAATTGGTCGTCGTAGAGGCCTTCTGCAAAAGGGTAACGAAGTAGATTATGAAGCAGTTATTGAACTTATTATTTATGAAATTCGTAATGCTAAAATTGGTACATATTGCTTTGATATTTTTAAAGAAATGAAGCGTGACATAGAACATGAGTAAAACAATTAAAGAGATGAAATCAATTATTGATCAAATTGATTCTCTAGAGGTGCTTGAACAACATGAATGTAATATCGATGCGCGTAAAGGTGTTCAAAAAGCCATTGCTTCACGTAGAAAACAATTAGAAAAAGAATTAGCATTAATTCGTAATTATGAAGATATGAATTGGTATGAAAATGATATATTAGCTCAAAATAACAAAGCAATTATTTGCGGTATTGATGAAGTTGGAAGAGGACCGCTTGCTGGACCGGTCGTGACATGTGCAGTGATTTTAAATCCAGGACATCGATATCTAGGTCTAAACGATTCTAAAAAAGTATCTGCCAAAAATAGAGTAATCTTGAATCAACAATTAAAAGAGGGTGTGACAGATTATGCATATGGCATTGCGACATCAGCAGAAATTGATGAAATGAATATCTATCAAGCAACGCGGTTGGCTATGCAACGTGCTATTGATCAATTAAATATTCGACCAACTCAATTATTAATTGATGCGATGACTTTAGATAATGAGATTAGCCAAACATCGATTATTAAAGGTGATGCTAAAAGTGTATCTATTGCAGCTGCAAGTATCATGGCCAAAGAGTACCGAGATCATTATATGAAGGAATTAGCGAAACAATATCCTGGTTATGATTTCGAAAAAAATGTTGGTTATGGTACTAAAGCTCATCTTGAAGGTATAGCTCAAAATGGTGTCATATCAGAGCATCGTAAAACTTTTGAACCGATTAAATCAATCTTACAATAGTTTGAATTTTAAATTAATTGCAAAAAAGATGGTGTATCAGTTTACAATAACGCTTACATTTTTTATAATTAAAAGGGAACTTAACCTAAGAAACAGGAGGATGGAAGATGAATATCCACGAGTATCAAGGTAAAGAAATATTTCGTTCAATGGGCGTTGCCGTTCCAGAAGGACGAGTAGCATTTACTGCTGAAGAAGCGGTGGAAAAAGCGAAAGAATTAGATTCAGATGTATATGTGGTTAAAGCACAAATACACGCTGGGGGTAGAGGTAAAGCAGGCGGTGTTAAAATTGCTAAATCACTATCTGAAGTTGAAACTTACGCTAATGAATTATTAGGTAAACAATTAGTTACACATCAAACAGGACCTGAAGGTAAAGAAGTTAAACGCTTGTATATCGAACAAGGTTGCGATATTCAAAAAGAATATTATGTAGGTTTTGTAATTGATCGTGCTACTGATAAAGTGACTTTAATGGCTTCAGAAGAAGGCGGTACTGAAATTGAAGAAGTAGCTGCTAAAACACCTGAAAAAATCTTTAAAGAAACAATTGATCCAGTTGTAGGATTATCACCTTACCAAGCACGTAGAATTGCTTTCAATATTAATATTCCTAAAGAATCAATTAATAAAGCAGCGAAATTCTTAATTTCACTTTACAATGTATTTATTGAAAAAGATTGTTCAATCGTTGAAATTAACCCACTAGTAACTACTGGTGATGGTGATGTTTTAGCATTAGATGCTAAACTTAATTTCGATGATAATGCTTTATTCAGACATAAAGATATTATGGAATTAAGAGACTTAGAAGAAGAAGATCCAAAAGAAATCGAAGCGTCTAAATATGATTTATCATATATCGCTTTAGATGGAGATATTGGTTGTATGGTTAATGGTGCAGGTTTAGCCATGGCTACAATGGATACAATCAATCATTTTGGTGGAAATCCGGCTAACTTCTTAGACGTTGGTGGCGGTGCTACTAAAGAAAAAGTTACTGAAGCATTCAAAATCATCTTAGGTGATGAACATGTTAAAGGTATCTTTGTAAATATCTTTGGTGGAATCATGAAATGTGACGTCATTGCTGAAGGTATCGTTGCAGCAGTTAAAGAAGTAGAGTTAACTTTACCACTTGTAGTACGTTTAGAAGGTACAAACGTAGAACGCGGTAAAGAAATCTTAAATGATTCAGGTTTAGCGATTGAACCAGCATCTACTATGGCTGAAGGTGCTCAAAAAATTGTTAAACTTGTGAAAGAATCATAAGGAAAGGATGGGAACACTAAGATGAGTGTATTTATAGATAAAAATACTAAAGTAATTGTACAAGGTATTACAGGGTCTACTGCCCTTTTTCATACAAAACAAATGTTAGATTATGGAACACAAATTGTCGCAGGGGTAACACCTGGTAAAGGTGGACAAGTAGTAGAAGGTGTTCCAGTATACAATACTGTAGAAGAAGCAAAACAAGAAACTGGTGCTAATGTATCAGTAGTTTATGTGCCTGCGCCATTTGCTGCAGACTCAATTTTAGAAGCAGCTGATGCAGAATTAGACATGGTTATTTGTATTACTGAGCATATTCCTGTTGTAGATATGGTTAAAGTTAAACGTTATTTACAAGGTAGAAAAACACGTTTAGTAGGACCAAACTGCCCAGGTGTTATTACAGCAGATGAATGTAAAATTGGTATTATGCCAGGTTATATCCATAAAAAAGGTCACGTAGGTGTTGTATCTCGTTCAGGTACATTAACTTATGAAGCAGTTCACCAATTAACTGAAGAAGGTATTGGTCAAACAACTGCTGTAGGTATCGGTGGTGACCCAGTTAACGGTACTAACTTCATCGATGTATTAAAAGCATTCAATGAAGACCCTGAAACTAAAGCGGTTGTTATGATTGGTGAAATCGGTGGTACAGCTGAAGAAGAAGCAGCTGAATGGATTAAAGCCAACATGACTAAACCTGTTGTAGGATTCATTGGTGGTCAAACAGCACCTCCAGGAAAACGTATGGGCCATGCTGGTGCCATTATTTCTGGTGGTAAAGGTACTGCATCAGAAAAAATTAAAACTTTAAATAGTTGTGGTGTAGAAACAGCTAACACACCTTCTGAAATTGGTACAACATTAATCGAAGCAGCTAAAAAAGCTGGTATTTACGAAGAATTATTAACTGTAAAATAATCAGTATGAATAATGTTTGTTATGAGCTTAGACACTTCTAAAAGTGTCTAAGCTTTTTTGTGAGCATTATATTATTACGATTATTTTTTCATATGTCATTTCAGTTGTATAAAGAGTTGATAGTTTTACTTCTTAAAAGTACGTTACAATTAGTGCTAAGATGTTTTTCAACTGTAATATTTTAATGAGTTATTTCTTTGTATAATTAAGTTAAAGGAGTAATGAACTTGAACGAATACTTTTTACTTAAATTATACTGGTCGCAATTTACAACCTCTCAAATCCATCAATTCTATCGGTACTACCCACATATTTTCCAAATGACTCCTAAAGAACAAGAAACGTCATTATTATGCTGGATAACACATCATCATCCTATGTTTCTTTCTAAATTTCATAAATATAAACAAATAAATATACAAGAAATTATGAAAATTCTTCGACAATTACATGTAAAATATATCACTTGTTTCGACCAAGGTTATCCACATTTATTAAAAGAAATCTATGATTATCCATTAGTTCTATTTTATAAAGGAGATGAAAAGCTATTTTTAAGTAGTCAAACTCTAGCCATAGTTGGGTCTAGGAAATGTACACATTATACTCAAGAAGCGCTTCATTTTCTTTTTCCTTCATTTAAAGATAAAAATATTACAATCATTTCTGGACTAGCAGAAGGCGCTGATAGTAAAGCACACATACAAGCATTGAAAAATCATTTACCAACCATTGCAGTACTAGGTTTTGGACACCATTATTATTATCCTAGATCCTCGGTTTCATTAAGAAATCGGATTGAAAAAGAGGGGTTAGTCATTTCAGAATATCCACCTTTTTCGCCAATTGCTAAATATAAATTTCCAGAAAGAAATAGGATTATTAGTGGTTTGTCAAAAGGTGTATTACTAACTGAGGCAAACGAAAGAAGTGGTAGCAGAATTACAATTGATTGTGCATTAGAACAAAATAGAAACGTGTATGTTTTACCAGGTAAATTATTTGATTCCAAAACAAAAGGCAATTTATTATTACACCAAGAAGGGGCTACTATAGTCGTTAGTGAAGAAGATATTTTACAAGACTATTTAAATTGATAAAATAGTTTGTATGAGACAATTAGACATTATGAAAATGGATTAAAATCATTAAAGAAATGGTTGGGAAATTAAATAAAAGATAAAACAAAATGCTTGATAAAATATTAAAACATTGACAAAAACAAAATTAAACGTTTATCATTTATCTTTAGTAATTAGATTAGCAAGGGGGAAATCACTTTGGCAGATAATTTAGTCATAGTTGAGTCGCCTGCAAAAGCTAAAACCATTGAAAAGTATTTAGGAAAAAGATATAAAGTTATTGCTTCAATGGGACACGTTCGTGATTTACCTAGAAGTCAAATGGGCGTGGACACTGAAGATAACTATGAACCCAAATATATAACAATACGTGGTAAAGGTCCTGTCGTTAAAGAATTGAAAAAGCATGCTAAGAAAGCTAAAAAAGTTTTTCTAGCTAGTGACCCTGACCGCGAAGGTGAAGCGATTGCTTGGCATTTATCAAAAATTTTAGAATTAGAAGATTCAAAAGAAAACAGAGTAGTATTTAATGAAATAACTAAAGATGCAGTAAAGGATAGTTTCAAACACCCTAGAGGTATTGAAATGGATTTAGTAGATGCGCAACAAGCACGTCGTATACTTGATAGATTAGTGGGTTATAATATTTCTCCAGTCTTATGGAAGAAGGTTAAAAAAGGTTTATCAGCTGGACGTGTACAATCTGTAGCATTGAAACTCGTAATTGATAGAGAAAATGAAATAAGAAACTTTAAACCAGAAGAATATTGGACAATTGAAGGTGAGTTTAGATATAAAAAGTCTAAATTTACAGCCAAATTCCTTCATTATAAAAACAAACCATATAAATTAAATAAAAAAGAAGACGTTGAAAAAATTACTGCAGCGTTAGATGGAGACGAGTTTGAAATAACAAATGTTAATAAAAAAGAAAAAACACGTAATCCAGCTAATCCATTTACAACGTCTACACTTCAACAAGAGGCAGCACGTAAACTGAATTTTAAAGCACGTAAAACAATGATGATTGCACAACAACTATATGAAGGTATTGATTTGAAACGACAAGGAACAGTTGGTTTAATTACCTATATGCGTACTGATTCAACTCGTATCTCAGATCAAGCTAAATCAGAAGCTAAAAATTATATCATTGACAAGTATGGCAATGAATATGTATCTAATAGGAAAGCATCTGGTAAACAAGGGGATCAAGATGCCCATGAAGCTATAAGACCTACAAGCACACTAAGAACACCAGAAGAAATGAAACCGTTCTTAACACGTGACCAACATCGATTATATAAATTGATATGGGAACGTTTCGTAGCTAGTCAAATGGCTCCAGCAATTTTAGATACTATTGCTTTAGATGTCACTCAGAATGATATTAAATTCAGAGCGAATGGTCAGACAATAAAATTTAAAGGTTTCATGACATTATATGTTGAAACTAAAGATGATAAAGACAGTGATAAAGAAAATAAATTACCTAAATTAGAACAAGGTGATAAAGTCACTGCTACACAAATTGAACCTGCACAACATTTTACACAACCACCACCAAGATATACCGAAGCACGGTTAGTTAAAACATTAGAAGAATTGAAGATTGGACGACCTTCTACGTATGCACCAACGATAGATACAATTCAAAAACGTAACTACGTTAAACTTGAAAGTAAACGTTTCATGCCAACAGAATTAGGTGAAATCGTTTATGAACAAGTGAAAGAATACTTCCCAGAAATTATCGATGTCGAATTTACAGTTAATATGGAAACATTACTTGATAAAATTGCAGAAGGTGACATGAATTGGAGAAAAGTTGTTGGTGACTTCTACAATAGTTTCAAACAAGATGTTGAACGTGCTGAAGAGGAAATGGAAAAAATTGAGATAAAAGATGAACCTGCTGGAGAAGACTGTGAAGTTTGTGGCTCTCCAATGGTTATTAAAATGGGAAGATACGGAAAATTCATGGCATGTTCCAATTTCCCAGATTGTCGAAATACAAAAGCAATTGTTAAGACTATCGGTGTTAAGTGCCCTACGTGTAAAGATGGAGAAGTAGTTGAACGTAAATCTAAGAAAAATAGAATTTTTTATGGTTGTTCTAATTATCCAGAATGTGATTTCATCTCATGGGATAAACCGGTAGGCAGAGATTGTCCAAAATGTAATCATTACCTAGTTGATAAGAAAAAAGGTCGAAGTAGCCAAGTGACTTGTTCAAATTGTGATTACAAAGAAGAAGTACAAAAATAGATATGACTTATATAAAAATAGCTACACAATCAAGTTGTGCGAGCTATTTTTATAGTTTGAATGAAGATCATAAATCGTTAAAATATAACCAAACGAATTCTACAGGAGGCATAAGCATGACACAAACAGTCAATGTAGTTGGTGCAGGTTTAGCTGGTTCCGAAGCTGCATATCAATTAGCAGAAAGAGGAATTAAAGTTAATTTAATAGAAATGCGCCCAGTTAAACAAACACCTGCGCATCATACAGATAAATTTGCAGAGTTAGTATGTTCAAACTCATTAAGAGGTAATGCACTTACAAATGCTGTAGGTGTATTAAAAGAAGAAATGCGACGCTTAGATTCTTTAATTATAAAAGCTGCAGATAAAGCCAGAGTACCGGCAGGAGGGGCCCTTGCAGTTGATAGACATGATTTTGCTGGCTATATCACAGACACACTTAGAAATCATCCCAATGTGACAGTTTTAAATCAAGAAGTACACAATATTCCTGAAGGATATACAATCATAGCGACAGGACCACTTACTACAGAAAACTTAGCACAAGAAATCGTGGATATTACAGGAAAAGATCAATTGTACTTCTATGATGCTGCAGCACCTATTATCGAAAAAGATTCAATTGATATGGATAAAGTTTATTTAAAATCTAGATATGATAAAGGAGAAGCAGCATATTTAAATTGTCCGATGACCGAAGAAGAGTTTGACCGTTTTTATAATGCCGTATTAGAAGCAGAAGTCGCTCCCGTTAATGAATTTGAAAAAGAAAAATACTTTGAAGGTTGTATGCCGTTTGAAGTAATGGCAGCACGTGGTAGAAAAACATTACTATTTGGGCCAATGAAACCAGTTGGATTAGAAGATCCTAAAACTGGTAAACGACCATTTGCAGTTGTTCAATTAAGACAAGATGATGCAGCAGGCACGTTATATAATATTGTTGGTTTCCAAACACATTTAAAATGGGGTGCTCAAAAAGAAGTTATCAAATTAATACCAGGATTAGAAAATGTAGATATCGTACGATATGGTGTGATGCACAGAAATACATTTATTAATTCACCAGATGTCTTAAACGAAAAGTATGAATTAATTGGTCATGAAAATATTTACTTTGCAGGACAAATGACAGGTGTGGAAGGTTACGTTGAAAGTGCAGCAAGCGGATTAGTTTCAGGGATTAACTTAGCACATAAATTACTAGATAAAGGTGAGGTTATTTTCCCTAGGGAAACAATGATTGGTAGCATGGCTTACTATATTTCACACGCTAAAAATGAAAAGAACTTCCAACCAATGAATGCCAACTTTGGTTTATTACCATCATTAGAAAAGAGAATTAAAGATAAAAAAGAAAGATATGAAACACAAGCAAATCGTGCATTAGAATATCTTGAAAATTATAAAAAAACTTTATAATTTTTAAGAACATAAACTAGATGGCTTATGCTATCTAGTTTTTTGTTGGTTATGATTGCTGACGGTATATGTTACAATTCTCGAAAGATTTTGAATTGAATATCAAATCACTGTAAGCCCTACCACGGATATGCTACAATTCTATATGATGGAGGCGAAATTTATTGAATGATATTCAAAAAGCGTTTCTCTATATGTTAAAAGTAGAACGACATTTTTCTGATCACACACTCAAGTCTTATCATGATGACATTGTGCAATTTAATGATTTTTTATATCAGGAATCTTTAGATTTAAATGACTTTGAATATAAAGATGCAAGAAATTATTTAAGTTTTTTATATTCGAAAAATTTGAAAAGAACTACAGTTTCACGTAAAATTTCTACGTTACGAACTTTTTATGAATATTGGATGACACAGGATGAGTCCGTTGTTAATCCATTTGTTCAACTTGTACACCCAAAGAAAGAACAGTACTTACCACAATTTTTTTATGAAGAAGAAATGGAAGCTTTATTTAAAACGGTAGATACTGATAGTAAAAAGGGTATGCGAGATAAAGTAATACTTGAACTATTATATGCAACAGGTATTCGTGTTTCTGAATTGGTGCATATCAAAACACAAGATTTAGATATGAAGTTACCTGGAGTTAAAGTATTAGGTAAAGGTAATAAAGAAAGATTTATTCCTTTTGGAGAATTTTGTAAGCAAAGTATAGAACGGTATTTAAAGGAATTTAAACCTTTAAAACATGTTGATCATGACTATTTAATCGTTAATATGCAAGGTCAACCAATAACAGAAAGAGGAGTTAGATACGTACTTAATGATGTAGTAAAACGTACGTCTGGTGTAACGAATATTCACCCCCATAAATTACGACATACCTTCGCAACACACTTGTTAAACCAAGGAGCTGATTTGAGAACAGTGCAATCTCTACTAGGTCATGTTAATTTATCAACCACTGGGAAATATACACACGTATCTAATCAACAATTAAGAAAAGTTTATCTTAATGCACATCCTCGAGCAAAAAAGGAGAATGAATGATGGATAACTCATTACATGCAACTACGATATATGCTGTAAGACATAATGGTGGCGCAGCAATGGCCGGAGACGGACAAGTCACATTAGGACAACAAGTAATAATGAAACAAACAGCAAGAAAAGTGAGACGTTTATACGATGGAAAGGTACTAGCAGGTTTTGCAGGTAGTGTTGCTGATGCGTTTACACTTTTTGAAAAGTTCGAAACAAAACTTCAACAATTTAGTGGTAATCTTGAAAGAGCAGCCGTTGAACTTGCACAAGAGTGGAGAGGAGATAAACAACTGCGTCAGTTAGAAGCAATGTTAATAGTAATGGACAAAGATGCCATATTAGTTGTTAGCGGTACAGGAGAAGTGATTGCCCCCGATGATGATTTAATAGCGATAGGTTCAGGCGGAAATTATGCATTAAGTGCAGGTCGAGCACTAAAACGACACGCAGGACAAATGTCAGCAGAAGAAATGGCTTATGAAAGTTTGAAGGTGGCATCTGACATTTGTGTGTTCACAAATGATAATATTATAGTTGAAACATTATAAAAATCTATAATCAATCGAGCAAATTGATTTGTAGTAAGTATAAATAGCATTAATTTCAGAAAGTAAGAAATTGGAGGTCATCCATATATGGATACAAATGGTATAAAATTAACACCGAAAGATATTGTATCTAAATTAAACGAATATATCGTAGGACAAGATGATGCGAAAAGGAAAGTAGCCATTGCCTTACGTAATAGATACAGAAGAAGCCTATTAGATGAAGAATCTAAACAAGAAATAGCACCCAAGAATATTTTAATGATTGGACCAACAGGTGTAGGTAAAACAGAAATAGCACGTAGAATGGCCAAAATTGTAGGTGCACCGTTTATTAAAGTTGAAGCAACTAAATTTACAGAGGTTGGTTATGTAGGTCGTGACGTAGAGAGTATGGTCAGAGATTTAGTTGATGTGTCAGTGCGATTAGTTAAAGATGAAAAGAAAGAAATGGTCAAAGATGAAGCAACGCAAAAAGCTAACGATAAATTAGTAAAATTACTCGTTCCTAGCATGAAGAAAAAAGCATCTCAAGGTAATAATCCATTAGAATCTTTATTCGGTGGAGCAATTCCGAATTTTAATCAAAATAATGAAGAAGAGGAAGAGCCACCAACAGAGGAAATTAAAACTAAACGTTCAGAAATCCAAAAACAACTTGAAGAAGGCAAACTTGAAGAAGAAAAAGTGCGTATCAAAGTTGAACAAGATCCAGGTGCTTTAGGAATGTTAGGTACAAATCAAAATCAACAAATGCAAGATATGATGAATCAACTTATGCCTAAAAAGAAAGTTGAACGTGAAGTTCCAGTTAAGACGGCACGTAAAATACTTGCAGATGACTTTGCAGATGAACTCATCGATCAAGAAACAGCAAATCAAGAAGCATTAGAGTTAGCTGAACAAATGGGAATTATCTTTATCGATGAAATTGATAAAGTGGCTACAAATAATCAAAATAGTGGTCAAGATGTTTCAAGACAAGGTGTTCAACGTGATATCTTACCAATTCTTGAAGGTAGCATGATTCAAACTCAATATGGTACTGTAAATACTGAACATATGCTATTTATTGGCGCTGGTGCATTCCACGTGTCTAAACCTAGTGATTTAATTCCAGAGCTTCAAGGACGATTCCCAATTAGAGTCGAACTTGATAGTTTATCAGTAGAAGATTTCGTTAGAATTCTTAAGGAACCTAAATTATCACTAGTAAAACAATATGAAGCGTTACTTCAAACAGAAGAAGTAACAGTTAACTTCTCAGATGAAGCAATTATACGATTAGCTGAAATTGCATATCAAGTCAATCAAGATACTGATAATATTGGTGCGCGTCGATTACACACAATTTTAGAAAAAATGTTAGAAGATTTATCATTCGAAGCACCGAATATGCCACATGCTGTTGTTGATATTACGCCACAATATGTTGATGATAAATTAAAATCAATCTCAACAAATAAAGATTTAAGTGCATTTATTCTATAAAAATAAAAAGAAGGAGAAAAATTATGAGCTTATTATCTAAAACAAGAGAGTTAAACACGTTATTACAGAAACACAAAGGCATCGCAGTAGATTTTAAGGACGTTGCCCAAACGATTAGTAGCGTTACAGTAACTAATGTATTTATTGTGTCGAGAAGAGGTAAAATTTTAGGGTCGAGCTTAAATGAATTACTGAAGAGTGATCGAATCATTCACATGCTTGAAGATAGACATATCCCTGCAGAATATACTGATCAATTAATGGATGTTAAAGAAACACAATCTAATATTGATATTGATAATGTTTTAACGGTATTCCCACCAGAAAATAGAGAAGTGTTTGTAAATAGTAGAACAACAATATTCCCTATTTTAGGTGGAGGAGAAAGATTAGGTACGTTAGTTTTAGGAAGAGTTCAAGATGATTTCAATGAAAATGATTTAGTTTTAGGCGAATATGCTGCAACTGTCATTGGTATGGAAATTTTACGTGAAAAGCACAATGAAGTTGAAAAAGAAGCACGAGATAAAGCTTCAATCACAATGGCCATTAATTCATTATCTTATTCAGAAAAAGAAGCCATCGAACATATCTTTGATGAATTAGGTGGTAATGAAGGGTTATTAATTGCTTCTAAAGTTGCTGATAGAGTCGGTATTACACGTTCAGTAATTGTAAATGCACTACGTAAACTAGAAAGCGCTGGTGTGATTGAGTCACGTTCACTAGGTATGAAAGGTACATTTATCAAAGTTAAAAAAGAAAAATTCTTAGATGAATTAGAACGTAATAAATAAATTTATTAAGGTTTAGGTGCTACCATTGGAATGCCTAAACCTTAATTTTTTGTAAATAAGGGATAATGATTTTTAGAAACACTTCATCGATGAAAAATAAATAATAAATGACACTAGATGATGTTTGATTTAATCAATCATTTATTAGACGAAAGGCATTGCAATCAATGTCAAATTATGATATATTTATTTTCGGCTATAAAGCCAATACACACATAATAAATGTAAATATAGAGGGTGCAGTATTTAATTACTGTCTTTATATGAGTTTGTTATGGAGGTAATTAACCAATAGGAGGAATTTATAATGGCAGTTATATCAATGAAACAATTGTTAGAAGCTGGTGTTCACTTCGGCCATCAAACACGTCGTTGGAACCCAAAAATGAAAAAATATATCTTCACTGAGAGAAATGGTATTTATATCATTGACTTACAAAAAACAGTGAAAAAAGTTGAAGAAGCATATAACTTCATCAAACAAGTATCAGAAGATGGCGGTAAAGTCTTATTCGTAGGTACTAAAAAACAAGCACAAGATTCAGTTAAAGCTGAAGCAGAACGTGCTGGTCAATTCTACGTTAACCAAAGATGGTTAGGTGGAATCTTAACTAACTATAAAACAATCTCAAAACGAATCAAACGTATTTCTGAAATTGAAAAAATGGAAGAAGACGGCTTATTCGAAGTATTACCTAAAAAAGAAGTTGTTGAACTTAAAAAAGAATACGACCGTTTAATTAAATTCTTAGGCGGTATTCGTGATATGAAAACTATGCCTCAAGCATTATTCGTAGTTGATCCTCGTAAAGAGCGCAACGCAATTGCTGAAGCACGTAAATTAAATATTCCAATCGTGGGTATTGTTGACACTAACTGTGACCCAGATGAAATTGATTATGTAATCCCAGCAAACGACGATGCTATCCGTGCCGTTAAATTATTAACTGGTAAAATGGCAGACGCTGTTTTAGAAGGTCAACAAGGTGTATCAAACGAAGAAGTAGCTGCAGAACAAAACATCAATTTAGATGAAAAAGAAGAATCTGACAAAGCAGAAACAACTGAAGAAAACACTTCTGTTGAATCAAACTAAGTTATAGTTTAAATGGGTGATAAGATACTAATGCTTATCACCTTTTTTTAAAAAATAAATTAATAGTATAGAGTATTGGAAATTTTACTAGGAATAATGGTAAAATTTAAATATATCTGTAACAGAATTATATATACTGGAGGAATAATTAATGGCAATTTCAGCTAAACTTGTAAAAGAATTACGTGAAAAAACTGGCGCTGGCATGATGGACTGTAAAAAAGCGCTAACTGAAACTGATGGTGATATGGACAAAGCTATCGATTACTTACGTGAAAAAGGTATTGCTAAAGCAGCTAAAAAAGCTGATCGTATCGCAGCAGAAGGTCTTGTACATGTTGAAATCAATGGTAACGAAGCAGCTATCGTTGAAATCAACTCAGAAACAGACTTCGTTGCTCGTAACGAAGGTTTCCAAAACTTAGTAAAAGAAATTGCTAACCAAGTACTTGCTACTAAAGCAGAATCTGTTGAAGCATTAATGGAAACTAAATTCGAAGACGGTAAAACTGTTGACGAAAAAATGAAAGAAGCTATTTCAACAATCGGTGAAAAATTAAGCATCCGTCGTTTTGCAGTTAGAACTAAATCAGATAACGATGCATTCGGTGCATACTTACACATGGGTGGACGTATCGGTGTGTTAACTGTAATTGAAGGTACTACTGATGAAGCAGCTGCTAAAGATGTAGCTATGCACATTGCTGCTATCAATCCTAAATATGTTTCATCTGACCAAGTAAGCGAAGATGAAATTAATCATGAAAGAGAAGTACTTAAACAACAAGCATTAAATGAAGGTAAACCAGAAAACATCGTTGAAAAAATGGTTGAAGGTCGTTTACGTAAATATTTACAAGAAATTTGTGCTGTTGACCAAAACTTCGTTAAAAACCCAGATGAAACAGTTGAAGCTTTCTTAAAATCTAAAGGTGGTAAACTTGTTGACTTCGTAAGATATGAAGTAGGCGAAGGTATGGAAAAACGCGAAGAAAACTTTGCTGATGAAGTTAAAGGACAAATGAAATAATAAGTCATATTGTTAACAAGAAAGAAGACACCTGAAAGGTTTTCTCAGATTAAAAGCAGTAGTTTTTAATTTAGAGAGGACGTCCGTGTCTTCTTTACTTATATACTTTTACATATTTCTACTATAGAGAGGATAAGAAAATGGCTCAAACTTCTAAATATAAACGTGTAGTCTTAAAACTTAGTGGTGAAGCACTTGCAGGTGACAAAGGATTTGGCATTAACCCAATGATTATTAAAAGTGTTGCTAAGCAAGTAGCCGAAGTAGCAAAAATGGATTGCGAAATTGCTGTAATAGTTGGTGGCGGTAACATTTGGAGAGGTAAAACAGGAAGCGATTTAGGAATGGATCGCGGTACTGCTGACTATATGGGAATGTTAGCCACTGTTATGAATGCACTTGCCCTACAAGATAGCCTTGAACAATTAGAATGTGATACGCGTGTTTTAACTTCTATTGAAATGAAGCAAGTTGCTGAACCTTACATTCGTCGTCGTGCCATTCGTCATTTAGAGAAAAAACGTGTTGTTATCTTTGCAGCAGGTATTGGTAACCCTTATTTCTCTACTGATACAACAGCGGCACTAAGAGCGGCTGAAGTAGAAGCAGACGTTATATTAATGGGTAAAAATAATGTTGATGGTGTTTACTCTGCAGATCCTAAAGTAGATAAAGATGCAGTTAAATATGAACATTTAACACATATTCAAATGCTTCAAGAAGGTCTACAAGTTATGGACTCAACAGCTTCTTCATTCTGTATGGATAACAATATTCCATTAAATGTGTTCTCTATTATGGAAGAGGGTAATATTAAACGAGCTGTAATGGGCGAGAAAATTGGTACATTAATTACAAAATAATATGAGGTGTAAAAAATGAGTGACATTATTAAAGATACTAGAGCAAGAATGCAAAAATCTATCGATAATTTATCTAAAGAATTAGCTAATATCAGTGCAGGTAGAGCGAATTCTAATTTATTAAATGGTGTAAATGTTGATTATTATGGTGCACCAACACCAGTACAACAATTAGCAAGTATTAATGTTCCAGAAGCAAGATTACTTGTTATTTCTCCTTACGATAAATCTTCTGTGGCTGATATCGAGAAAGCAATTAATGCGGCTAATCTTGGTGTTAACCCAACTAGTGACGGAGAAGTTATTCGTATTTCTGTTCCTGCTTTAACAGAAGAGCGTCGTAAAGAATTAGTTAAAGATGTTAAAAAAATTGGTGAAGATGCCAAAGTTTCAATTAGAAACATTCGTCGTGATGTTAACGATCAACTTAAAAAAGATGAAAAGAACGGCGACATTACTGAAGATGACTTAAGAAGTCAAACAGACGACGTTCAAAAAGCAACGGATAATTCAATTAAAGAAATTGATCAATTAGTTGATGACAAAGAAAAAGACATTATGTCAGTATAATCTTCTGACAAACTTAAAAGTCATATTAACTTATTGTAGATGGCACTTATACAGTGTTAATGTAAGACAAAATGATGCAATATTCATTCTAGTCTAAACTGTACCAAGTAAGACTTTGGTACAGTTTTTTTATTTGCTTATTCAATGCTATAAATGAGTATGATAAAATGGTAGATGATTGTTTAAACAACCTATACAATAATACAGAGATGATCAGGCTCGGAGGAAAGACCATGTTTAAAAAGCTTAGAAATAATAATAAGAGTGAAAGTAATCAATTTAATGATTTAGATTTACATAATATACCTGAACATGTTGCAATTATCATGGATGGTAATGGCCGTTGGGCTAAACAACGCAAAATGCCTCGTATCAAAGGACATTATGAAGGTATGCAAACAATCAAGAAGGTCACACGAGAAGCCAGTGATATCGGTATTAAATATCTTACCTTATACGCTTTCTCCACTGAAAATTGGTCTAGACCTGAAAGTGAAGTAAACTATATTATGAATTTACCAGTTAACTTTTTAAAAACATTTCTACCAGAATTGATAGAGAAGAATGTTAAAGTTGAAACAATTGGTTTTCAAAAAGGGTTACCGACATCAACAATCGAAGCTATTGATCATGCCAAAGAAAAAACGAAAAATAATACAGGATTAAGATTAATTTTTGCCATCAATTATGGTGGGCGTGCTGAAATCGTTCAAAGTTTTAAAACGATTGTAGATGAACTCCAACATAAAGGATTGAGTAGTGATGATATTAACGAAGATTTAATTAATCAACACTTGATGACTAAGAATTATCCTGATCCAGAATTATTAATTAGAACTTCTGGTGAGCAACGAATAAGCAACTTTTTAATTTGGCAAGTTTCATATAGTGAATTCATATTTAATGAAAAATTATGGCCAGACTTTGATGGTGACGAATTGAAAAATTGTTTAAAAATTTACCAATCACGCCAAAGACGTTTTGGAGGATTGAGTGAGGAGTAAAGTATGAAAGTAAGAACATTGACAGCGATTATTGCTTTATTAATTTTCTTGCCTATCCTTTTAAAGGGTGGATTAGTACTAATGCTTTTTGCTTATTTATTAGCATTAATTGCATTAAAAGAACTTTTAAATATGAATATGATTAAATTTATTTCAATTCCCGGGATAATAAGTGCAATCGGTTTAATTATTATTATGCTTCCTCAAGATGCCGGAGATTGGGTACAAGTCATACAGTTGAAAAGTTTAGTCGCAATGAGTTTTATAGTACTCAGTTATACTGTTTTATCAAAAAATAGATTTAGTTTTATGGATGCAGCATTTTGTTTAATGAGCGTTGCCTATGTCGGAATTGGTTTTATGTACTTTTATGAAACGCGTTCAGAAGGATTACACTACATTTTATATGCATTCTTAATAGTTTGGTTAACAGATACTGGTGCTTACATTTTTGGCCGTTTAATGGGCAAACATAAGTTATGGCCAGTTATAAGTCCAAACAAAACAATTGAAGGATTTATTGGTGGTCTTTTCTGTAGTTTACTTGTACCGCTAGTAATGCAGTTTTTTGTAGATTTTAATTTAAACGTGTGGTTATTGTTAATTGTGACCATCATCTTAAGCATGTTTGGACAATTAGGTGATCTAGTAGAATCTGGATTTAAACGTCATTTCGGTGTGAAAGATTCTGGAAGAATTTTACCAGGACATGGTGGTATATTAGATAGATTTGATAGTTTCATGTTTGTTTTACCATTGTTAAACATTCTTTTAATTCAAATTTAATATCTTGAAGCATTTTTTAATAAATAAAATGTTATAATGGGGGAGTTATTGAGATGTTCATAGCATTTCTTAACTCCTTTTCATAACTTATACATAATTTTCATTGGTACAAAAGTATAATGAACATGATTAGCCAAATTAATATGCTAATTAAGTCAAACGTAATATAATGTCTTATATTATCTTTTAATAATTAATCGAGAGAAATTTGAAATATTACTTAAAATAGAGGTGTAGCGAGTGAGCTCATTAATAACAATATTAGCGTTCATCATCGTTTTTGGTGTTCTTGTAACTGTCCACGAATATGGACATATGTTCTTTGCTAAGAGAGTGGGCATTATGTGCCCAGAATTTGCCATCGGTATGGGACCGAAAATATTTAGTTTTAGAAAAGATGAAACGTTATATACAATTCGTATTTTGCCTGTAGGCGGATATGTGCGTATGTCAGGCGATGGTCTTGAGGAGCCGCCTGTTGAACCAGGTATGAACGTAAAAATTAAATTAAATGATCATGATCAAATTACACATATCATTTTAGATGATCAACATAAATTCCAACAAATTGAAGCTATTGAAGTGAAAAAATGTGATTTTAAAGATGATCTTTTTATTGAAGGTATCACATCATATGATGAAGAGCGTCATCATTTCGATATCGCTAAGAAAGCATATTTCGTTGAAAATGGTAGCTTAATTCAAATAGCACCTAGAGAACGTCAATTCACACATAAGAAGCCGTTACCCAAATTTTTAACATTATTTGCCGGCCCGTTATTTAACTTTATTTTGGCTATCGTACTATTTATTGGATTAGCTTATTATCATGGTACACCTACAACAACAGTAGGCGATTTAGCCAAAGGTTATCCCGCTGAAAAAGCAGGATTAAAAGCAGGCGACAAAATTGAACAAATTGGTAACCACAAAGTTAAAGATTATAATGATATTTCAAACATTTTAGATAAAAATAAATCTGCTAAAACTACTGTTAAAGTTGAACGGAACGGTAAGATGAAATCAATCGATATCGAACCTAAGAAAACTGAAATCAAACAAACAAAGAATAAATCTGAGACAGTTTATCAAATTGGATTCAAACCGAAAACAGAACATACGGTATTTAAGCCTCTTGTCGCAGGAGTTGAACAGTTCTTTAAAGCAGGTACGTTAATATTTACAGCAGTCGTTGGCATGCTTGCGAGTATCTTTACTGGTGGTTTTTCATTTGACATGTTGAATGGGCCAGTAGGTATTTATCATAATGTGGATTCAGTTGTGAAATCGGGAATTATTAACTTGATCACATATACAGCATTATTAAGTGTAAACTTAGGTATTATGAATTTATTACCAATTCCAGCATTAGACGGTGGAAGAATTTTATTTGTGATTTACGAAGCAATATTTAGAAAACCTATTAATAAAAAGGCAGAAACAGGTATTATTGCAGTCGGTGCAATCTTTGTAGTTATCATTATGATTCTAGTAACATGGAACGATATTCAAAGATATTTCTTATAAATAGGGAGGCAAAGTAACTATGAAACAATCTAAAGTTTTTATACCAACTATGAGAGAAGTGCCAGCAGAAGCTGAAGCTTTAAGTCATCGTTTATTATTAAAAGCAGGTTTAATTAAACAAAGTACAAGTGGAATATATAGCTATTTACCATTAGCTACACGTGTTCTGAATAATATTTCTAAGATTATACGTGAAGAAATGGAAAAAGTAGATGCAGTAGAAATTTTAATGCCAGCGCTTCAACAAGCTGAATTATGGGAAGAATCAGGCCGTTGGGGTGCATATGGTCCTGAATTAATGCGATTAAAAGACCGTAATGGACGCGAATTTGCATTAGGACCAACGCATGAAGAAGTAGTGACATCACTTGTTAGAGATGAGTTAAAGTCATACAAACGTTTACCTTTAACGTTGTTCCAAATCCAATCTAAATTTAGAGACGAACAACGTCCACGTTTTGGGTTACTTCGTGGTAGAGAATTTATCATGAAAGATGCTTATTCTTTCCATGCTGATGAAGCATCATTAGATGAAACTTATCAAGATATGTATAACGCGTATGATCGTATATTTAAACGAGTAGGCATCAATGCACGACCTGTTGTAGCAGATTCAGGGGCAATTGGTGGTAATCATACACATGAGTTTATGGCTTTAAGTGAAATTGGTGAAGACACTATCGTTTATAGTAATGAAAGTGATTATGCTGCCAACATTGAAAAAGCAGAAGTGGTTTATACAGCTAACCCTAAAAATACTGAAGTTGCTGAATTGAAAAAGGTAGAGACACCTAATATAAAAACAGCTGAAGAAGTAGCTGAATATTTAAATCGTCCGCTAGATGAAATTGTGAAAACAATGATATTTAAAGTGGATGGCGAGTTTATCATGGTACTTGTAAGAGGACATCATGAGTTGAATGACGTGAAATTAAAAGCATACTTTGGTACAGACCAAATTGAAATGGCTAGCCAAGATGAAATTGTTAATATTGTGGGTGCACATCCAGGTTCATTAGGTCCTATTCATGATAAAGATATTAAAATCTATGCTGACCATTTTGTTCAAGACTTAAATAACTTTGTGATTGGTGCAAATGAAGATGGATATCATTTCGAAAATGCACAATTAGATCGTGATTTTAAAGTTGACGAATTTGGAGACTTTAGATTTATCTTAGAAGGTGAACCTTTAAGTGATGGTTCTGGAAATGCACAATTTGCAGAAGGAATAGAAGTTGGACAAGTCTTTAAACTCGGAACAAAATATTCTGAATCAATGAATGCGACTTTCTTAGATAACCAAGGTAAAGCACAACCGCTCATTATGGGTTGTTATGGTATTGGCGTGTCTAGAACATTGAGTGCTATAGTAGAACAACACCATGACGATAACGGTATTATTTGGCCTAAATCAGTTACACCATTTGATTTACATTTAATTACAATTAACCCTAAAAAAGAGGAACAACGTAAGCTAGGTGATCAATTATATGATCAATTAATGAATAACTATGATGTACTATATGATGATCGCCAAGAACGTGCGGGTATTAAATTTAACGATGCTGATTTAATAGGTTTACCATTGAGAGTTGTAGTTGGTAAACGTGCAGAAGAAGGTATTGTAGAAGTTAAACAACGTTCAACAGGTGAAAGTGAAGAAATTCATATTGATGATTTAGAAAATTATATTAAAGATTTATATTTAACATTAAACTAAATATGAACATTTGACCTTTTAGGTTTTATGTATTGGGAGTGTGATGATGGATTCAATTAGAATTCTTATCCACTCCTTATTTTTCGTAAATGTATTTAATTCATATCGATGAAATCTATACCAATTAAGCGTATAATAAGATATAAATTTGCTTTGAACTTCGAACGATTCATCAGTATAATTTGTATGATTGATTTCATAATTCCAAATTACTAATTCAAGCAATGTTAAAGAAGTATAAATTTAAGGTGGTTTTCATATTGGCAATGACAAATCAGGAAAAATTTAAAGTACTTGCTGATCAAATTAAAATTTCTAATCAATTAGATTCAGAAATCCTACAGCAAGGAGAACTAACTAGAATTGATGTCTCAAGTAAAAATAGAACATGGGAATTTCATATTACATTGCCATATTTCTTATCTCATGAAGATTATTTACTTTTTAATCATGCGATTGTAGAAGAATTTAAAGAAATAGCGGATGTAAGCTGTCATTTCACGATAGAAAACACTGATAATCAAGATGAACAGGCAATTAAATATTTTGCACATTGTATCGATCAAACTGCCTTATCTCCTAAAGTAAAAGGGCAGTTAAAACAAAAACGCTTGATTATGTCAGGTAATGTTCTAAAAGTAATGGTTTCCAATGATATTGAACGTAACCATTTTGATAAGGCATGTAATGGTAGTTTAGTCGCTGCTTTTAAAAAATGCGGATTTAAAATAGATAAAGTCGTATTTGAAACAGATAATACTAACCATGATGAAGATCTAGCATCATTAGAAGCGCATATTCAAGAAGAAGATGAACAAAGTGCACGTGAGGCTACTGAAAAACTTGAAAAAATGAAAGCGGAAAAAGCAAAACAACAAGATAACAACGAAAGCGATGTAGATAGATGTCAAATTGGTAAACCAATTCAAGTTGAAAATTTAAGATCAATAGAATCGATTATAGAAGAAGAATTTAAAGTGGCAATTGAGGGCGTTATATTTGATATTAATTTAAAAGAATTGAAAAGTGGACGTCATATCGTAGAATTGAAAGTAACGGATTATACAGATTCATTAGTATTGAAAATGTTTACTCGTAAAAATAAAAATGATTTAGATCATTTTAAAGCCTTAAGTGTAGGAAAGTGGGTTCGTGCACAAGGTCGTATTGAAGAAGATACTTTTGTTAGAGATTTAGTTATGATGATGTCTGATATTGAAGAAATTAAAAAATCGCCTAAAAAAGATAAGGCAGAGAATAAAAGAGTTGAATTCCATTTACATACATCAATGAGTCAAATGGATGGTATACCTAATATTGGCGGCTATGTAGCGCAAGCAGCTGAATGGGGTCATCAAGCGATTGCTGTGACAGATCATAATGTTGTTCAAGCATTTCCAGATGCCCATGCTGCAGCTGAAAAACATGGTATCAAAATGATATATGGTATGGAAGGCATGTTAGTGGATGATGGTGTACCTATTGCTTACAAACCTACAGATCGAGATTTAAAAGATGCTACATATGTTGTTTTTGACGTAGAAACGACTGGTTTATCTAATCAATATGATAAAATTATCGAATTAGCAGCTGTTAAAGTACATAACGGAGAAATCATAGATAAGTTTGAAAGATTTAGTAATCCTCATGAGAAATTATCAGAAACAATTATTAATTTAACGCATATTACAGATGATATGCTAACTGATGCTCCTGAAATAGAAGATGTACTTACAGAATTCAAAGAATGGGTAGGAGATGCCATATTCGTGGCCCATAACGCCTCATTCGATATGGGATTCATTGATACAGGTTATGAACGCCTTGGATTCGGCCCTTCAACTAATGGTGTAATTGATACACTAGAATTATCTCGTACTATAAATACTGATTATGGTAAACATGGTTTGAACTTCCTTGCTAAAAAATATGGTGTGGACTTAACACAACATCATAGAGCTATATATGATACTGAAGCTACTGCATATATTTTTATTAAAATGGTTCAACAGATGAAAGAACTTGGCGTGACAAATCATATAGATATTAATCAAAAACTATCTAATGAAGATGCATATAAACGTGCTAGACCATCACATGTCACATTAATAGTTCAAAATCAACAAGGTTTAAAAAATCTTTTCAAAATTGTGAGTGAATCATTAGTAACGTATTATTATAGAACACCAAGAATACCGAGATCTTTATTAAATGAGTATAGAGAAGGTTTGCTTGTTGGAACGGCATGTGATGAAGGTGAATTATTTACAGCTGTCATGCAAAGAGATCAATCAGAAGTAGAAAAAATAGCAAAGTATTATGACTTTATTGAAGTACAACCACCAGCACTTTATCAAGATCTTATTGATCGTGAACTCATTAGAGATACTGAAACACTTCATGAGATTTATCATCGTTTAATTGAAGCTGGAAAGAGTGCTAATATTCCTGTTATAGCAACAGGTAATGCACACTATTTATATGAACACGATGCCATCGCTCGTAAAATTTTAATTGCTTCCCAACCGGGGAATCCTTTAAATCGTTCAACTTTACCAGAAGCACATTTTAGAACAACCGACGAAATGTTGGATGAATTACATTTCTTAGGTGAAGAAAAGGCTTATGAGTTAGTTGTAACAAATACTAATGCCTTAGCAGATCAAATTGAACGTGTTGTACCAATTAAAGATAAATTATATACACCACGAATGGATGGTGCGAATGAAGAAATTAGAGAATTAAGTTATAGCAATGCCAAAAAGTTATATGGTGAAGATTTACCTCAAATTGTTATTGATCGTTTAGAGAAAGAACTAGATAGTATTATAGGGAACGGTTTCTCAGTTATTTATTTAATTTCACAACGTTTGGTTAAAAAATCTTTAGATGATGGTTACTTAGTAGGTTCACGTGGTTCTGTAGGATCAAGCTTTGTAGCGACTATGACAGAAATCACTGAAGTTAACCCATTGCCGCCACATTACATTTGTACGCATTGTAAAACGAGTGAGTTTTTCGACGATGGTTCTGTTGGTTCAGGATTCGATTTACCCGATAAAAAATGTCCTGAATGTGGCAATGAGCTAATTAAAGAGGGGCAAGATATACCTTTCGAAACGTTCTTAGGATTTAAAGGTGATAAGGTACCAGATATCGACTTAAACTTCAGTGGTGAATATCAACCTAATGCACATAACTATACAAAAGTATTATTCGGTGAAGACAAAGTATTCCGTGCAGGAACAATTGGTACAGTTGCCGAAAAAACTGCATTTGGATTTGTTAAAGGTTATCTTAATGACCAAGGTATTCATAAACGTGGAGCAGAGGTGGATCGTTTAGTTAAAGGTTGTACAGGTGTTAAACGTACAACTGGACAACACCCTGGTGGTATTATAGTAGTTCCAGACTACATGGATATTTATGATTTTACACCTATACAATATCCAGCAGATGACCAAAGTTCTGCTTGGATGACAACACATTTTGATTTCCATTCTATCCATGATAACGTCTTAAAACTCGATATACTTGGACACGATGATCCAACTATGATACGTATGCTACAAGATTTATCTGGCATTGATCCTAAAACGATTCCTGTGGATGATAAAGAAACTATGAAAATATTTAGTAGTCCAGAAAGTTTAGGTGTGACTGAAGAAGACATTTTATGTAAAACAGGGACATTTGGTGTACCGGAATTTGGTACAGGGTTTGTAAGACAAATGCTTGAAGATACTAAACCAACAACATTTTCTGAATTAGTACAAATTTCTGGACTATCACATGGTACAGATGTTTGGTTAGGTAACGCACAAGAACTAATCCGTGCAGGTATCTGTGATTTATCATCAGTTATTGGTTGTCGTGACGACATCATGGTATATCTGATGTATGCAGGATTAGAACCATCTATGGCCTTCAAAACAATGGAATTTGTACGTAAAGGACGTGGTTTAACTGATGAAATGGTTGAAGCTATGAAAGAAAATGACGTTCCTGATTGGTATCTAGATTCTTGTCGTAAAATCAAATACATGTTCCCTAAAGCCCATGCGGCAGCCTATGTATTAATGGCAGTCCGTATCGCATACTTTAAGGTACATCATCCTTTATATTATTATGCGTCTTACTTTACAGTTAGAGCATCTGATTTTGATTTAATTACTATGATTAAAGATAAAACAGGTATTAAAAACACTGTAAAAGATATGTACTCTCGCTATATGGATTTAGGTAAAAAAGAAAAAGATGTATTAACAGTATTAGAAATAATGAATGAAATGGCTCATCGAGGTTATCGTATGCAACCGATTAGTTTAGAAAAAAGCCAAGCGTTTGATTTCATTATTGAAGGTGATACATTAATTCCACCATTTATAGCCGTACCTGGACTAGGTGAAAATGTTGCCAAACGAATTGTTGAAGCAAGAGAAGAAGGACCATTTTTATCTAAAGAAGATTTAAATAAAAAAGCAGGTTTATCACAAAAGGTTATTGAATATCTAGACGATTTAGGCTCATTACCAGGATTACCTGATAAAGCACAATTATCTATTTTTGACATGTAATGTAAAACAATAAAGAAGTTATTAAATTATTAAGTGTATACAGGGATGTTCCCATTAATTAGGGTGTGATTTGTTTACTAGTATAACTTATGGTATACTTAGATTGCTTAAAAAATTAGTAACTCAGGCAAAAGAGTGGGCATAAACCCGCTCTTTTCTATTTGCCTAAAAGGGAGGCCTGTATGAGTAAAATAACTGAACAAGTTGAACCTATTATTCAACCCGTATTAGATGACCTTAACTTTGAACTAGTTGAAATTGAGTATGTTAAAGAAGGTAAAGATCATTTTTTAAGAATTTCAATAGACAAAGAAGGTGGCGTCGATCTTAATGATTGTACGTTAGCCTCAGAAAAGATTAGCGAAGCGATGGATGAAAATGATCCAATACCTGAAATGTACTACTTAGATGTAGCATCTCCAGGTGCTGAAAGACCTATCAAGAATGAGAAAGCGCTTAAAGATGCAATATCACATCCTATTTTTATTTCACTTTATATACCAATCGAAAATGAAAAAGAATGGTTAGGTATTTTAAAAGAAGTCAAAGAGGATATTATATTAATAGAAGTCAAAGAAAAATCTAAAACAAAAACGATAGAGATACCACGCAATAAAATTGCAAAAGCACGTCACGCAGTAATGCTATAACGTGGTGAGGAGGAAGAGCCGTGTCAAGTAATGAATTATTATTAGCTACTGAATATTTAGAAAAGGAAAAGAAAATTCCAAGAGAAGTATTAATTGATGCTATTGAAGCAGCTTTAATTACTGCTTACAAAAAAAACTATGATAGTGCCAGAAATGTTAGGGTAGAACTTAATATGGACGAAGGTACTTTCAAAGTTATTGCTAGAAAAGAAGTTGTTGAAGAAGTATTCGATGATAGAGAAGAAGTTGATATTAGTACTGCATTAGTTAAAAATCCAGCATACGAGATTGGTGACATATATGAAGAAGATGTGACGCCACAAGATTTCGGACGTGTTGGTGCTCAAGCAGCTAAACAAGCAGTCATGCAACGTTTGAGAGATGCTGAAAGAGAAATTCTTTATGATGAATTTATCGATAAAGAAGAAGACATCTTAACGGGTGTGATCGATCGTGTAGACCATAGATATGTTTACGTTAATTTAGGTCGTATTGAAGCAGTATTGTCTGAGGCAGAAAGAAGTCCGAATGAAAGCTATATCCCTAACGAAAGAATTAAAGTCTTTGTTAACAAAGTTGAACAAACAACTAAAGGACCTCAAATTTATGTTTCAAGAAGCCATCCAGGCTTATTAAAACGACTATTTGAACAAGAAGTACCTGAAATCTTTGATGGTACCGTTATTGTTAAATCAGTAGCACGTGAAGCAGGAGATCGTTCTAAAATTAGTGTGTACTCTGATAATCCTGAAATCGATGCAGTAGGTGCTTGTGTCGGATCAAAAGGTGCTCGTGTTGAAGCTGTAGTAGAAGAACTTGGTGGAGAAAAAATTGATATTGTTCAATGGAATGAAGATCCTAAAGTATTTGTAAGAAATGCTTTAAGTCCATCACAAGTGTTAGAAGTTATCGTAGACGAAGAAAATCAATCTACAGTAGTAGTTGTACCAGACTATCAATTATCATTAGCAATTGGTAAACGTGGTCAAAACGCACGTTTAGCTGCTAAACTAACTGGTTGGAAAATTGATATTAAATCTGAAAGTGATGCTCGTGAAGCAGGCGTTTATCCTGTTATTGAATCAGAAGAAATTGCTGATGAAGTTGTAAATACTGGTGATGAAGACATTGAATTTGAAGATGTGAATTTAGAAGAATCAAATTTAACTACTGCCGAATTAGCAGCTGAAACAGATGAAACGTTAGAAGATACGGATGAAGTTACTACTGAAGATAAAGATACAGAAAAATAGGTTGGAGTGATGATTGAACATGAAAAAGAAAAAAATTCCAATGCGTAAATGTATCATATCTAATGAAATGCATCCAAAGAAAGATATGATTAGAGTTGTAATTAACAAAGAAGGCGAAATATTCGCTGATGCTACTGGTAAAAAACAAGGCCGTGGTGCCTATGTTTCAAAAGATGTTCAATTAGTAGAAAAAGCACAACAAAAGGAAGTTTTAGAAAAATATTTTAAAGCTTCTAAAGAACAATTAGAGCCTGTATATAAAGAGGTTATTCGTTTAATTTATAGAGAAGAGATTCCAACAAAATGATTAATGAGAAGATATTTAATTTTTTAGGTCTTGCGATGAGAGCAGGTAAAGTGAAAACGGGTGAATCAGTTATTGTCAATGATATGCAAAAAGGCAATATAAAGTTAGTTATATTAGCTAATGATGCTTCTCCAAACACTATGAAATTAATTAAAAATAAAACTTCGAGTTATAAAGTGCCTTTAAGGGTATTTGGAACTAGAGAAGAATTAGGGATAGCACTTGGTAAAGGCGAGAGAGTCAACGTTGGCATTACTGATCAAGGTTTTGCCAAAAAGTTGCTGTCTATGATAGATGAATATCGTGAGGAGTGATTATATGAGTAAACAAAGAATTTACGAATATGCGAAAGAATTAAATCTAAAGAGTAAAGAGATTATAGATGAATTAAAGAGTATGAACGTTGAAGTGTCGAACCATATGCAAGCTTTAGAAGATGACCAAATTAAAGCTTTAGACAAAAAGTTCAAACCAGGACAAAGTAACGAAACACAAAAGAATACTCAAAATAATCACAATAAATCTGAAAATAAGCAACAAAGTAACCAAAAACAAAATAATAATAAATCAAATAATCAAAACAAGCAGAATAATAACAACAAAGGTAAACAACAAAGTAATCAAAACAACAATAACAATAAGAAGAATAATAAAAATAACAAAAACAACAAAAATAATAAAAAGAATAACCAAAAGCAAAGTGCTCCACAACAAGCAGAACCTAAAGAAATGCCATCTAAAATTACGTATCAAGAAGGCATTACAGTAGGAGAATTAGCAGATAAACTGAATGTTGAATCTTCAGGTATTGTAAAAAAATTATTTTTATTAGGTATTGTTGCTAACATTAACCAATCATTGGACCAAGAGACACTTGAGTTAATTGCAGATGACTATGGTGTTGAAATTGAAGAGGAAGTCATCATCGAAGAAGAAGATTTATCTATTTATTTCGACGATGAAACTGAAGATCCAGATGCAATTGAACGTCCTGCAGTTGTTACTATTATGGGACACGTTGACCATGGTAAAACAACATTATTAGATTCAATTCGTCATACTAAAGTAACTGCAGGTGAAGCGGGTGGTATCACACAACATATTGGTGCTTACCAAATCGAAAATGAAGGTAAAAAGATTACTTTCCTTGATACACCTGGACACGCGGCATTCACTACAATGCGTGCACGTGGCGCTCAAGTTACAGATATTACAATCCTAGTAGTAGCTGCAGATGACGGTGTTATGCCTCAAACAATTGAAGCGATTAATCACGCTAAAGAAGCGAATGTTCCTACAATTGTTGCAGTTAATAAAATAGATAAACCAACCGCAAATCCTGACCGTGTAATGCAAGAGTTAACAGAGTACGGTTTAATTCCAGAAGACTGGGGTGGCGATACGATCTTCGTACCACTATCAGCATTAAGTGGAGACGGTATCGATAGCCTATTAGAAATGATTGGTTTAGTTGCAGAAGTTCAAGAGTTGAAAGCAAACCCTGATAAACAAGCAGTAGGTACTGTGATTGAAGCTGAATTAGATAAATCAAGAGGACCTGCAGCATCATTACTAGTACAAAATGGTACATTACATCAAGGAGATTCAATTGTTGTAGGTAATACGTATGGCCGTATTCGTGCGATGGTTAATGACTTAGGTCAACGAATCAAAACTGCTGGTCCATCTACACCAGTTGAAATTACAGGTATTAATGATGTACCACAAGCTGGCGATCGCTTTGTAGTATTTAAAGATGAAAAACAAGCGCGTCGTATTGGTGAAGCACGTCATGAAGAAAGCGTTATTCAACAACGTCAAGAAAGTAAAAACGTTACGTTAGATAACTTGTTCGAACAAATGAAACAAGGTGAAATGAAAGACTTAAACGTTATTATTAAAGGTGACGTACAAGGTTCAGTTGAAGCATTAGCAGCATCATTAATGAAAATAGATGTTGAAGGTGTGAATGTACGTATTATTCATACTGCTGTAGGTGCAATTAATGAATCTGACGTTACTTTAGCCAATGCATCAAATGGTATTATCATCGGATTCAATGTACGTCCTGATGCTGGTGCTAAGCGTGCAGCTGAAGCAGAAAACGTAGATATGCGTTTACACCGTGTCATTTATAACGTTATTGAAGAAATTGAATCAGCTATGAAAGGTCTACTTGACCCTGAATATGAAGAGCAAGTCATTGGTCAAGCAGAAGTACGTCAAACATTCAAAGTTTCTAAAGTTGGTACAATTGCAGGTAGTTATGTTACTGAAGGAAAAATTACTCGTAATGCAGGCGTACGCGTTATTCGTGATGGCATTGTTCAATTTGAAGGTGAATTAGACACATTAAAACGTTTCAAAGACGATGCTAAAGAAGTAGCCCAAGGTTATGAATGTGGTATTACGATTGAAAAATATAACGACCTAAAAGAAGGCGACATTATTGAAGCGTTCGAAATGGTTGAAATCAAAAGATAATCGCTAATTTTGCGATGAAGTTTGGAGGTTGAGACAGGCGAGATATATTAGAGCATTAAACCATGTTCTAATAAATAATTGTCTTATGTCTCACCTCTTATTTAAACTCAAAAATAAAGAATAAAAGAGGTGACAATAAATGAGTAATATGAGAGCAGAACGTGTTGGCGAACAAATGAAAAAAGAAATCATGGATATCGTTAATAATAAAGTGAAAGATCCTCGAGTAGGTTTTATTACAATTACAGATGTTGAATTAACAAATGATTTATCTCAAGGTAAAGTATATTTAACAGTTCTAGGTAATCAAAAAGAAGTAGATAATACTTTTAAAGCACTAGATAAAGCTAAAGGATTTATTAAATCTGAACTTGGCTCACGTATGAGATTACGAATTATTCCAGAATTATCATTCGAATATGATGAATCAATAGAATATGGTAATAAAATTGAACGTATGATCCAAGATTTACACAAACAAGATAAATAATTATCATATTATTTTAGCCTGGGAAAATGTTTCTCAGGCTATATACATATCAAAATCAATCATATTAATCGATGTACTCAATCATCAAATACTTTGCTAAATGTTATAATATAAAGCGTAATAATTTTGGAAAATAAAAGGTGTGAAACCATGTATAACGGTATATTACCAGTATATAAAGATCGAGGATTAACAAGTCACGATGTGGTATTTAAATTAAGAAAGATACTTAAAACTAAAAAAATCGGTCATACGGGCACGTTGGATCCCGAAGTATCAGGTGTCCTACCTATATGTATCGGTTCGGCAACACGTGTAAGTGATTATGTTATGGAAATGGGGAAATCCTATAATGCAACCGTAACAATTGGAAGAAGTACAACAACAGAAGATCAAACGGGAGAAACTGTTGAATATCAAAATATTGAAGAAAATACATTAACTGAAACTCAGGTGGATGACATTATCAATCAATTTAAAGGTACAATTGAACAAATTCCACCCATGTACTCATCCGTTAAAGTTAATGGGAAAAGATTATATGAGTATGCACGTAATAATGAAACTGTGGAGCGCCCAGTGAGAAAAGTAACCATTAAACACATAGTACGTACATCACCTTTAAGATTCAAAGATGGAGAATGTCATTTCGATATTTCAGTAAATTGTGGTAAAGGAACATATATTAGAACATTAGCGACTGATATAGGTGCCAAGTTAGGCTTGCCAGCACATATGTCATTATTAACACGTGTTCAATCAGGAGGATTTGGTCTTGAACAAAGTCTCACTCTTGATGATATACGTTCATTACATGAGCATGATGCATTACAAGATAAATTGTTTCCTATAGAATATGGTTTGAAAGGTTTACCACAAATTAGTATAGATGATGAACAAATCAAACAACGCATTTTAAATGGTCAAAAGTTTTATAAAAAGCAATTTCAAAATATAACGAATGACCAATTTGTATTTGTTAATGATTCAACTCAAAAAGCGATGGCAATATACATTGTACATCCAGATAAACCAGATGAATTAAAACCAAAAAAAGTATTTAATTAAAGGAGATTTATTATGAAAGTGATAGAAATTACCCATCCAATTCAAGAAGACCAACGAATAAATGAAAATGTTGCGATGGCGTTTGGTTTCTTTGATGGTATGCATAAAGGGCATGATAAAGTTTTTCAAACATTAGATCAACAGGCACAATCTCGTGGATTGAAGAAAGCTGTTATGACGTTTGATCCACATCCATCAGTTGTGTTAAATCCTGAACGTAAAAGAACGACTTATTTAACACCACTTTCAGACAAAATTGATATGATAGCTTCACATGATGTGGACTACTGTATTGTTATCAATTTCTCATCTAGGTTTGCGAATGTAACTTCTGAAGAATTTATTGAAGAATATATTATAAAAAATAATGTTAAAGAAGTTATTGCTGGATTTGACTTTACATTTGGTAAATTTGGTAAAGGTAATATGACAGTGTTAAACGAAGTTGATTCATTTAATACGACAATAGTAGGCAAACAAGAATTAGACGATGAAAAAATTTCTACTACAGCGATTAGAGATGCGTTACAAAACGGTGAATTGCAAAAAGCGAATGAGGAATTAGGTTACTTATATAAAATTAAAGGTACAGTCGTTCAAGGTGAAAAGCGTGGGCGAACAATAGGATTTCCAACTGCAAATGTTCATCCTAGTGATGATTATTTGTTACCTAAAAAAGGTGTATATGCAGTAAGTATGGAAATCGGCACCGAACAAAAATTATATAGAGGCGTTGCAAACGTAGGTGTTAAACCCACTTTCCATGATCCAGCTAAAGCCGAAGTGGTAATAGAAGTAAATATTTTCGATTTCGATGAAAATATTTATGGCGAACGAGTAGTGGTATATTGGCATCATTTCTTACGTCCTGAAATAAAATTTGATGGCATTGATCCATTGGTAGAGCAGATGAATGATGACAAAGCACGTGCTAAATATTTATTATCTGTTGATTTTGGTGATGATGTATCATATAATATATAAAGTTGATTAAAACAAGTTAACCTTGTTTAAGAGACAACCTTTTTCTTAGTAGGTCGAGACTCCGACGCCTAACTCGGATAAAGGAGTATACAAATTAAAGGAGGAAATTGACAATGGCAATTTCACAAGAACGTAAAAATGAATTAATTAAAGAATACCGCACTCACGAAACAGATACTGGTTCTCCAGAAGTACAAATCGCTGTTTTAACTGCAGAAATCTCTGCATTAAACGAGCATTTACGTGAGCACAAAAAAGATCACCATTCACGTCGTGGATTATTAAAAATGGTTGGTCGTCGTAGACACTTATTAAACTACTTACGTGGTAAAGATATTCAACGTTACCGTGAATTAATCAAATCTTTAGGTATCCGTCGTTAATCTTAATAATAAATTAGGAAAGCACCATTCGATTGGTACTTTCCTTTTTTTATTATCTGACAAATAAGAACTAATATAAATTAAATGTAATAAATGATATGATATAGATAATAGAATTTAGAGAGGAGATTCATAATGTCTCAAGAGAAGAAAGTGTTTAAAACTGAGTGGGCTGGCAGATCATTAACGATTGAGACAGGACAATTAGCCAAACAAGCTAATGGTGCTGTTTTAGTTCGTTATGGTGATACAGTTGTCTTATCAACTGCTACAGCTTCTAAGGAACCACGTGATGGTGACTTTTTCCCATTAACAGTTAATTATGAAGAAAAAATGTACGCTGCAGGTAAGATTCCTGGAGGATTTAAAAAAAGAGAAGGACGTCCAGGAGATGACGCAACATTAACTGCACGATTAATAGATAGACCAATACGACCGTTGTTCCCTAAAGGCTATAAGCACGATGTTCAAATTATGAATATTGTACTCAGTGCTGACCCTGATTGTTCGCCTGAAATGGCTGCTATGATTGGTTCTTCAATGGCATTAAGTGTGTCTGACATACCATTCTTAGGACCTATCGCAGGTGTCAATGTAGGATATGTAGATGGCAAGTATGTGATTAATCCAACCGTTGCTGAAAAAGAAGTTTCACGTTTAGATTTAGAGGTAGCAGGCCATAAAGATGCAGTTAACATGGTTGAAGCTGGAGCAAGTGAAATCACAGAAAGTGAAATGCTTGAGGCAATCTTCTTTGGTCATGACGAAATTAAACGACTAGTTGCTTTCCAACAAGGAATCATAGATTATATTCAACCGGAAAAACAGGCGTTTATTCCAGTTGAAAGAGACGAGGCACTTGTTGAAAAGGTTAAATCATTAACAGAAGCTAAAGGTTTAAAAGATACAGTACTAACTTTTGACAAACAACAACGTGATATTAATTTAGACGCATTAAAAGAAGATATTGTTGCTGAATTTATTGATGAAGAAGATCCTGATAATGAGGCGTTAATTAAAGAAGTATATGCCATTTTAAACGATTTAGTTAAAGAAGAAGTGAGACGTCTGATTGCAGACGAAAAAATCCGTCCAGATGGTCGTAAACCAGATGAAATCCGTCCGTTAGAATCAGAAGTAGGACTTCTTCCAAGAGCACACGGTTCAGGATTATTCACTCGTGGTCAAACACAAGCCTTATCCGTTTTAACATTAGGTGCCCTTGGAGATTATCAACTAATTGATGGTCTTGGACCTGAAGAAGAAAAGCGCTTCATGCATCACTATAATTTCCCTAACTTCTCTGTTGGTGAAACTGGTCCTGTAAGAGCGCCAGGTCGTCGTGAAATTGGTCACGGTGCACTAGGTGAAAGAGCGCTTAAATATATTATTCCAGATACATCGGATTTCCCATATACTGTACGAATCGTAAGTGAAGTATTAGAATCAAATGGTTCATCATCACAAGCTTCTATTTGTGGTTCAACATTAGCATTAATGGATGCCGGCGTACCAATCAAAGCACCAGTTGCCGGAATCGCAATGGGATTAGTTACACGTGAAGATAGTTACACTATTTTAACTGATATCCAAGGTATGGAAGATGCACTTGGCGATATGGACTTTAAAGTCGCTGGTACTAAAGATGGTATTACAGCAATTCAAATGGATATTAAAATTGATGGTCTTACACGTGAAGTAATTGAAGAAGCTTTAGAACAAGCCCGTCAAGGTCGTTTAGCGATTATGGATCATATGTTACAAACAATAGATCAACCTAGAAATGAATTAAGTGCGTATGCACCAAAAGTGGTTACTATGAATATTAAACCTGAAAAAATTAGAGACGTAATTGGACCAGGTGGTAAAAAAATCAATGAAATTATTGATGAAACAGGTGTAAAATTAGATATCGAACAAGATGGACAAATATTCATTGGTGCTGTAGATCAAGAAATGATTAATCGTGCACGTGAAATCATTGAAGAAATCACTCGTGAAGCTGAAGTTGGTCAAGTATACAATGCTAAAGTAAAACGCATTGAAAAATATGGTGCCTTTGTAGAATTGTTCCCTGGAAAAGATGCGTTATTACACATCTCACAAATTTCAACTGAGCGTATTAATAAAGTTGAAGATGTATTAAAATTAGGTGATTCAATCGAAGTTAAAGTAACTGAAATTGATAAACAAGGCCGCGTTAATGCATCTCACAAAGCTATTAATGAAAAATAATAATACCTTACAAGATTGGAAACCAAACAAAGGTTTCCAATCTTTTTTAGTTCATTTAAAGAATTCAAATATCCTACTATAATATAGAGTCATGACTTGCATTAATAGTGTACATCAAGCGAATTTTAACTTATAATAAATGGTGAGTTTATATATGGACGGGGATTAATTATAGGAGGTAACATTTTGAGTTTAATAAAGAAAAAAAACAAAGACATTCGCATCATACCACTTGGTGGTGTTGGAGAAATTGCGAAAAATATGTATATCGTTGAAGTAGACGATGAAATGTTTATGCTTGATGCAGGCTTAATGTTTCCAGAAGATGAAATGTTAGGTGTAGATATTGTAATACCAGACATTCAATATGTCATTGAAAATAAAGAAAAGTTAAAAGGAATATTCCTTACACATGGACATGAACATGCAATGGGTGCTGTAAGTTATATTTTAGAACAAGTTGATGCACCTGTTTATGGTTCAAAATTAACAATTGCACTTGTTAAAGAGAATATGACATCTCGAAATATTAATAAAAAAGTGCGTTATTATTCAGTTAATCATGAATCTGTGATGCGTTTTAAAAATGTGAATATTAGTTTCTTTAATACTACACACAGTATTCCTGATAGTTTAGGCATTTGTATCCACACTTCTTATGGATCAATTGTTTATACTGGTGAATTTAAATTTGATCAAAGTTTAAATGGACAATATTCTCCAGATTTCAAACGTATGGCTGAAATTGGTGAAGAAGGCGTATTTGCATTAATTAGTGACTCTACAGAAGCAGAAAAACCGGGATATAATACACCTGAAAATGTCATCGAACATCATATGTATGATGCATTTGCAAAAGTCAAAGGTCGTTTGATTGTTTCATGTTATGCATCGAATTTTATCAGAATTCAACAAGTGTTGAATATTGCTAGCCAATTAAATCGAAAAGTGTCATTTTTAGGTCGTTCATTAGAAAGTTCATTTAATATCGCACGCAAAATGGGATATTTCGATATTCCTAAAGATTTACTTATTCCAATTAGTGAAGTTGAAAATTATCCGAAAAATGAAGTCATCATCATTGCAACAGGAATGCAAGGTGAACCTGTAGAAGCTTTAAGTCAAATGGCTCAACAAAAACATAAAATTATGAACATCGAAAAAGGTGATTCAGTTTTCTTAGCAATTACTGCATCTGCAAATATGGAAGTGATTATTGCTGATACATTAAATGAATTAGTACGTGCTGGTGCACACATTATTCCAAATAACAAAAAAATACATGCATCAAGCCATGGTTGCATGGAAGAGTTAAAAATGATGATTAACATCATGAAACCAGAATACTTTGTACCAGTTCAAGGTGAATTCAAAATGCAAATTGCTCATGCTAAGTTAGCAGCCGAAGCAGGTGTTGCGCCTGAAAAGATTTTCCTTGTTGAAAAAGGGGACGTCATTAATTATGATGGCAAGAATATGGTATTAAATGAAAAAGTTCATTCTGGTAATGTATTAATTGACGGTATTGGCGTAGGAGATGTCGGTAATATTGTATTAAGAGACCGTCATTTATTAGCTGAAGATGGTATTTTTATTGCTGTCGTAACGCTCGATCCTAAAAACCGTAGAATTGCTGCTGGACCTGAAATTCAGTCGAGAGGCTTTGTATATGTAAGAGAAAGCGAAGACTTATTAAAAGAAGCTGAAGAAAAAGTACGTGAAATTGTTGAAGCTGGCTTACAAGAAAAACGAATTGAATGGTCAGAAATCAAACAAAACATGAGAGATAAAATTAGTAAATTACTTTTCGAAAGCACAAAACGTCGTCCAATGATTATTCCAGTTATTTCTGAAATATAATCATTATAAAATAAACTAAAGAGGTTGGGACAAACTCACGTTGTTTGTAGTTCAAGTATGTAAATCACTACAGACTTCAATAGGCAAATGTTGAAATGCGAATCTGCATCAAGGTAGATTCGTTATATCATACAGATGTTCTATTATGTGTGTGACGTCCTTACCTCTTTCATCTTATTTAATAAAACTTTAAATCAATACGATACATATGAAAGATTAAAAAAAGAAGGTGTACGAATTTGCCACAAGCAAAGAAAAAATCGCCGACAAAGAGAAAATCGAATACAACTAGGAAAAAATCAACCACAAAGAAAAAGCAAACAGAGAGTCCATTAAGATACATCATTGCTATCATTGTGGTTATTTTAGTCATTTTAGGTGCTTTTCAATTAGGCATCGTTGGACGAATGATTGATAGTTTCTTTAATTATTTTGTCGGAATGAGTCGTTATTTAACATATATATTAATATTATTAGCAACTGGATTTATCACATATTCTAAAAAAATTCCTAAAACAAGACGTACGGTTGGAACGATTACGTTACAAGTAGCGTTATTATTTATTTCTCAATTATATTATCACTTTAGTAAAGGTGTCATATCTGAAAGAGAACCAGTTTTATCATACGTTTATCAATCATACAAACATAGTCATTTTCCTAATTTTGGTGGCGGCTTAATTGGATATTATCTATTAGAGTTATTTATTCCACTCATTTCTATTATTGGCGTATTTATCATTACTGTTTTACTTGTTGCTTCAAGTATTATTTTATTATTTAATTTACGACATAGAGATGTAACTAAAAAAGTATTTGAAAGTGTTAGATCATCGAGCATTTCAGCCACTCAAACTTTAAAAGAAAAACGTGAAGCTAATAAATCGAATAAAGAACAAAGAGCTAAAGATAAGGCTGAAAGAATAGACAAACGACATCGTACTAATGATAAAGACGAAGTTAAAGATGTTTCAGATTTACCTGAAGTACCTCAAGATAGCGATATTCCTATTTATGGACACAGTGATTCAGAGCAAGAACCTACGCCTTCTAGACGAAAAAAGCGTTCATTTAGTAATGATTCAGAACAAATGTCATCAATGACAAATGGCACTCCAAACACTTCACAACCATCAACAGTAGATGAGCCAGAAAATCATCAACAGTCTAGTGATGAAGATAATGAAAATTCAATTTCAGAAGCTGGAGAAGAAATGAATGCGGCTTATGTTGTGCCACCATTATCATTATTAAACCAACCAACACAAAAACAATCGACATCAAAAGCAGAAGTGAAAAGAAAAGGTCAAGTTCTAGAATCTACGATGAAAAACTTTGGTGTAGATGCTAAAGTGACACAAATTAAAATAGGTCCAGCAGTTACACAATATGAAGTGCAGCCAGCGCAAGGTGTGAAAGTCAATAAAATAGTAAACTTGCATAATGATATTGCTTTAGCGTTAGCAGCTAAAGATGTACGAATAGAAGCGCCAATCCCAGGCCGTTCAGCTGTTGGGATAGAAGTTCCAAATGATAAAATTTCTCTTGTAGCACTCAAAGAAGTTTTAGAGGAAAAATTCCCATCTAATGATAAATTAGAAGTAGGTTTGGGTAGAGACATCTCAGGCGATCCTATAACGATTCAATTGAATGAAATGCCACACTTGTTGGTAGCAGGTTCTACCGGTAGTGGTAAATCAGTTTGTATCAATGGAATCATTACAAGCTTGTTATTAAACGCGAAACCGCATGAAGTAAAACTTATGCTGATTGATCCAAAAATGGTAGAATTAAATGTATACAATGGTATTCCACATTTATTAATACCAGTTGTAACTAATCCACATAAAGCAGCTCAAGCATTGGAAAAAATAGTAGCTGAAATGGAGAGACGTTATAATTTATTCCAACATTCATCAACTAGAAACATTGAAGGTTACAATCAGTTTATAAGAAAACAAAATAGAGAATTAGATGAAAAACAAGCTGAGTTACCTTATATCGTTGTCATTGTCGATGAATTAGCGGACTTGATGATGGTAGCAGGTAAAGAAGTGGAAAATGCAATTCAACGTATTACACAAATGGCCCGTGCAGCAGGTATACATTTAATCGTTGCAACACAAAGACCATCAGTGGATGTTATCACAGGTATTATTAAAAATAATATTCCATCAAGAATTGCCTTTGCTGTAAGTTCTCAAACAGACTCAAGAACAATCATTGGATCTGGTGGAGCTGAAAAATTATTAGGTAAAGGTGATATGTTGTACGTTGGAAATGGAGATTCAACTAAAACTAGAATACAAGGTGCATTCTTAAGTGACCAAGAAGTTCAAGATGTAGTTAACTATGTTGTTGAGCAACAACAAGCAAATTATGTTAAAGAAATGGAACCTGATGCGCCAGTAGATAAGTCAGAAATGAAAAGTGAAGATGCCTTATATGATGAAGCCTATTTATTTGTAATTGAAAAACAAAAAGCAAGTACATCTTTATTACAGAGACAGTTTAGAATTGGGTATAACCGAGCATCACGCCTGATGGATGATCTTGAAAGAAACCAAGTGATTGGTCCACAAAAAGGTAGTAAACCAAGACAAATTTTAGTTGATATTGATAAAGATGAGGTGTAATTATGGCGGAAATGAATGCTATTTATAGAGTGAAACAATATATCTTAAACAAAATTAAGTCTGGAGAATTAGAGTTTGGTAGTAAATTACCAAGCAATTTAGCTATTGCACGAGAACTCAATATTAAAACAGATGATGTTTATGAAGGTATAGGGGAATTAATTACTGAACAAGTAGTTGTAGATAATTTTGAAGAGGGTACCAGTGTCAAATCACTGCCCCCTTTCTTTTATCCATTAAATGAATTAATTAGTATTACAGAGATGATAAAAAGTGCTGGTTATCAATCTGGTACAGAATATTTAAACTTTGATGAACAACCTGCAACATTATTAGATGCTAAGCGTTTGGGTATTAACGAGAAACAACCAGTAACTATTATAGAAAGATTAAAAACTGCTAATCATCAACCTGTAGTTTATTGTTTAGACAAGATTGCAAAGGACTATTTAACATGTACAGGATATCAAGAAAGTAATGGATCAATGTTAAATGCAATTAAACATGCAACAGGACATACAGTAACTTATGCTGAAACTGACTTAGAAGCGGTTAATTATGAACCACATATTTCTGAAATGTTAAATGCCTCACCACATGAAGGATTGATGTTACTTAAGGTAACTCATTTTGATGAACAAAATAATCCAATTTTATACTCTTTAAATTATATGAAGAGCAGTTTAGTTAAGTTTAGAATTACGAGAGAAAAATAATGAAAAATGTCAATGGAGGTATTGCAGTTGCATAACGAAAAGCAAGAAAATCAAAAAAGCCATATACATGTATTGCCAACCGAGAAATTTAAAACAACAATGATTACGTTTAAATTTATGGCACCACTTGAATACGAAACAATAACTGCACGTTCAGTATTAAGCAAAGTACTTGTACGCGCATCTCAAAAATGGCAGGACGACAAAGCCCTAAATCGTCGTTTATCTGAACTTTACGGCGCATATGTAAATAGTTTTGTTTCGAAATTTAAAGATAAACATGTAATTACTATTTCTTTAGAAATAGTTAATGAACGATATTTAAAAGATCAAACACCATTATTTGAGCATGGATTAGATTTATTAAATGAATTAATTTGGAATCCATTAATACATAATAAACAATTTGACGACAAATTTGTGAAACAAGAAAAATCATTGTTAGGTAAAAAGATTGAGGCGATGATTGATAACAAAGCACAATATTCATTTTTAAAATTATTAGAAAACATGTTTGAAAATGAAGCATATCAATATTTAGCAACTGGTCAAATTGAACAAGTACCACAGGTAACACCTGCATCACTGTATGATACATATCAATCTATGATTGAAAACGACTACTGTGCTATTTATGTTGTTGGTAATGTTGATAAACAACAAGTCTACAATCAAATCCAATCTAAATTCGAAATTAAACCGTTTACTTTTGAAGTTTCTGATAATAAAGCACAAAAATTAGACAATAAAATTGAACAACTGCCAAAGACAATTGTTGCAACAGATGATGTTGACCAAGCTAAACTTAATTTAGGTTATCGATTCCCAACTCATTATGGTAAAAGTAATTATTACGCTTTTATTGTGTTTAATATCATGTTCGGAGGAGATCCATCATCAGTGTTATTTAATGAAGTACGTGAACGTCAAAGTTTAGCATACTCTATACACTCTCAGATCGATGGTAAAAATGGTTACTTATTTGTGTTGAGTGGTGTATCAGCAGATAAATACGAAATTGCGAAGCAAACGATTTTAGAAGAATTTGATAAATTTAAAAAAGGTGAATTTGACGATAATAAACTTGCATTAGCTAAAAAAATCATTACATCCCAGAGACATGAATCTGCAGATAGACCAAAAAGTATTATAGAAATATCACACAATCAAATTTTATTAGATGAGCCTCAAAGTGATGAAGCTTTCTTAAATGAAATAGATAAAGTGACTAAAGAAGATATTATAAAATTAGCAAATGAAGCAGTATTAGATACAATTTATGTACTTACTAAAGGAGGGAATGAGTAGTGAAACAACACTATTATGATGTCATAGATGAGACAGTTTATGAACATGAACTACAAAATGGATTACGTTTATTTGTCATACCTAAACCAGGATTTCAAAAAACGTTTGTTACCTATACTACTCAATTTGGCTCTCTAGATAGTCGTTTTAAACCGCTAGGTAAAGAAGATTTTGTAACTGTACCGGATGGTGTGGCACACTTCTTAGAGCATAAATTATTTGAAAAAGAAGAAGAAGATTTATTTACTGCATTTGCTGAGGAAAATGCACAAGCCAATGCTTTTACTAGCTTTGACCGCACAAGTTATTTATTTAGTGCGACAGATCATCTTGAGAATAATATCAAACGGTTATTGACTATGGTTGAAATACCTTATTTTACAAAAGAAACTGTAGACAAAGAAAAAGGTATAATCGCTGAAGAAATCAAAATGTATCAAGAACAACCTGGATATAAACTCATGTTTAATACATTAAGAGCTATGTATGAAAAACATCCTATTAGAGTTGATATCGCAGGTAGTGTTGAAAGTATTTATGATATTACTAAAGATGATTTATATCTTTGCTATGAAACATTTTATCACCCATCTAATATGGTACTCTTCGTAGTAGGCGATGTAGAACCACAGTATATTGTTGATATTGTAGAAGAACATGAAAACCTTAGAGATAAAACGAATCAACCTAAAATTGAACGTGCATTGATTGATGAACCAAAATCAGTGAATCAACATGTTGTATCTGAAGAAATGAAACTACAATCTCCTAAGTTAATGCTAGGATTTAAAAATCAACCTTTAGATGAATCACCAGAAAAATATGTTCAACGTGATTTAGAAATGACATTTTTCTATGAACTTATTTTGGGAGAAGAAACAGAGTTTTATCAAGAATTATTGAATGATGATTTAATTGATGAAACATTTGGTTATCAATTTGTTTTAGAGCCAACTTATAGCTTTTCAATTATTACTAGTGCAACCAATCATCCAGATCAATTAAAACAGTTGCTTATCAAACAATTAAAGGATAACAAAGGTAATCTTACTGACGTTGAAGCATTTGATTTATTGAAAAAACAATTTATAGGAGAATTTATTTCAAGTCTTAATTCTCCTGAATACATTGCTAATCAATACGCAAAGTTATATTTCGAAGGTGTTAGTGTATTTGATATGTTAAACATTGTTGAAAATATTACGCTTGAAAGTGTTAATGAAACGTCTCAGTTATGCTTAGATTTAGATGAGATGGTGGATAGTCGTTTGGAGCTTAAAAACTAATGAGAGCATTAGTATTGGGTGGTTCAGGGTCAATTGGATCTGCAATTGTTGATCGATTATTAGAAGATGGTTATGAAGTAGATTTACAATTTTATTCAGCTGATAAAACGCAGTTGATTAACCGATATCAAAATAGACCTGTTAATTTAATACAATGTGATTTATCTGAGGATATCAACTTAGAAAATGTATTTGGTCATATTACACGTCTCGATTGTATGATTTATGCAACAGGAACAGCATTGTATGGCATGCTTCAAGATATGTCAGATGAACAAGTTGATAAGTCTTACCATATCCATGTAAGACAACTCATAAGACTGAGTCGTTATTTTGTTGATACTTTAAGACAAAGTGAAAATGGTAGAATAATAGTCATTTCATCCATTTGGGGTGAAACGGGTGCAAGTATGGAAACGATTTATTCTGCTATGAAAAGTGCTCAAATTGGCTTTGTAAAAGCTTTAAGTCAGGAACTGGCTCAAACAACAGTGACAGTAAATGCTATTACACCAGGATTTGTCTCAGGTAACATGAGTAAAAAGTGGTCAGAAGAAGAGTTGGAGGAGATTCTAGATGAACTCCCGCAACATCGCATGATAGAACCTTGCGAAGTAGCACACACTTGTGCATATTTATATAATCCGATGGCTAAAGGTGTTACAGGGACTATTCAAAAAGTGAATGGCGGATGGTATTTATAATCGCTTCAACTAATAGTATCAACTATAAAAACATGATTTCTCTAGTACATGATATTCAATTCGATGTTATAATGTGATTATTATTATATTTAATCAGTGAAATTGAACTTTGAGTCGTGTTTAAACAAGGGGTGGGTATTGGTGTCAGTGGCAGAGAGAAGAAAAGAATGGTATCTCGAATATGAGATTACTATGAACCGTGCCGGTTTGTTAGGTGATGTTTCAAGTTTATTAGGTATGTTAGGAATTAGTATTGTAACGATTAATGGTGTTGACCAAGGTAAGCGTGGCTTATTAATTAAAACCGATAAACTAGAAAAAGTAGAACGATTTGAACAAATAGTTAAAGAAATTAATGAAATTGATATTACTAAATTACGTATACCAGAATTACGAGATAGATTAGCTGTCCGACATGGTCGTTACATAGAGCAAGATGCAGATGATAAAAAAACATTTCGTTTTGAACGTGAAGACCTAGGATTATTAGTGGATTTCTTAGCAGAATTATTTAAAGAAGAAGGTCATAAATTAATAGGAATTCGTGGTATGCCTAGAGTCGGAAAGACTGAATCAATTGTTGCTGGTAGCGTCTGTGCACACAAACGTTGGTTATTTATTAGTTCAACCTTAATTAAACAAACAGTTAGAAGTTCGTTAATTAAAGGTGAATATGATTCGAATCATGTGTATATTATTGATGGTGCTGTTACAGCACGTGAATCTAATATGAAACATCAAGATTTAGTAAGAGAAATCATGACACTTCCTTCAGTCAAAGTAGTAGAGCATCCTGATTTATTTGTAGAGGCATGTGATTATAGTATGGATGATTTTGATTACATCATAGAATTACGCGAAAATAAAAATCAAGAAATTCAATATGAAGAGATGAAAAGACAAACGGTTCAAACTAAAAGTAAAAATAATTTAGACTTTGGTGACCCGTTTGGTGGAGGATTTGGATTCTTTGAATAGTATTTAAGGAGGCATCGTTTTGAATACAATAGGTGAAGTTTTAAAGAGTAGACGTGAAAGATTAGGTATGACTCTTAATGAATTAGAGCAACGTACACAACTTAAACGTCATACTTTAGAACAAATTGAAAATAATGAATTTAATCAATTACCTAACAGTAATTATACTGAAGGTTTTATTAGAAAATATGCCAGTGTTGTGAATATCGAGCCTAATCATTTAATTGAAGTTCATCAAGATGAAATACCGGACAATCGTATTCAATTAGATGATGCGATTCATTCATTCGCTAATAAAGAAGCACCTCCTTATAGAAGAAAGTCGAAAGAATCTTTACAAGTAGTAGTCATTATTGGATTAGTTATCTTGGTTACACTTATGTTGTGGATTATTGCAGTACTATTATTTTAGATAAAAAAGTATTAGAAATGAGGATTTTAAATGAATATACCAAATCAGATAACGGTATTTAGAGTTGTACTTATACCAGTATTTATCTTATTTGCATTAGTCAATTTTGGTTTTGGAAAAGTATCATTCCTAGGTGGATATGATATTAAAATAGAGCTTTTAATAAGTGGTTTGATCTTTATCATTGCATCATTAAGTGATTTCGCAGATGGCTATTTGGCTCGTAAATGGCAATTAGTTACAAACATGGGGAAATTTTTAGATCCATTAGCTGATAAGTTATTGGTTGCTAGTGCATTAATTGTGATGGTACAACTTGATTTAACCAATTCTATTGTTGCTATTATCATTATTGCTAGAGAATTTGCAGTAACTGGACTTAGATTATTACAAATTGAACAAGGTTTTGTAAGTGCAGCCGGTCAATTAGGTAAAATCAAAACAGCAGTTACTATGGTTGCCATTATTTGGATTTTATTAGGTGATCCTTTAGCAACTTGGATTGGATTCCCGATTGGACAGGTATTATTATATATCGGTGTTTTCTTTACTATTTTATCTGGTATTGAATACTTTTATAAAGGCAGAGATGTATTTAAACATTAATATTTTAGCGAGTTGAAATGACATTTTATTTCAACTCGTTTTTTA
>NZ_JBXVVK010000003.1:0-186825 GCF_057219715.1 Staphylococcus sp. 510 | reverse complement strand
TCGACCTCTTATAACTCACACATATATCACGTTGACGTATCTTTCTATTCAATTTTTAATGTCACTTTCTAAACACATATTATGTCATGTGTATTCTTATTTTAACTTTTATTTTCATTTTCTACTAATAATCTAATTTACTTCAATGTACTTCTACCTATTATATTTGGTATATTTGTAGTTAAGGAAGGTGTCAGACATGATAACAATGAAAGATATAATAAGAGATGGTCATCCTACACTTCGTGAAAAAGCTCAAGAATTAAGTTTTCCTTTATCAAATGAAGATAAAGAAACATTAAAAGCTATGCGAGAGTTTTTAATCAATAGTCAAGATGACGACATCGCTAAAAAATATGGTTTACGCTCAGGTGTAGGTTTAGCTGCACCACAAATTAATGTATCAAAAAGAATGATTGCCGTGTATTTACCAGATGACGGAAATGGAAAATCTTATGATTACATGCTAGTTAATCCAAAAGTGATGAGTTACAGTGTTCAAGAAGCCTATTTACCAACTGGTGAAGGTTGTCTAAGTGTAGACGAAAATATCCCAGGTTTAGTTCATCGTCATAATAGAGTTACAATTAAAGCTCAAGATATCGATGGTAATGACGTTAAATTACGTTTAAAAGGCTATCCTGCTATCATTTTCCAACACGAAATTGATCATTTAAATGGTATTATGTTCTATGATCATATTGATGATGCTAATCCATTAGCACCGCATCCAGATGCAGTAGAAGCATAATTTGATTTAAGAGTCTAGGACATAAATCCCAAAAATAATAGCACAAAGATGATTTGAAATTGAAAATCACCTTTGTGCTTCTTTTTATATTCAATACTTCGTTTTGTATGACTTCGCTATGCCCAACTTGCATTACTTGTAGAAACTGATTAAATCAGTTTCTTTGTGTTGGGTCCCTACCTAGGGTGCCGTCTCAGCCTCGGTCTTCGACTGGCACTGCTCCCTCAGGAGTCTCGTCAACAATACTACGTATTAACATGTTATTTTACATTAAAATACTTAAAAAAAATAAGGCCCTTTCGTATAATTTAATAAATACCAATAAACTAAATCAACGAGGTGCCTTATATATAAAGATTATAATATGTCTCAACTTACACTACCAATGGAAATTTCAATCCTTATCCCTAAAAACGATATTTCCCGATATGTAAATGAAATCGTTGAAACCCTCTCAGATGATGAATTCAATCACCATCGTGGTGTTACATCAACGTGTAAATAATTTCGATACTGCGACTAAAGTTAAATATTGTTTTTCTCTATCCTAAATACAGATTAAAAGTTCTTACTATTATATGTGTCTGTTCGCTCACTTAATGATAAAACTGCTTTATTTCTTTTAGTACATCATGTAAAATATACATTAACTGAAATCTTAGTGAATTAATCCTATTTTTCAAAATTTGAACGACATGATTTCCCTGGAAAACATACTCGGCAGTGAAATTAAATAATTATAGTTATATATTTATTTAGATTAGCTAGTATGTCTATTATTAAATTTAAATACACATACTTTTATTGAAGAACAATATCAAAGACAAAATCTGATTTCTATCTTTAATAACCCGAGCTATCAACCACGGGACTTGAATAAATATTAAAAACAATCCTTAGGAGGAATTATATCAATGGCAGTATTTAAAGTATTCTATCAACATAATAAAGATGAAGTAATCGTGCGTGAAAATACGCAAACGATTTATGTTGAAGCACAAACTGAAGAACAAGTAAGACGTTATTTAAAAGACCGTAATTTTAATATCGAATTTATCACTAAATTAGAGGGCGCACATTTAGATTACGAAAAAGAACATTCAGATCATTTTAATGTGGAGAATGCTGAATAATGAAGCAATTACATCAAAATGAAGTAGGTGTATATGCACTTGGTGGTTTAGGTGAAGTAGGTAAAAACACATATGCTATCGAGTACAAAAATGAAATCGTGATTATTGATGCAGGGATTAAATTCCCAGATGATAATCTACTAGGAATTGATTATGTAATTCCTGATTACACTTACTTAGAACAGAACCAAGATAAAATCGTTGGTCTGTTTATCACTCATGGACACGAAGATCATATAGGTGGTGTGCCCTTCCTATTAAAGCAAATTAATGTACCTATTTACGGTGGTCCATTAGCTTTAGGTTTGATTAGAAACAAATTAGAAGAACATAATTTATTACGTATCGCTCAATTAAACGAAATTAATGAGGATAGTGTGATTAAATCCAAACACTTTGAAATATCATTCTATCTAACAACACACAGTATCCCTGAAGCCTATGGTGTTATTGTCGATACACCTGAAGGTAAAATTGTTCATACTGGTGACTTTAAATTTGATTTCACACCTGTAGGTGAACCAGCAAATATTGCAAAAATGGCTAAATTAGGTGAAGAAGGCGTACTTTGTCTGCTTTCTGATTCTACAAATGCATTAGTTCCGGACTTTACGCTTAGTGAACGAGAAGTAGGACAAAATGTTGATAAAATTTTCCGTAATTGTAAAGGTCGTATCATTTTCGCGACATTTGCTTCGAATATCTATCGTGTTCAACAAGCTGTTGAAGCAGCAGTTAAGCATAATAGAAAAATTGTTACATTTGGTCGTTCAATGGAAAATAATATTAAAATAGGTATGGAGCTCGGATACATTAAAGCCCCACCAGAAACATTTGTAGAACCTGGAAAAATCAATAATATCCCTAAACATGAATTACTTATTTTATGTACTGGTTCTCAAGGTGAACCAATGGCAGCATTATCTCGTATCGCTAATGGTACACATAAACAAATCAAGATTATCCCAGAAGATACTGTCGTATTTAGTTCATCACCTATTCCAGGTAATACTAAGAGTATAAATCGTACAATTAACGCTTTATATAAAGCTGGTGCAGATGTTATTCATAGTAAAATTTCTAACATCCATACTTCTGGACATGGATCACAAGGCGATCAACAATTGATGTTACGTTTAATCCAACCTAAATACTTCTTACCTATTCATGGTGAGTATCGTATGCTCAAAGCACATGGTGAAACTGGTGTTGATTGTGGCGTTGACGAAGATAACGTCTTTATCTTCGATATCGGAGATGTACTTGCTTTAACTCATGATTCAGCACGTAAAGCAGGTAGAATTCCATCAGGTAATGTACTTGTTGATGGTAGTGGTATTGGTGATATCGGTAATGTTGTTATTAGAGACCGTAAATTATTATCTGAAGAAGGCCTAGTTATTGTTGTTGTAAGCATTGACTTCAACACAAACACATTACTTTCTGGTCCTGATATCATTTCACGTGGCTTTGTGTACATGCGTGAATCTGGTCAACTAATTTATGATGCTCAACGTCGTATTAAAACTGATGTTATTTCTAAATTAAACCAAAATAAAGACATTCAATGGCATCAAATTAAATCATCAATTATTGAAACTTTACAACCATACTTATTTGAAAAAACAGCTCGTAGACCAATGATCTTACCTGTCATTATGAAAGTTAATGAAGATAAAAAGAAATAATATTAAAATATCCCATAAGCAACTATCATTCTAATGATATGGCTTATGGGATTTCTTTATAAAAAATGGTTTAGCCAAGATCATTGACTAAACCATTTTTTATTTAGCTATATTCTTTTCAAATCGACCTAAGTCATTATCATGACCAATCATGATTAGGATATCACCAATTTCAATATTTAAATTTGGATCTGGTGACACAATAAACTGCTTACCTCTTTTAATCGCAATAATATTAATACCATATTGCGCACGAATATCTAAATCAATAATTGTTTGGCCAGTCATTTTTTCAGTAGCTTTTAATTCAACAATAGAGTGTTCATCTGCTAATTCTAGATAATCGAGCACACTCGCACTAGCCACATTGTGTGCAATACGACGGCCCATATCACGTTCTGGATGGACAACCGTATCCGCACCTATTTTATTTAATATTTTAGCATGATAATCATTTTGTGCTTTGGCAGTTACCTTTTTAACACCTAATTCTTTTAAAATAAGTGTTGTTAATGTACTAGATTGAATATTTTCACCGATAGCAACAATAACATGGTCAAAGTTTCTTATTCCCAAACTTTTCATGACTGCTTCATCAGTAGTATCCGCTACTACAGCATGCGTCGCAATATCACTATATTCATTAACTCTGTTCTCATCACTATCAATGGCCATAACATCCATATCTAAGGCGTTAAGCTCTCTAACAATACTGCCACCAAAGCGTCCTAAACCAATTACTACGTATTCCTTTTCCATACAGTCCTCCGCTTATTACACATTTAAATAACAACGATCAAATCAACTTTTTTCAAATAAATATATAGTAAAAGCTGATGCAAAATCGAAATGATGATTTGTTCTACTATAGTTGATTATTTTTTTCCTTCTACATAATCTTTATCGAAAACAAATAGTCTCAATAATAATAGTAACGATGGAACTAATAAAAGTAAACCTAAAATAAATGAAATAACCAATGCTAGACCCATTTCATCATTTACATGAGAACTAGAAATTTTTACGAATGGATGTAATAAATATGGTAATTTACTGATACCATATCCAAAGAAAGCAAATAACATTTGCAATATCACCATTATAAATGCTAAACCATGATTTCTTTTAAAAATAGTTAGTGCGCCTGCAACTAGGAAAAAGATAAAACTTATCACGAACATCCACCAATAGTTAAAGACAGCATTATTAAAATGCTCTGAGTTTTGTACTCTTAGTGATAAAAAGACAAACAAGGAAATAATAATCATTGGTGGTCCCCAAAATATATGCCATTGTCTCATTAAATGATATGCCGGTTGGTCCTTTGCTTTATTAGCATAAAATGTAAGGAATCCAGAAGAGATATATAACACTGAGATAATTGCCAAGAAAACAACAGCCCATGCAAAAGGACTTAGTAATAGTTGAACCCAGTCTAAATCAACATGATTCCCTACCTCTTTAATATAGCCACCTTCTGAAATTGTTAATGCGGTTGCTAATGCAGCTGGAATAAGTAAACCAGTTAACCCATATAGAAAAATCCATGGTAATTTTGTATCTTGTCCATAATTCTCAAAGGCATAGAAACTGTTTCTTATTGAAATAAGAATCGTACCAATTGAACCTGGTACAAGTAAAACCGTTCCTAAATATTTAACGGAATCAGGGAAGAATCCAATAAATCCAACAAAGAAAAAGACAAAGAAGACATTCGTAACTTCCCATACTGGACTAAGATATCTTTCAATAAGATGATTGATTTTCTTTTCTTCATCAGTAAGTTTAGAATGTAATGCGAAGAATCCAGCACCAAAATCAATTGAGGCTACGATGATATAACAAAATAAAAATATCCATAAGACTGTAATACCTATATATGAATATATCATTTGTTATCACCTCTTTCTTTGAGCACTTGATTGACATCATTGATTGCAGGTTTGTTTCTAAACATTCTGAGTAACACATATGCAGATGTAACGATGAGTACAAGATATAATAAACCAAATAAAATCGTCACTAATGTAATACCACCAGCTTGAGTCGCTGCTTGAGATACTCTTAAGTATCCTCTTACAATCCATGGTTGGCGTCCCATTTCCGTTAAGAACCAACCAAATTCAATTGCTAACATAGACGCTGGACCAGTAAGTAATATGCTATATAAAACTACCTTATGTGTAGTTAAGTGTCGTAACTTCTTAATTAATAAAATCAACATAAAAATTCCTGAAATCACAAAACAGAATACGCCCATTGAAACCATTAAGTCAAAGAAATAATGAACAATTAATGGTGGCAATTCATTTTTAGGAAAATCGTTAAGTCCTTTTACTGTCGTCTTCAAACTATTATCAGCTAAGAAACTTAACATTCCTGGGATTTCTATTGCGCCTGATACTTCATTCGTCTTTTCGTTTAAAACACCAAAAAATACTAAATTAGCTTGAGATTGTGTGTCAAAATGCCATTCATATGCAGCCAATTTTTCTGGTTGTACTTTATGTAAAAACTTAGCTGACATATCTCCCGCTAACATCGATAACAATGTTGAAATAAACCCAACAATCATCGTCATTTTTAATGCTTTTAAATGATATCTTTTATCTTCTGGATGCGTCTGTTTTAGCAATTTAAATGCAGCAATTGCCGCAAGAATAAACGCCATTGTCATGCCAGCTGTTGCAACAACATGGAAGGACCTTACGATAAATGATGAGTTAAACATTGCTTCTAATGGTTGAACATTAACCATACGTCCGTTTTTCATTTCAAAACCAGCTGGTGTATTCATAAACGAGTTAACTGACGTTATGAAAAATGCTGAGAATGATCCACCTATAATTACAGGTAAGCCTATAACAAAATGAATCCATTTATTTTTAAATCTTTCCCAAGTATAAAGATAAATACTAAGAAAAATAGCTTCAAAAAAGAATGCGAATGTTTCCATAAATAGAGGTAATGCAATTACATGACCGCCCATTTTCATAAATGTTGGCCAAACAAGCGATAATTGCAAACCAATAATTGTTCCCGTCACTACACCGACAGCAACTGTAATGGTATATCCTTTCGACCATCGTTTCGCTAATGCAATATAATGTGCATCGTTGTTTCGTATACCAAGAAATTCAGCGATAACAAACATTAATGGCATACCTACACCAATCGTTGCAAATATGATATGAACGGCTAAGGTCATACCTGTAAGTAATCGACTCATTTCAACTGAATCCATATATAATCACCTTGTATTTATATTTTTTAGTAATTTCACAATGCTTAAAATTATAAATCCTTATCATGATGAACTAAATGTTTTTGCTTGAATTTTTGACATAAATTTTTTATAGAGACACATAATGTTCACACCATTGATATTTTATAAAATTAAATATAAGATAGAATAATATAAATTAACATATAGAAAGGAAGACCAAAGTGTCACATATTACGATATATACACAAGATGATTGTCCACCTTGTACGTTTGTAAAAAATCATCTTCAAGCAAATCATGTAGATTATACAGAAAAAAATATAAAGAATAATCAATATCGAGTAGAAATGATGGATTATGATGCATTTGCGACGCCATTTATCTTATTGAACGATGAACCTATGTATCAAGTTGATATGGATAAAATTAATCAAGCTTTTGACATTCAATAAGTACTTAGCAATTAAAAGATACTAATGATATAAAAGAACCAACTAAAGCAATTTAAATTGCTCAAGTTGGTTCTTTTAATTATTATTTTGAAATGTTATTAACTAATTCCATAACTTCCTCTTGTGTTGCACAATGAATAGCACGGTTCGCTAATTCTGACATTTCATTTTTACTTAAACCATTAATTTGTCTTCTAGCTTTAAGAATAGATGTTGGACTCATTGAGAATTCATCTAGACCTAAACCTAATAATAATGGTACTGCAGTAGCATCTCCTGCCATTTCACCACACATACCAGTCCATTTACATTCTTTGTGAGAAGCTTCAATGACTTGTTTTACTAAGCGTAAAATTGAAGGATTGTATGGTTGATATAGATAAGATACGCGTTCTGACATACGGTCAGCTGCTAATGTATATTGGATTAAGTCATTTGTACCAATACTAAAGAAATCTACTTCTTTAGCAAAGACATCAGCTAATGCTGCAGTAGCTGGAATTTCAACCATGATACCTAACTCAATATCTTCCGAAACGTCATAACCTTCGTTTTGAAGATTCTCTTTTTCTTCTAATAACATTGCTTTAGCATCACGGAATTCCTTGATAGTAGCTACCATTGGGAACATGATATTTAATTTACCGTAAACAGAAGCACGTAATAACGCACGTAATTGTGGTCTGAAAATATCAGGTTGCGCTAAGCAAAGGCGAATCGCTCTATAACCTAAGAATGGATTCATTTCTTCTGGTAAATCTAAGTATGGTAATTCTTTGTCGCCACCGATATCCAATGTACGAACAACAACACGTTTACCATCCATAGTCTCTAATACTTTTTTGTATGCTTCGAATTGTTCTTCTTCAGTAGGCAATTGATCTCTACCCATGTATAAGAACTCAGTACGATATAAGCCAATACCTTGCGCACCATTTTCAATTACACCAGGTAAATCATTTGGTGTACCAATATTAGCTGCTAACTCTGCGTGAACACCATCAACAGTTACTGTATCAGCATCACGTAATTTTTGTAATTCTTGTTTATCTTCAAAGAAACGTTCACGTTTATTTTGATAAGCGATAACTTCATCTTCTGTAGGATCGATAATAACATCACCAGTTAAACCATCAACGATAATCATATCGCCTTGTTTAACTTCTTTAGTGATTGATTTAGTACCAACTACAGCTGCGATTTCTAATGAACGACTCATAATCGCAGAGTGACTTGTTCTACCACCAATATTCGTTACAAACCCTTGAACGAATTCTTTATTTAACTGTGCAGTATCAGAAGGTGTTAAGTCATTACCAATAATAACAACACTTTCATCAATCATACTTGGGTTTGGTAATTCAACACCAAGAATATGTGCTAACACACGTTTAGATACATCTCTAATGTCTGCTGCACGTTCTTTCATGTATTCATTATCCATTGATTCAAATATAGTAATGAATTGAGTTGTAACCTCATTTAATGCTGTAGCAGCATTAACATGGTCGTTTTTAATTTTATCTTGAATTGGTTGAATTAATTCTGGATCATCTAAAACAAGTAAATGCGCATCAAAAATGGCAGCTTTATCAGCGCCTAATTGAACTTCTGCATTATTTCTTATTTTAGTTAATTCAATTTTAGATGCTTCGATAGCGTTATTGAATTTGCTAGTTTCACCTTCAACATCAGTGATTGTCTCACTGCTGTCGAAAGATAAATCTGGCTCAACTATTAAGTAAGCTTTAGCGATTGCTACACCATCAGATGCAGCAATACCATTAATTAATTTAGACATATTACTTAGTTAAACCTTCTTTTGATAAGACATCACTGATAGATTCGATTGCATCTGCCTCATCGCTACCGTCAGCATAAATTGTAATTTCAGCATCTTTACCTACACCTAAACTCATAACACCCATGATTGATTTTAAGTTTACTTTTTTACCGTTATATTCTAATTGAATATCTGAATCAAATTTTGAAGCTGTTTGTACCAACATTGTAGCTGGGCGAGCGTGGATTCCTGTTTCGTCGATAATTACATATGATTTTTGTTCCATAATTTATTTCTCCTTCTATAAGTTAGAATCTTCAATATACTTACAATCTAACATAAATTTTTATACCTTAACTTTACCAAAACCAATAGTTAAATTCAATTTGTTTAAAACCGGTTTCAGTATATTTCTACAATTTTTTAACAAATTATATCCCTTAAAGTAACTCTTTGATGACTTTTTCACATTTTTCAATATGATCTTGACCTAATTTTTTCATAAAGTAATAACTAATTGATGCTGAAACTGCTTGTCCTACAAATGGGAACCATTTAGTTTGTTTAGCTGCAGTTCGTTTCGCTACATCTTTAATCACTACTTTCATAAGTGCATTGGTTAATTTTTTACCAATAAATTGACTACCTTGAATGGCTGCTGCAGACATGATTCGTTCTCTAACATCATCACTCAATGAATTGACTTGTTTATGATCTAGTCCATAAATTTTATTGACATCACTAATGATATCTCTCATTAATTTTATATCAACACCAAAGTCCAATCCAGGAATTGGTACTACACTCATTCCTGATGATAATAAAGATTTCTTTTTAACGAGATTTTCTGCTTGTGCACGTCTTTGTTGTAACTCATTTTGAGTCACAGGTAAATTACTTTTTTCTTTGATTTCTTCAATATTTAATACTTTATTACCAACTGTATTTGTAACTCTATTCGTCATTTTATTTCTAATGCTCATCTAATTCACACTCCCATGAATCTTATTTCAATAAGACTCTATACCCAGAATACAACTATTTAATGCTCAATATTAACAAAAATTGCTTTCAAATATTTTGAAGGTTTGTAATGTGGATGTGTTTTAAAATCTTTAGGTAATCCCATCACTTCTTTGATTTCATAATCAACTTCAGCTTCTTCTAGTGTTGTTTTAATAACATTTTTAAACGCTTTTAAAGAAAAGACACTCGAATTGGTACATAATAATAATGTCCCTTTTGGTGCTAATACTTCTAAGGCGCCATTAATTAATTTGTCGTAATCTTTTTGTACTGAAAATGTTTTCTTTTTATTTCGTGCAAAGCTTGGTGGATCAATGACAATTGTGTCATATTGATGCCCGTGTCGATTTGCATAATTATAAAAATCAAATGTATCCATGACATAAATATATTGTGATTTAGGATCAATGGCATTAAGCCCAAAATTCTCTTCGGTTAGTCCTCTTGAACGATTAGCTAAATCTACACTTGTCGTTGTTTTAGCCTTAGTTGCTGATACGACAGAAAAAGCGCCTGTATAGCTGAACACATTTAAAAGATGACGCCCCACTGAAAATTGATCACGTAATTTCTTTCTTACTTCTTTTTGGTCTAAGAAGATACCTGTCATTAAGCCGTCATCTAAATCCACATTATAAAACGTAAAGTTCTCTTCAATTACAATTGGAAATGTTTGTTGTTCTCCCTCAACAAAACCACCTGTGTATTCAGTATCTTTAAAACGCATTTTTTCGTATATAGACTGATATTCAAAAACAATTTTGATAGCTTCTAAAATATGATACCTAAATTTATAAATACCTTTCGAATACCATTGAATTAATAAATGGCCATCATAGTTGTCGATAGTTAAGCCGCCAACACCATCACCTTCAGCATTGAACAATCTAAAAGCATTCGTACCATCTATGTGATAGTAATATTCTCGTTCTGCTAAAGCTTTTTCAAATAATCGTTTAAAAAACGATGTGTTAATATCTTCGGATGGATCATAACTTAACACCCAACCTAAACCTTTATGCTGTCTACCTACATAAGCCGTTGCTATATATTGTTCTTTTCCATCGACTAATTTGAATAAATCACCTTCTTTTAGATGATCTTGGGCATAAATATCTTCTTCATCAATTAATGGATATTGATTTTGATATTTTGATTCTTTACCTCTATTTAAAGTTGCAATCTTCATTTATTACACTAACCTCTCTTTTATACATTTAATTTCTTCAACCGTCATATTGCTATGCTGATTCGTAAATGCATTTTACATTATATATAATTACTAATTGAATGATTCATTTATTATTTTAACAAAGAATGCTAGGATGTCCTATTTTCTAACAAAAAAGAGTGGGCTTACAATTCGATCGATTAAAGAAGGAATTGTAACCCACCCCATAACACGTGTGATTTGTTTAAATTAATTTGTTAAATGTTTTTTAATTACTCTTTTGGTTTATCTCTTAACTGTAATGAATAAGCAACAATCATTGCTAGTAACATAAGCAATAAAGTTGGCGTAATAAATACAGATAATAATAATCCGTGAACCATAATATTAATGAATTCAGTTAATAATTTAAAGAATAAGATACTTCCCATAAATAATTGTAAGAAGTAAAATTTACCTCTTAAGAAATAAGTAAGTGTTGTAGCAATATAAACTATGATAATAAATAAAAGTAACAATAATGTTACCCATTCTATCACATATTGCGTTTGTGATAATTCCCATTCTCCAGATAAGAACAATGCGTTTCTGTTGTTAAATTCTAAAAATGTAAAGAAGAAAATAACTACACCACAGAAAATTTCAACATACATTGGTTTTATCCATTTTGGCTTTCTCATCCAATGTGGAATATCATCTTCTTGGATATCAACAATATTTTTTACTTTTTCTTTAAATTTATCCCTTTTAACTCTAATTTTTTCTAAATCAACACTTCTTCTTGTTTTACGTGCATATTCTGTTGTCTTATCTTGTAGTTGTTTTAAGTGAACTTTAGTTTGATTCGAGACATTACCTTTACTTGTTCTTGATAATTCAGGTTCTTCTTCACCTAATTCTTGTTTCGTAAGCGGTAGCGCACGTCTTAAGAACAAGAAGTTCCAAATTGACATTTGTCCTAATAACCACATAATAATAAAGAATATATTAACACTTAAGATGTCAATAGATTCAATTTCATTAGCATCTATACGACCATGTAATGCAATTTGCGTAATAAGGTAACTGATACCATATGATACGATAATCCACATATAATGACTCTTTCGATTATCACTATTCAATTCATCTTTATATACAATATAACCGATATGTATGATGAACGGAATAATAAATACGATACCAAAGAACCCATATACTTGCATCATAAGAACTAGAGTAATTAAGAAATACATTATCCCTATGACTAAGAAGAAAATTGAAATATCATAATCATACTTAATTGTTCTAAATAACGTATGACCTAGTAACATTACTAAGATACCAAATAATATAATAATTATGGCACTTACAATTGGGAAACCCCCGATAAATCTACTCATCACTTTAATTATTTCAGCGAAAAATGCGTTCAGGAATTCCCATATATTATACACATGTGTATTTACCTTCTTATCTCCATTTAATTGTTTAATAAGCGGTAAGTTAATTAATATAATGAGTCCTGTGAAAAGTGAAACGATACCGATGATATAACTAAATATAATCTCGGTGTGTTTCTTAAGAAAAGACATACTATTCACCTCAAAAGTTATTATATATGAAGAACTTATTCTTGTCTTTAATAAATCATTAAATACGTCTATAGACCTAGAAAAGTTTATTATTAGCATAACTGGGTAAAAGGTGTATGTAAACAATAAAACACAATTAGGGGTGGATTTATTATGAGTAACGAAGAATTTGCAAAAAAATCAGCTGAAAAAGCCAAAGAAGCAGAAGAGAAATTAAAAGAACAAAAAGAAGAAAAAACAAATGATACAGAACAAACTAAAAAAGATATTGATGACGCATTAAATTAATTACTAATTGACTATTTAACGATTAGATCATCCAATATTCTATAATAACGATGAATTTGGGACATAAATACAAAAAATAATAGCACAAAGATGATTTGAAATTTTAAATTATCTTTGTGCTATTTTATATTTAATACTACGTATTGACTGACTTAGAGCTTTCATAAGCACACATCATATAAAAATATTAATTTATTGTATATTTTATTAACTTGACAATCCACATGAAAAATCATACATTAAAGACAAATTAAAATAATAAACGCACTAGGGGTGTTTTGAACTGAGATGAGGTTAACCCTCAAACCCTTTGAACCTGATCTAGCTAGATACTAGCGTAGGAAAGTGTAATTAACAAAGATGATAATCGTATGTTGAATCATATTCTTATGTTTTACGCACAACTTTCCTAGAGATGGTTGTGCGTTTTTTTTAGGAGGATGTTTTTATGTCAAAAGGTTTAAAGCTTTCTGAGATATTAGTAACAGTACTTATCTCTGTCATTTTTGCCATTATTTATAACTTATGGTGGCTATTTTATAATGTTGCACAAGTCGCTGGTTTACACCTTGAACAATTAACATATGGTGTATGGTTTATGGCTGCGATTGTTTGTTATTTAATTATTCCTAAGCCAGGTATCGCCTTACTTGCTGAGTTTGCTGCAGGTGCCGGTGAAACAATTGTGATGGGTAAATTTGATATACCTACAATCATCTATGCCCTACTACAAGGTTTAGCTTGTGAGATTGTCTTTGCTATATTCAAATACCAGTCTCGTTCAGTCATGGTAGCTATGCTTGCGGGATTAGTGACTGCACTTATTTCATTCCCAGTCGACTATTTTTATGGTTATTTAAATGAAGTTGCTGGATGGAACTTAATTTTATTCATTGTTTTCCGTGCGATTAGTGGCATTATCATTGCTGGTTTATTATCTTATTTATTGGTTAAAGCATTGGATCAAACTGGTGTAACTAAAGTATTCAGACCCGCTTCTAAAGATGATTACGATACATTATAAGGGGACTTAAAAGTGTTGAAAGTTACAAATTTACGTTTGAAATATCCTAATGGATATCGAAAAATTTTTGATAATCTAAATATAGAAATTAAAGATAAAGAAAAAGTACTTTTACTAGGACCGTCCGGTTCTGGTAAAAGTACACTTTTAAATGTATTAAGTGGTATTGTACCCAATTTAATAGAATTACCTATGAAATATGACGAATTGCAAATCAATCAGCATAATGGAGTTATCTTCCAAGATCCGGATTCACAATTTTGTATGCCTAAAGTTTATGAAGAACTTGCCTTTGTTTTAGAGAACAGACAAGTGCCAAGACAAGATATGGATGAAGCCATCAGCAAAGCATTAGCATCAGTAAATTTAAATGTAAACGAAAATACACAAATCAATCAATTAAGTGGCGGTATGAAGCAAAAATTAGCTATAGTTGAAACCATATTACAACAAGCAGATACGCTATTTTTAGATGAACCCACTGCAATGTTAGATGTTAATGCGACATCAGATTTATGGCAACGTTTAATCAAGCTCTGGAAAGACCAAACAGTACTTATAGTCGAACATAAGGTCGAACATATTTGGCAACATGTGGATAGAGTTTTATTAATGAACTATGAAGGACAAATTATTGCTGATGATACGCCAAATCATATTTTAAAGCATTATGAACATTTACTTAGTGAATACGGCGTGTGGCATCCAAATGCATGGCATTACGCTCCTGAGCCTAAATATATGGCTCCCTCATCTGAAGCGCCATTATTTAAATTTGAAAATGGTGCTGTTATTCGTAATAAGAAAGATTTATTCAAAGTGGATCAATTAGCTATTCATTCAGGTGAGTGGATCACGATAACTGGTCAAAATGGTACTGGTAAAACCTCATTATTAGAATCCATATTACAATTAATCAAATATAAAGGCGTAATGACATTTCAAGGTCAGGAATTGCGTAAAATTAAAGATGCTGCAAAGCACATGTATCTTGTGTATCAGAATCCAGAACTTCAATTTATCACTAACTCTGTCTATGATGAAATATTGATTCATTTTAACCATTTAGATTCATCTATTGCAGAATCTAAAACCCTCGACTTATTAGATTTACTAGACTTAACCAATGTTAAAAATCAACATCCTTACGAATTATCAATGGGTCAAAAACGTAGGTTAAGTGTAGCAACGGCATTAAGTTCAAATGCAGATATCATCCTTTTAGATGAACCAACATTTGGTTTGGATAGCCACAATACATTTCAATTAATAAAACTATTTCAAGAGAGAGTATCTAAGGGGCAAAGTATCATTATGGTTACACATGATCCAGAGATTATTAAACGCTATCCAACACGTCAATGGATAATTGAAAACCAATATTTAACAGAAATCAAAGGTGATCAACATGTTTGAACATTGGAAAATTAGACACACCTTTATGGATGACGTCAATATTATCACTAAACTCGTTTTAGGCGTTTTACTATTTTTCTTTATTATTTTTATTCATAATTTTGACTTTATGATTTACATCGTTTGTCTCATGTTTATCTTTTTACTTATGTTTAACGGAACGCAATTTAAAATTACTGGTGCTTTTATACTAGCAACCACGTTCTTTGCTCTATTGTCATCACTATTCATGATTTTATACGGTGATGGTGACCACATTTTATTTAAATTTGGCATCATTCAAATTAGTACGGAAAGTATCGTCAGAGGTATTCACCTTTCTCTTCGTACAATTACAGTGTCGATGTTTGGTATTCTTATAGCATTAACGTCACAAGTAGTCATGATTTTTTATAGTCTAATGCAACATTTAAAAGTAAAGCCTAAAGTTGCCTATGCCTTTATGGCCGCAATTAGAATGATACCGTTAATCATCAGTTCTTTAATTCAATTACGTCGTTCTTTAAAAATGAGATATCAAATGATAAACAAATCTAATTATAGAGGGTTCAAAAGACTTAAACATTTAATTATTCCGTTATTAAGTCAAAACATACGACGTGCACATCAACTATCTGTTGCAATGGAGTCTAAAGGTTTTAAAGATGGTCCTAGAACGTATTATTATCACGCACCACTCTCATACAAAGATATTATATTGATTATATGTTTATTAATTATTATCGGACTTTCTTATTATTTATCATCTACCTTGCCAATAACTGGTATCCATGATGTTCGAATAGGTAGATTAGAATAAAGTATTTTATCCATTCATTCCATATATAAATAAAAAATCCTGGGACAAAAATAATGTCTCAGGATTTAATCATATAATTATAGTAGTTGACTGTAGGCATATTCTTTTTCTCATAGAAATTAGAACGGCTTACACATGTATATCAACTTATATATTCAGATAAACTATAGGAATATACATGAGCTAAAGTCCATAATTACAACCGTCTAAGTAATGAATTATAAAGATGCTCTAATATAAAGTTTTTACAATTATAGTCAATCTTGTTGAAACAGGACAAGGAAATAAATTTTAGTAACATGTTATTTCTGTCCTGTTCTCTTTAATTATTCTTTTATTTCAATGCTTTATTTCCGATGTCTGTTCTATAAAACAAGTGATTGCTCTTTATCTTTTTAACACGTTTATAGGCAGCGGCTTGCGCTTCTTTTATATTTTGCCCTTCACCTATAGCTAATAGGACGCGTCCACCACTGTTAACAAACTGGTCATTATCCTTCTTCAAACCACTTACAAAGTAATTTGAGTCTAGTTCAAATCCACTAACTTGATGCCCTTTTTCGTAATTACCTGGATAGCCTTTAGAAGCCAACATAACACCAACCACTGATTCATCCTTCCATTCAAAATGAATCGGCTCGTCATTATCAAGTGCAACAATATGATGCATTAAATCGCTATTCATTCTTGTCAATAACACTTGTGCTTCTGGATCACCAAATCTTGCATTAAACTCTATGACTTTCGGCCCTTCTTGAGTCAAAATAGCACCGATGTATAATAGTCCAAAGAAATGGTGGCCTTCTTTAGCCATTGCATCTGCAATCGGTTGAGCAATCTCCTCATTTGTTCTAGCAATTATATCATTACTAATATGAGGTACTGGACAATATGCACCCATACCACCTGTATTTGGCCCTTTATCGTAATCATAAGCACGTTTATGATCTTGAGCAATACAATCAAATGGAACAGCTCTCTTACCATTAACAAATGTCATTAAAGAGAATTCTTCACCTTCTAAAAATTCTTCAAATACAATTGTTCCTGATTTTTCTTCAAACATTTGTTGAACTGCTTCTTTAGCTTCATCTCTTTTTGTAGCAATCACTACACCTTTTCCTGCAGCTAAACCATCTTTTTTAATAACGATTGGCAAGTCACATGTTTCAACGAAAACTAATGCCTCTTCCTTATTATTAATTTCCTTATATTGTGCAGTAGGAATATCATATTTAGCCATTATTCTTTTAGCAAATGCCTTTGAGCCTTCAATTTGTGCTGCATCGCTATTAGGACCAAATACTTTAATTTGATGGTTTCTTAATAAATCAGGTAAACCATCTATCAATGGTTGTTCAGGTCCGATTACAACCCATTCTATTTGATGATTAGTGACAAATTCTAAGATAGCTTCGTGATCATTTTCTTTAATATTAGTATGGATTTGTGCCACATTAACCATTGCTTCATTGCCTGGTATCACATGAACTTGGTCTACTATTGATGATTGACTTAATTTATAGGCTAATACATGTTCACGTCCACCTGCACCAATAACGAGTACTTTCATGACTTTTCTCCCTTCAACATCTTATGATTAGTGTTTAAAATGTCGCCTTCCTGTCATTACCATTGTAATGCCATATTTATTTGCCATATCGATAGAATCTTGATCCTTAATTGATCCACCAGGTTGAATAATTGCTTTAATACCATTTTGAGCAGCTAATTCTACAGTGTCATCCATTGGGAAAAAGCCATCTGATACTAATGCAACATTATCATTAATTTCAATTGCTCTTTCCAATGCAATTTTGGCTGAACCTACGCGATTCATTTGACCAGCACCAATACCTACTGTTTGTTTTGCATTACTTAATATTACTGCATTACTCTTAACGGCACCTACCACTTTCCAACCTAACAACATTGCTTCCCATTGCGCTTCGGTTGGTTGTACTTCTGTAGCAACAGTCATTTCATCACGACTTACTTCAAAGTTATCTTTATCCTGTACTAAATAGCCACCAGATACTGACACAAATTCTTGTTCTCTATTATCAATTGTTGTATCTATTTCTAATAGTCGAATATTTTTCTTTTTCGTTAAAATATCTAAAGCCTCTTTCGTAAATAGAGGTGCGATAACGACTTCTAAAAAGATAGAATGTAGTGTTTCAGCTAACGTCGCTGTCACTGGTCGATTTAATGCAATAATTCCACCAAAAATGGATTGATTATCTGCATCAAAAGCATTTTGGAAAGCCTCTTCAATTGTATTTCCAATCCCTACACCACATGGATTCATATGTTTTACGGCAATCGTAGTTGGTTCTTCAAATTTTTTAACTAATGAAAGTGCTGCATCAGCATCTTTAATATTATTGAAGCTAAGTTGCTTACCATGTAATTGTTTAGCTCCAGCAATTGTATGTTTAGCATCAGTTGTTCTTACAAAGTAAGCAGATTGTTGTGGGTTCTCACCATAGCGTAAGGTTTCTTTATTTCCTTTAAAGAAATTCACAATAGCTTCATCATATTGAGTTGTATGTTCAAATACTTTTATCATAAGTGATTTGCGGTATTCTTCGTCTAATTGGTCATTTTTTATTCTACTAATCACTTCATTATAATCAGCAGGGTGTACAACGGTTGTCACATGTTTAAAATTCTTGGCAGCTGCTCTTAACATTGTCGGACCACCAATATCAATATTTTCAATCGCATCCATTTCTGTAACATCTGGATTTTCTACTGTTTTTTGGAATGGATATAAATTAACGACTACTAAATCTATTAAATCAATGTGTTGTTCTTTTAATTCATCCAAATGTTCTGATTTATCTCTATCTGCTAAAATCCCACCATGTACTGCTGGATGTAAAGTTTTAACACGTCCATCCATAATTTCAGGAAATTGTGTTAATTCAGATACAGATTTCACTTCAACTTGTGTCTCTTCTAAAATACGTTTCGTTCCACCTGTTGAATAAAGCTCATAACCTAATTCCTTTAAAGATGTCGCAAATTCTACAATACCGTTTTTATTTGAAACACTTAAAATTGCTCTTTTCATTGTTCGCTATACTCCTCTATCGAATGATTTTCGCAATAACGCTTGGATATAATTGGTACTCTAATTGTTTGACTCTCTCTTCTAACATTTCAATAGTATCGTCCGTTTTGATATCACATTGTCTTTGTTCAATAATTTCTCCCGTATCCATACCACTATCAACATAATGTACCGTTGATCCTGTTATTGAATCCCCGCTACGAAATGCTTGTCCAATTGCGTCTATCCCCTTATATTTCGGCAATAATGATGGATGAATGTTTAATATTTTATGAGGATAAGCTGTTAAAATATCCTCCCCAATTAATCTCATATAACCGGCCAATACAATCCACTGAACCCCTTCTGCAGAAAGTAAAGATAATAAATGTTGTTCATAATGAGATTTTGATTCAAAATGTTTTGGTTCATTGATATGTACTGGTATACCAAGTTGTTCTGCTCTATTAACACAATAAGCATCATGATGATCTGTATAAAGTGCAGTAATATCAATGTCCTCTAAATGTCCTTGTTGAACATGTCGTGCGATGTTTTCAAAGTTACTTCCAGAACCTGATGCAAAGATTGCTACTTTGACCACGTTTATACCCCCTGAATACGAATCGGTTTATGGCTATCTTCTACAATTCGACCGATTTCATAGGCATTCACATTCTGTTGTTTTAATATTTCTAATGTCTGAGTTTTATCATGTTCATCGACAATAACAGTAAAACCAATGCCCATGTTAAATATGTTATACATTTCATCTGTACTAATATTACCCTGTTCCTGCAACCAATCGAATATTGCTGGTGTCGGAAACGCATTTGCATCTATGTCTGCAGATAATCCGTCTGGTAAAGAACGAGGAATATTTTCATAAAATCCACCACCAGTAATATGGTTCATAGCTTTTATTGACACATGTTTTTTTAATTCTAATATTGGTTTTACATATAATTGGGTTGGTGCTAAAAATGTCTCTAAATAAGTATGTTGCTCAAATGTATCGTTAAGGTTTATACCTGACTTTTTAATGAGTTGTCTAACTAGACTGTATCCATTGGAATGAATGCCGTTAGATGCTAAACCTATAATGATTTGACCAGGTTTCACGTCTGAACCATCAATATATTCATCTTTCTCAACAGCGCCAACTGCAAAGCCGGCCAAATCATATTCACCTTCATGATACATTTCACCTATTTCGGCAGTTTCGCCACCGATTAAAGCTGTATTAGTTTCTTCACAAGCATCACTGATACCTTTAACGATTTGTTCAATGATTTCAGGAACTACTTTATGCGTTGCAATATAATCTAAAAAGTAAAGTGGCTCTGCACCTGTAGTTAAAATATCATTCACACACATGGCCACCGCATCTATACCTATTGAATCATGCTTAGCGTGGTCAATTGCTAATTTCAATTTGGTACCTACACCATCAGTACCTGAAACTAATACTGGGGCTTTCATATTGAGTTGAGATAAATCAAATGTGGCACCAAAGCCACCTAAACCACCGATAACTTCCTTACGCATCGTACGTTTAACATGACTAGACATTCTTTCTACCGCTTCATAACCTGCATGAATATCTACACCTGATTGTTCGTATGCTTTAGACATTTATATTTCCCTCACTATCAAAATAATGTTTATTTTCATTAATATATGCTTTTTGACGATCACTTAAATGCTTTTTATAATTCTCTTCGTAATCAAACAATCCAGCTGGGTAATCTCCAGTGAAGCTCTCAACACACAAACCACTATATGGTGCATCATAATCTAAACCAATCGATTCAATTAATCCATCTACGCTAAGATACGCAAGCGAATCAGCACCTATATATTCACAAATTTCTTCAGGTGATTTACTCGCTGATATTAATTCAGCAGTTGTTGATACATCAATACCATAGAAACTTGGGAACATAAATTCTGGTGATGCAATTCTAACGTGGACTTCATTGGCCCCTGAATCTTTCAACATTTTCACAATTCGTTTAGATGTTGTTCCTCTAACTATAGAATCATCGACTAGGATAATATTCTGACCTTCAACAATATCTTTGACCGCTGACAATTTAACACGTACACCCTGTTCACGAAGTTGTTGTGTCGGTTGAATAAATGTTCTCGCTACGTATTGATTTTTAACAAGACCCATTTCATAAGGTAATCCTATCTCTTCGGCATAACCGCTTGCTGCTGATAACGACGAATTAGGCACACCAATAACCATGTCAGCTTCTACTGGACTTTCTTGTGCTAAACGTTTACCAGAGGCTTTACGAACTGCATGAACATTTTTTCCGGCAATCGTAGAATCTGGTCTGGCAAAATAGATATATTCCATGGCTGAAATTGCAGTATTCGTATGTCTTGTATATGATTTAACTTGGACACCATCATCGTTAATAATGACATATTCACCAGCATGAATATCTTGTACAAACTCTGCTCCCAAAAAATCAATAGCGCACGTTTCACTAGCTAGAATATAAGTGTTATCTTGCATTTTACCGACTACTAAAGGTCTAATAGCATTAGGATCAACTGCACCATATAATGCATCTTTAGTTAACACTGCGAATGTGAATCCACCTTTAATTTGACGTAAACTTTCTTTTAAAGCTTCTTCAAATGTAGGTGCTTTACTTCTACGAATTAAATGCATAATCACTTCAGTATCAGATGACGAATGGAAAATCGCACCATGTTTTTCAAGATTTTGTCTTAAAGATTGCGCATTAATCAGATTTCCATTATGGCAAATCGCAACACTCATATCATAAAAGTGATATAAGAAAGGTTGAATATTTTCTATACCTTTGTTACCAGAAGTAGCGTATCTCACATGTCCAATTGCATTATGATAATCCTTTAGTCTCGATAATTGATCATCTTTAATAGCCTCAGTAAGTAAACCAAGTCCTCTTTCACCTACTAATTTTTCATGATTGGCAGCTACTATTCCAGCACCTTCTTGACCTCTATGTTGTAAACTATGCAATCCCATATACGTTAATTGAGCAGCATCTGGATGATTCCAAATGCCAAAAACACCACATTCCTCATTTAGTCCTGAGTAGTTAAACATTGGCTAATAGCTCCTTCCCAAACATCTTTGATATCTGCTACATTTTTGATAATCGTTGTTTGGTTATTTGACACTTTGAACTGACTACCACTATTAAATTGACCAATTTCAATAGCATTTTCAATGTTTAGTGATTCATTTTCTTTAACAGAAATGATATATCTACCTTGAGATTCGCTAAATAACTGAGCATTAGAAACATCTATATTAGCCTCTAATCCTAAATTATAATGAGCACTCATTTTTGCTAGTGTAATTAATAAACCACCTTTTCCGACTGTTTGAACATGTGATGCAGCACCGCTTCTAATAGCTGATTTCACCGCTTCACCTTTTGCAACTTCATCACTTAAATCAATTGATTCAAATTCATGATTCACTGTGCCATATAATAATTTTTCTAATTGGCTACCGCCGAAGTCATCTCTTGTATCACCAACGAGATATAATGTTTCTCCAGACTGTGGTTTAAAATTAGCTAAATAATTAACATCATCAATTAACCCAACCATACCAACTACCGGCGTCGGGAAGATAGATGTACCTCTTGTTTCGTTGTATAACGATACATTACCTGATACAACAGGCGTTTTTAATACATCACAAGCTTCTGCCATTCCTTTTGTAGAATCAATTAATTGTTGGTAAATTTCTTTTTTCTCTGGAGATCCATAATTCAAACAATCTGTCATTGCTAGTGGCGTCGCACCCACAGCAATCAAATTGCGATACGCTTCTGCTACTACCATTTTTCCGCCTTCATAAGGTTGATTAAATACATATCGTGCTTCACCATCAATCGTTGAAGCAATCGCTTTATTCGTGCCTTCAACTCTTACCACTGATGCCTGTAATCCTGGTTTAATAATCGTATTTGCACCAACTTGTTGATCATATTGCTCATATAAATAATGTTTTGATGCAATCGTTGGGTGTTGTAATAACTGGTCAAATACATTCTCAGTATCTATATGACTATAGTCATTTTTAGATGTATTGTACGCTTTCTCTTCACCTTCAAGAACATATACTGGTGCTTCGTCTGATAAGGGTTGTACTGGAATATCTGCAAACACTTCATCTTCGTATGTTAATACAAAGCGATTTGTATCAGTCACTTCTCCAATGACTGCACTATCTAATTCATGTTTTTCAAATAAATCTAAAAACTTTTGTTCTGTTCCCTTTTCGACAACAAGTAACATTCTTTCTTGAGTTTCAGATAGCATCATTTCATATGGTGAGATACCTGGTTCTCTTGTTGGAACTTGGTCTAATCTTAAGTGGAGACCACTGCCACCTTTAGCCGCCATTTCTGAAGAAGAAGAAGTTAATCCTGCCGCTCCCATATCTTGAATTCCGACTAATTCATCAAATGTTATAGCTTCTAATGTTGCTTCCATTAATTTCTTACCAACAAACGGGTCACCAATTTGGACAGATGGTCGTTTGCTTTCACTTTCTTCAGTTAATTCTTCAGATGCAAACGTTGCTCCGTGAATACCATCTCTACCTGTTTTTAAACCTACATAAATAACAGAATTACCTACACCTTTAGCTGTCCCTTTTTGTACCATGTCATGATCAATAATGCCGACACACATAGCATTAACAAGAGGATTACCATCATAGCGGTCATCAAACTCGATTTCACCAGCAGTTGTTGGAATACCAATACAGTTACCATAGCCACCGATACCACTAACTACGCCTTTAAGCAGTCTCTGATTTTGCTTGTTTGATAACTCACCAAAGCGTAAGCTATTTAATAAATTAATAGGACGTGCTCCAATAGAAACAATATCTCTAATGATTCCTCCTACACCTGTAGCAGCACCTTGATAAGGTTCAATAGCTGAAGGATGGTTATGTGATTCCACTTTAAAAACGACTGCTTGATTGTCACCAATATCTACAACACCTGCACCTTCTCCAGGTCCCATTAATACATGTTCACCAGTAGTAGGAAACTGTTTTAAAAATGGCTTTGAATGTTTGTAAGAACAGTGTTCACTCCACATTACTGAAAAGATACCTGTTTCAGTAAAATTGGGTTCTCTGCCTAAGATCTCACATACTTTAGCGTATTCTTTATCGCTCAATCCCATATCTTGATATAGTTTTTCTAACTTAATTTCTTCAACACTTGGTTCGATAAATTTAGACATTTTGTTCCCTCCAACTATTCACCATAGCCTCAAATAATTTAATACCGCTATCAGTACCTAATAATGATTCCATTGCTCTTTCAGGATGTGGCATCATACCGCAAACATTGCCTGCTTTATTAACAATACCTGCTATATCAGCGTATGACCCATTAGGATTGTCAGTGTATTTCAAAATAATTTGATTGTTAGTAATCAAATCGTTATAAATGTCTTCATTACAGTAGTAATGTCCTTCTCCGTGTGCTACTGGATAAACAACTAATTTATTTTCTTCATATAAATTAGTGAATGGCGTTTGATTATTTACAATACGTAAAGATTCATTACGACTGACAAATAAATGTGAATCATTATGAAGTAATGCACCTGGTAGTAAACCGATTTCTGTTAAAATTTGAAATCCATTACATACACCTAGCACTGGTTTACCTTCATTCGCTAATCTTTTCACTTCATTGATAACTGGTGCGACACTTGCCATAGCACCTGATCTTAAATAATCTCCAAATGAGAACCCTCCAGGAATAAGTACACCATCAAACCCTGCTAATGTTGTCGTTCTATAATCAACATATTCTGCTTCAACACCTGATTTGATTGCTGCATTATACATATCTCTATCACAATTTGAACCAGGAAATACAAGAACAGCAAATTTCATGTTATGCATTCTCCTTTTCATCAATCACTTTATAGCTATATTCTTCAATCACTGTGTTAGCAAATAGCTTTTCACTTAATGTTGTAATAATATTATCAACCGCTTCATCCGTAGCTTCATCAACAGTCATGTATAATACCTTTCCTACACGAATATCATTAACTTGTTTATATCCTAAATCATGAACTGCACGATTTAATGCTTGACCTTGTGTATCTAATACTTGGGGTTGTAAAGTGACATGTAATTCAATTGTTTTCATTATTTTAAATCCTCCAATTTATTTAAAAATGATTGATATGTTTCAATTAATGAGCCTGTATCATTTCGATAGACATCTTTATCGAAATTCGTATCTGAGTGTTTATCCCATATTCTGCATGTGTCTGGTGAAATTTCATCAGCTAATAAAATATTTCCTTCATCTGTAATACCAAATTCAATTTTAAAATCTACAAGTCTTAATTCCATTTCGTCCATAAGTTGAATAAGAACTTTGTTAATATCGAGTGCCATTGATTTTAATGTTGAAATTTGATCATCATAAGCGATGTGTAATAACTTAATATGGTCTTCTGTAATCAATGGATCATTTAACTCATCATTTTTATAGAAAAATTCAACCAATGGCGCATCAAATTGATATCCTTTTTCAAATCCAAGTCTTTGTGTAATAGAACCTGCTGCAATATTTCTAACTACCACTTCTAATGGAATAATTTTCACTGATTCTACTAATTGTTCAGTATCCGATAATTGTTTGATAAAATGGCTTTTCAAACCATTATTTTCTAAGTATTCAAAGATAATGGAAGTAATACGATTATTTAGTTTTCCTTTGCCAGACATGGCATCCTTTTTAGCACCATTGCCAGCAGTCACTTCATCTTTGTATTCAACACGTAACTCATTGGGTTTATCCGTTGTATATATTCTTTTAGCTTTACCTTCATAAAGTAATGACATTTATTGGTCTCTCCCTTCAAAACGCTTCAACATGTCCTTTTCAGTGTCATCGATTTGGTTCGTTAATATAGTCATGTGCCCCATCTTTCTATTTGGTTTACGCTCAGATTTACCGTAAATATGGACATGCCATTCAGGATGTTCTCCAAATTCATCTTCTAATAAATCTAAATCCTTACCTAATAAATTCATCATGACAGCAGGTTTTAGTATCTCTATCTTGTCAGGCAACGTTTGACCAGTGACAGCTAAAATATGAGTATCAAATTGTGAATAATCACATGACTCAATGGAATAATGTCCAGAATTATGAGGTCGTGGTGCAATTTCATTTACATACAATTGGTCTTTATCATCTATGAAAAATTCAACTGTAAAAGTTCCTACAAAATGGACAGATTTTATAATTTTTTCAACTTCTCGTTTTGCATTCTCTGTTTGATTACATCTTGCTGGGACTACTGTTTTAAATAAAATTTGATTTCTATGTTCGTTTTCTTGTAGTGGGAAGTATGTGATTTGTTGATGATTACCAATGGTCACAGTAAGTGACACTTCTTTATTTATATTTAAAAATTGTTCTGCGACACATTCTTGATTTGATACGAGTCTAACTGCTTCTTCGATATCTTCATCAGATTGAACTAATATTTGACCTTTGCCGTCATAACCACCGAAACGTGTTTTAACAATGAATGGATAACCAAGTGTGTTAATTGCCTTTGATAAATCATCTTTTTGTTTGATTGAGGTATAAGGAACAATTTGTGTCCCTGCTTGTTCTAATGTTTGTTTTTCAGTTAAACGATCTTGAAGTAATTGTATGGCTTGATAGCCTTGAGGAATATTATATTTTTCGGTTAACACCTTAAGTTGCTCTGCTGATATATTTTCAAATTCATAAGTGATGACATCCGAACTTTCACCTAATTGTTGAAGTGCACGTTCGTCATCATAATTCGCTTCTATAAATTCATGTGCCACATATCGACATGGACAATCAGAACTTGGATCTAAAACAATCACTTTATATCCCATTTTTTGTGCTGATTGTGCCATCATCTTACCTAATTGACCACCACCAATAATTCCTATGGTTGCGCCAAATGATAGTTTATTGAAGTTCATTTTGCATTTCCTCCACTTTTTGTACCAATGTTTTTTCATAATTTTCCAAATTTTTACGAACTGATGAATGACTAATACCTAATATTCTTGCAGCTAGTATACCGGCATTTTTGGCACCTGCTTTACCAATAGCTGTCGTCGCGACTGGAATTCCGCCTGGCATCTGAACAATTGACAACAGTGAATCCATCCCTTTTAAACTTTTAGATTCAATAGGTACACCAATAACAGGTAATGTAGTCATCGATGCCACCATCCCCGGTAAATGTGCTGCACCACCGGCTCCAGCTATGATTAAATCATAACCGTTGTTACATGCATGACTCGCAAAATCTACCATTAAATGAGGCGTACGATGCGCTGAAACGACTTTCTTTTCATACGGAATTTCAAATTGTTCAAGCATTGTGCAACTTTCACTCATAATTTCCCAATCGGAAGAACTACCCATAATGACTGCTACTTTCAAGATGTACACCCTTTCAAAACTTTGGATTTATTTATCAGTAAGTTGTATATTACAGATATAGCATAACAATCATCAAATGCTTTTTCAATCAAAAAATCGAACTTTAATTTGAAATTTTAATTAAATTTACGTCTTTTAGCTATTAAATTGTGTAAATTTAATGTTAAAGTTAAGTTATTGAAAAATTAGGAGGAGATATTGTGGTAGCAAAATTATTAGATGGTAAACAAATCGCTAAAGATTATCGTCAAGGTTTAAAAGATCAAGTTGAAGTACTTAAATCTAAAGGATATACACCAAAATTATCAGTCATATTAGTCGGTAACGATGGTGCTAGCCAAAGCTATGTTAGGTCTAAAAAGAAAGCTGCAGAAAAAATTGGTATGATTTCTGAAATCGTTCATTTAAGCGAAGATACTTCTGAAGAAGATGTTTTATCAGAATTAGAACGTTTAAATAATGATGATTCTGTCAGTGGTATCCTAGTTCAAGTACCTCTTCCAAAACAAGTTAGTGAACAAAAAGTATTAGAAGCTATTAATCCAGAAAAAGATGTAGACGGCTTCCATCCAAGTAATATTGGTAAATTATATATTGATGAACAAACTTTTGTACCTTGTACACCACTAGGTATCATGGAAATTTTAAAGCATGCTGATATTGATATCGAAGGTAAAAACGCTGTGGTTATTGGTAGAAGTCATATCGTAGGTCAACCTGTATCTAAACTTTTACTGCAACAAAATGCAACTGTCACAATACTACATTCAAGATCGAAAGACATGGCGAGTTTCGTTAAAGAAGCCGATATCGTTGTCAGCGCAGTCGGCAAACCTGAATTAGTTACTAAAGAAATGGTTAAAGAAGGCGCGGTTATTATTGATGTAGGTAATACACCTGATGAAAATGGTAAATTAAAAGGAGATGTCGCATTTGACGAAGTAAAAGAAGTCGCAAGTGCTATTACACCTGTACCAGGTGGCGTTGGTCCTTTAACAATTACAATGGTACTGAATAATACTTTACTAGCAGAGAAAATGCGTCGAGGTATTGAATAACCGTATAAATAAAAATAGCAGGAGGCCATGACCTCCTGCTATTTTTATATTATATTCAATTCTAATTATACCGCTACACTTAATTTAGGTATAAATGTTTCGTAATGAATTTTAGATTCATCAACATTTAATTCTTTTAAAGATTTAATCATTGATTGAATAAATGATTTTCCACCACAAACATAGATTTCCGTATCATCATCAATCCACTGTTTTAATTGCTCACTACCAATATAACCGTTTTTATTTTTATCATGTAAGTCATATGTTGCTTGTGCATTCTTATTAGCAATAGAAGTTAGTAATGATGAGAATGGTGCATCATTCGTGTCATTTGTCACTTGTATAAATCGAGCTTCACCATTGTCATTTACTACTTCATTAAACATAGATACGAGTGGCGTTACACCTATACCAGATCCTAAGAACAATTGTTTATTACTCTTTTCAACAACATGGAATGGTCCTACAGGTGCTGTTAAATTAATGTTATCTCCTTCTTGATATTCATCGTGTAAAATTGTAGATACTTCACCTTCATGTTCTGTAGTGACATCTCTTTTTACTGCGAATGTAAGATGGTTTTGATCACCTTTTACAATTGAATAATGTCTTTTAGCTCTGTATGGCATTTTTTCACTACCCACATCAACGGTAATATATTGACCAGGTACAAACTGACTTAAATCATATTCATTTGAAGATACTGTGAAAGCCTTAATATCAGAAGATACTTGTTCTATTGTTTCAACTTTAAATGGTTGGAAACCATCCCATAACATTTCTGTGTATATATCCTTTTCAACAGAGATGAAAATATCTGCAATTTCTTGGTATGCTTTCTTCCATGTTTTGATAATTTCATGGTCATCATCTAATCCAACAACATCTTTGATTGCTGCAATTAAATTTTCACCAACGATATCATACCCTGCTGGTGGTACTTGTAAAGCGCAATGTTTATACGCGATTTCTTTAACTACAGGTAGGATAGCTTCAAGATGATCAATATTAACCGCCGCAGCTAACACAGATTGTGCTAACGCAGTAGATTGTAATCCTCGCTGTTGATTTGTTTGATTAAACATGTTTTTTAGTTCAGGATGTTGTTTGAACATGCGTGCATAAAAATTCGAAGTGATTTCTACCCCTTTATCTTGTAATACAGGTACTGTTTCTTTAACTACGTCTTTTTCTCTTTCACTTAACATTATTTCCACTCCCAGATAACTCGTATTTAAAACCAAAACTTTTTACATTGTCATTCTATACCTTATATATATATTGAATCAAAGAAATGTTAAATTGTTCACATAACGTTCAATTTACATAATTTTAATTATTTATTTCTTATTATATGTTTTAAAAATCTAATTAATCAGGTATATTAAGACTATAGTATGATGTACTATTCTGAAAATTAACGTATGATATACATAAATCGTAGTTGACTAACATTCGGAGGTTACTTTATGAATAAACTAATTCAGTCACTATCAGCAATCGGAGTATCTGCTACTTTAGTCACACCTAATCTAAATGCCGAAGCGACAACTAATTCGGAACCTCAATTAAGAGGCGTGAATGACATCATCATCGAAAAAGGTGAAGATTATAACCTACTTCAAGGCATTAGCGCTTATGATAAAGAAGATGGTGATTTAACACATAAAATCAAAATTGATGGCGATGTTGATACTACTAAATCAGGTACATATGAGGTTAAGTACAAAGTCACAGATTCAGACGGTGCTCAAAAAACTTCAATTAGAAATATTAAAGTCAAATAATATTTTATATTTAGTTGAGATTAAATTCTCAACTTTTTTTATTTTCTGAATTTCTTCAAAATATCTATCTTGAAAATCATAATTTATTGCAATTTCACAAATTTATCCCTTTTCACAAAATGTACACACAATTTTAACAAATCTTACAATCCCCGTCATATCTCAAATTTTTTAAAATTTTTTGCTTATATCAATAATTTTTTTCTTTTAGGTACTTGTAAATATTGCGTAATAAACTAAAATTAATGGTAAGCCCTACATTTGTAGTATTAGGAGGTCAAAAAAGTGTCAAAATTTAAGTCTTTGCTTCTAATGGTCGGAACACTAATTTTACTTAGTGGTTGTTCGAACATTGAAGTTTTCAATGCAAAAGGGCCAGTAGCAAGTAGTCAGAAGTTCTTGATCATCTATTCAATTATCTTCATGCTTGTTATTGTTGTCGTTGTTCTTGCCATGTTCGCATTCTTTATTTTTAAGTATAGCTACAATAAGAATGATGAATCAGGTAAGATGCACCACAATTCTTTAATTGAAACAATTTGGTTTGTGGTACCTATCATTATCGTTATTGCTTTAGCAATTCCAACTGTTAAAACATTATACGATTATGAAAAACCACCAGAAAAAGACAAAGACCCACTTGTGGTTTACGCAGTCAGCGCTGGTTACAAATGGTTCTTTGCCTACCCAGATCAACACATCGAAACTGTTAATACTTTAACAATTCCTAAAGATCGACCAGTTGTATTCAAGTTACAATCTATGGATACAATGACAAGTTTCTGGATCCCACAATTAGGTGGTCAGAAATATGCCATGACTGGTATGACTATGAATTGGACATTAACAGCAGATCAAACAGGTACTTTCAGAGGTAGAAACTCAAACTTCAACGGTGAAGGTTTCTCACGTCAAACATTTGATGTTCACTCTGTAAGCCAAAGTGATTTCAACAAATGGGTGAAAAAAGCTAAAAGTAAGAAAACGTTAGATCAAGATACATTTGATAAACAAATCTTACCAAGCACACCTAACAAAGAATTAACGTTTAATGGTACTCATATGGCGTTCGTTGACCCTGCAGCTGATCCTGAGTATATCTTCCACGCATACAAACGTTATAATTACGTTCAAAAAGATCCTAACTTCATCGACGAAAAAGATCTTTATAAAGATGTTAAAGATAAACCAGTGAAACCAGCACGTAAGGTTACTATTTCAAACGCTAACTACAAACGTCATGGTATGACACCAATGATTCTTGGCAACAATGAAAAATACGACAATGAATTCAAGAAGAAAGAAAAACACAATGCTAAGGAAATGGAAAAAATTTCCAAAGAAGCAAAAGACGATAGTCCGTCTAAAAAAGATGATCATGGAGGTGGACATTAATGAATTTTCCATGGGATCAATTAATCGTTAAAGGTAACTGGATGATTACAATGGCACAAATTGGTGCGCCATTCTTAGTTATCGGCCTTATAGCGGTAATTACGTATTTCAAATTATGGAAATATCTTTATAAAGAATGGTTCACATCCGTAGACCATAAAAAAATCGGTGTTATGTATTTAATCTGTGCCGTATTAATGTTCGTCCGTGGTGGTATTGACGCGTTACTTATTCGTACGCAATTAACAATTCCAGATAACAAATTCTTGGAATCAAATCACTACAATGAAATTTTCAGTACGCACGGCGTTATCATGATTATATTCATGGCTATGCCATTTATCTTTGGTTTATGGAATATTGTTGTTCCATTACAAATTGGTGCACGTGATGTTGCCTTCCCTGTAATGAACAACGTAAGTTTCTGGCTATTCTTTGCTGGTATGATTTTATTCAACCTATCATTTATCATAGGTGGATCACCAGCTGCTGGTTGGACAAACTATGCACCACTTGCTGGTGAATTTAGTCCAGGTCCAGGTGTTAACTACTATCTAGTTGCAATTCAAATCTCCGGTTTAGGTACTTTAATGACCGGTATCAACTTCTTTGTAACAATCTTAAGATGTAAAACACCTACAATGAAGTTTATGCAAATGCCAATGTTTACTGTAACAACTTTTATTACTACATTAATCGTTATTTTAGCTTTCCCTGTATTAACAGTGGCTTTAGCTTTAATGACAGTAGATAGAATTTTTGGAACAGCATTCTTTACAGTAGCAGATGGCGGTATGCCTATGTTATGGGCGAACTTCTTCTGGGTATGGGGGCACCCTGAAGTATATATCGTTATCTTACCTGCATTTGGTATTTACTCTGAAATTATTCCAACATTTGCGCGTAAACGCTTGTTCGGTCATCAAAGCATGGTCTGGGCAACTGCTGGTATCGCGTTCTTAAGTTTCTTAGTTTGGGTTCACCATTTCTTCACAATGGGTAATGGTGCATTAATCAACTCATTCTTCTCAATTTCAACAATGTTAATCGGTGTACCTACCGGAGTTAAGCTATTCAACTGGCTATTAACATTGTATAAAGGTCGAATTACTTTCGAGTCACCGATGTTATTCTCATTAGCATTCATCCCTAACTTCCTATTAGGTGGGGTTACTGGTGTAATGTTAGCGATGGCATCAGCTGACTATCAATATCACAACACTTATTTCTTAGTAGCTCACTTCCACTATACATTGGTTACTGGTGTAGTATTTGCCTGCTTAGCTGGTTTAATCTTCTGGTATCCAAAAATGATGGGCTACAAATTAAACGAAACGTTAAACAGATGGTGCTTCTGGTTCTTCATGATCGGATTTAACGTTTGTTTCTTACCACAATTCATCCTTGGATTAGATGGTATGCCACGTCGTTTATACACTTATATGCCTTCTGATGGTTGGTTCTTATTGAACTTCATTTCAACTATCGGTGCTTTATTAATGGCAGTCGGTTTCTTATTCTTAGTGGTAAGTATTGTATACAGTCACATCAAAGCACCACGTGAAGCTACTGGTGATAACTGGGATGGCCTTGGTCGTACATTAGAGTGGACTACTGCTTCAGCAATTCCACCTAAATACAACTTTGCTGTCACTCCAGATTGGAATGACTATGATACATTCGTAGATATGAAGGAACATGGTCGTCATTACTTAGACAACCATAATTACAAAGATATTCATATGCCAAATGACACTCCAGTTGGTTTCTGGATGGGTATCTTCTTCACAATTGGTGGTTTCTTCTTAATCTTTGAAACAATCATTCCAGCGATCATCTGCTTAGCAGGTATCTTTGGTACAATGATTTGGAGAAGTTTCCAAATCGACCACGGTTATCATATCCCTGCTTCTGAAGTAGCTGAAACTGAGGCACGTTTAAGAGAAGCACGAATTAAAGAAAGGGAGGCTGTAAGTCATGAGTCATGATACTAATACAATCGATTCACGTACGCATGAAGGCGAATTAAATAAACTTGGCTTTTGGATTTTCCTTACAGCCGAATTCGCGTTATTCGGTACCCTATTCGCAACGTTATTAACTTTGCAACACGGTGGCGATTACGCTGGCAAGATGACTACAGAATTATTTGAATTACCATTAGTTTTAATAATGACATTTGCGTTATTATTAAGTTCATACACATGTGGTATTGCAATTTACTATATGCGTAAAGAAAAACAAAACTTAATGATGTTTTGGATGATTCTTACTGTACTACTAGGGCTTGTTTTCGTAGGTTTCGAAATCTACGAATTCGCACACTACGCAACTGAGGGTGTTAACCCTACTATCGGTTCCTTCTGGTCTAGTTTCTTTATTCTATTAGGAACACACGGTTGTCACGTATCAGTTGGTATTGTTTGGATTATTTGCTTATTAATTCAAATTGCTACTCGTGGTTTGGATTCATATAATGCTCCAAAATTATTTATAGTAAGTTTATACTGGCACTTCTTAGATGTTGTTTGGATCTTCATCTTCACTGCCGTATATATGATAGGGATGGTGTATAGCGGATGAATACAATCGTAAAACATACAGTAGGATTTATTGCTTCTATCGTATTAACGCTTTTAGCAGTTTTCGTAACTCTATACACATCAATGACTTTCCAAGCAAAAGTAACTATTATTTTTGGATTTGCATTTATCCAAGCTGCACTTCAATTATTAATGTTCATGCATTTAACTGAAGGTAAAGATGGACGAGTTCAATTATTCAAAGTTATCTTTGCAATTATCATAACTCTAATTATTGTTATCGGAACATATTGGGTTATGCAAGGTGGTCACTCACACCACTTATAAAAAGTATAAAAATCATACTTTTAGACCTGTTAGCATTTGCTAGCAGGTCTTTTTTACGTCAAAATATAGTTATCTAATATTATTAAGGAGCAGATAGACATGACGATCCCATTAATTATAGATACCGATCCGGGCATTGATGATGCCGCAGCGATTAGCTTAGCACTCAATCATCCTCAATTAGATGTAAAAATGATTACAACTGTAAATGGTAATGTAAATATTGATAAAACTACTGCTAACGCTTTAAAATTAAAACAATTTTTTAATAGCAGTGTTCCTGTTTTTAAAGGCGTATCACGTCCATTAATTTCAAATCCTGTTGATGCAGCTGAAGTTCATGGGGAATCCGGTATGGATGGCTATGATTTTAAATCTCCTACAGATGAAACAATTTCACCTATGAACGCTATCGAAGCCATGAAAAATGTATTAAAGGAAAGCACTTCCCCCATTACTATTGTTGCTATTGGACCATTAACAAATATTGCGCTTCTACTTGCTACCTATCCAGAAATCAAATCAAAGATTAAGCAAATTGTAATTATGGGTGGTAGTAGCGGCAGAGGTAACGTTACACCTCTTGCAGAATTTAATATATATTGTGATCCTGAAGCAGCTAATATTGTTTTTAATTCTCAACTTCCATTGGTTATGGTTGGATTAGATTTAGCACGTCAAGCCATGTTTTCTCATGAATTTATAAAAAAAATAAAAACAATGAATCAGACCGGTGATATGTTATTTCAACTATTCCAACATTATCGAACTGAAAATGTTCATGAAGGTATCAAATTATATGATGTATTCACTATTTTATATTTAATCGATGCTGACCTATTTAATGTATTTGATGCTAACGTTCAAATAGAATTACAAGGTATACTTACTAAAGGGGCAACTGTTGTAGACTTTGATCCAATAGAACCCAACTGTCAGGTCGTTCATTCCCCTATTTCAAAGCATTACCAACAAGCTTTTTTACAAGCACTTGCTCACTGTAAATAAATTAATACAAAAACGCACATGTTGTCTGTCTCATAGACAACATGTGCGTTTATATTTTTATCATTCAACTTATTTCACTTGAATTCCAGGAACATTATATTGCTTTTTCTGATGAAGCATATCATAGAATACATGTTTCATTTTATTCTCATTAGTTTCATCAGCTGTTTCACCTTCTACAGTTAAGTTACTTGCTAATATCACGATATATTTGTCATTGTAATAAACTGTAAATTTCTGTCCGAAGAATACACCATTCACTCGGTTTATTGTCGGCATAACATAAAAACCGTATCGGTATTCCTTAGGATATTGTTTTGTATCAAATTCGTGAAGTAGTGGATCCGTCACATCCGCATCAAATATTTTATAGTGTTGTAAAGCAAGTATTAATTGTCCCATATCATGAGGTGCCATATATAAGTTACCAGCACCATAATACTGATCAAGAATTTTAGGATGCATTAAAGAGAATTTATTATGAATGATTTTATAACCCCTAGCCATATACTTTTGATATACTTTCTCATCAAAGAAAGCACTATGTTTTAATTTATATGGATTAGCCAACCTATTATAATAATTTTCAACATAAGGCTTATGCGTTACTTTTTCAATCACTTTTGCAAGCACTAAATAATTCCCATCATTATATTGATGCTTATGATAAAACTTATCATCAATACCTTTTTGTTGAATTGATTTAACAGCCTGGTCTAAGTTTTTAATATTTGTAGATGCTTCATATTTATGTAAACCACTCTCATATAGCATCAAATCTTTTAATGTTATCTCCTTACTAGTTTTAAACCAAGGTAAGTATTTTGTCACAGGATCATTGATATTAACCTTATTTTCAACTTCAAGTTGTTTTAATATCAATCCAGTTGTAAATTTTTGAGAAGATCCGATTAAATACATCGTATTAGCTGAATTTTTTTCACCATTTTCAAAATTTTTAAATCCATACCCTTTATCTAATTTAACTTTCCCATTTTCGAATACTGTTGCAGTACCATTAAAGTTAGTTGCTTTCAAATAATTATCAATATCTTTATAGACAGGATTTTTCTTATCCATCACATTTTTAAGTTTTTTAGGTGCCTTTTCATGTTTATCTTTTTTCAATATGTATGTTTCGTTATCATTTTTCTGAAATATGCGGCTATCCGTTTGTAAGTATTCGCTCCACTTTCTTCCAAATATAATCATTAATATAATAAGTATTACTAATACTATTATAAAAAATATAATTTTAGTCTTATTTAGTTTCATGTTATTATTTGCCTCACCTGTTAATATCAATACTTTTCGTCAGTATAAAATCTTGATATTATGACAATCATTTTTTATATCCATAATACGCCTAGAAAAATATTTTAATTAATCTTTTATTATTTTTTCTTTCTCGAATACAGAAGTAACACAACACTACCTTATTTAATGTTCAATTTACTTACACCATCCTCCTTTAAACAAGTAAATCTACTTTAATATAAATACACACTTATCTAGTAAATGAAAATATGGTCGATTCACATGGTAAACCTTTTATACACTATGCATAATTATAACGTATATCCCTTTTTAAATCACTTTAAATTAAATAATACCTCTTTAAAAAAATATTTCCATTGTACTTTAGTACCATAAAGGTAAAATAAACATCAAAAATTAATTAAAGCCACGAATCAGCTTTCATAGTATTTATTTAATATACTGATTTGTCATTTCTATTTTATTTATCTGCAAACAACTAATAACTATTAGTTAAAAATAAAATCATAGCAAATTTATAAGGTATAAATATGCAATAATTTATGCATATACAACATAATTTTTCTTGAAACTCTTAAAAGCATCACCTATATATAACATAATGATTCAAACATTGGTTATAGGTTAATCAATTTCAGTACTTTTCTATAATTTCACAATAAATATGATTCTCTATTCACATTTAATACGTGGAATCATTTATAATATGATATGTAAATTAAATTTTAATAATGTAAATATTTTTGCATATGTATGTGTTGTAATTTTAACAATAAAGTAATACAATTTAAGGCTATAGTGTGGAAAATAATTAACACCGATATCAAGAAACAACATAACTTTTAATGAAACAAAAAAATAAGTTTATACTATTTAGGAGCAACAAATATGAATAAATTTTTTAAATTCTTTTTAATTCTACTAACCTTCGCTCTTATTGCAATCCCTGTTGTTTTTGCTAATAATCTTTTCAAATCATCGGAGAAAGCATTTGAATCTTCTCAAGATAAAAGTAATGCTGATCGACAATCTAACTTAAGAAGTTCAAAAATCGACCCTGAAAAAGATCCAATCTCTATCTTATTCTTAGGTATCGATGATAATGAAGGCCGTGAAAAAAATGGTCAGAGTTTAGAACATTCAAGATCAGATGCAATGATTCTATCAACTTTTAATCAAGATAAACATCAAATCAGAATGTTAAGCATACCTCGTGATACGATAAGTTATATCCCTAAAGTAGGCTATTATGACAAAATAACTCATGCACACGCATATGGTGGTGCTATTGCTGCTATGGATTCAGTAGAGGCCACAATGAATGTACCAGTCGATTATTATGCACGTGTTAATATGAAGGCGTTCGTTCAAGCTGTTGATGAGCTCGGTGGTATATATTATGATGTACCTTATAATTTGAATGAACCAAATAGTGATGATACGGGAAGAATTAAAATAAAAAAAGGCTACCAAAAATTAAATGGTGATGAAGCTTTAGCTGTTGCTAGAACACGCCACCATGATTCGGATTTAAAACGTGGTCAACGTCAAATGGACTTAATTAAAATCTTATTCCAAAAAGCCCAAACGTTAGATTCATTTGATAAGTTAGACGAAGTCATTAGTATTGTCGGAAAAAATGCGAAACATAATTTAACTAAATCTGAAATTAAATCATTAGCTAAAATGTATTTATCTGATAGTGTAGAGATGAAGAAATCACAACTAGAAGGTAAAGACGATATGTTAGAAAATATTTATTATTACAATCCTAGCATTAAAAGTATTCAAAAATATTCAAATATCTTGCGCTCTGATTTAGGGTTATCTAAAATTACAGATAAAGATGACTTCTTAAATGAAAGAGTCATTGATCATTATGGTTCATTAGTTCCATTAACTAAATTAGATGATTCGTTATTAAGAAAAGCTCAAAATGATACAACAAATAAAAAGCATAAAAAAGATAACAGTAATGATGCGAATCAACAATCAGATAGTAGTAATGATCAATCCCAAAGCAACGATATGGATGCACAGCAATCAGATATGAATGCACAACAACCAAATGACACAGTTAATAATCAAAACAATCAACAACAGCCCCAACAGGGTCAAGAAATTGATACAACTGCTTATTAATCCAATTATATAATGATAGGAAAGGAGTTGCTAAGATGTCACGAAAAACATATGAAAAGATTGCCAACATCAATGGTATGTTTAATGTTTTAGAACAACAAATTATCCATAGTAAAGACATGGCTTTATTTAGAAATGAATTTTTCTATGTGAATCATGAACATAGAGAAAATTATGAAGCGCTACTTATTTATTATAAAGAAAGTAATCATAATCCTGTTGTAGATGGGGCTTGTTACATCGTAGCTCTTCCAGAGATTTTTAATAAGGTAGATATTTTCGAATCAGAACTGCCATTTTCTTGGGTATATGATGAAAATGGTATTACCGAAGAAATGAAAAGTATTAGCGTTCCTTTACAATATTTAATTGCCGCGGCACTTGAAGTAACGGATGTAACACTATTTAAACCGTCTGGGTTTACAATGGGAATGAACAATTGGAATATAGCTCAAATGAGAATATTTTGGCAATATACCGCAATTATTAGAAAAGAAGCTTTATAAAATCATAGATTACTTTAGGGAAGAAGACATCGAATTAATTGTCTCCTTCCCTATTTTATATCCAAAGGAGTTTGAATATGTTTAATAAAGTGACGAATGAACAAATGTTAGAAGATTGTTTTAAAATTAGAAAAGAAGTTTTTGTAAAAGAACAGCATGTTGCCGAAGATCATGAGATAGATGAATTTGAAGAAGTGGCAATACATATTATTGGTTATGTGGATAATTCTCAACCAATTGCAACTGCACGCATACGACTCTTAGATGAATATATAGGTAAAGTTGAACGCGTAGCAATTCTAAAAGAATATAGAGGCTTAGGGTTAGGTTTAAAACTATTAACTTTTATTGAAACGATAGCTCGTGAACATCATCTTACCCGTTTGACAATGCATGCACAATATTATGCTACCCCTTTTTATGAAAAGTTAGGTTATATCACTTCTGGACGACCTTTTTATGAAGAAAATATTAAGCATATCGTTATGAATAAAAATATGATTACTTGATAACTTATCTTCACTATATCTTTTGTAATATTTCATTAAACTCAAATTAATAATTTCTATGAAATTACTTGCGTACCATCAATGTTTAAAGCCCTTACATCCCTACTATGGCAAATTTTTATAGGTTAAAATTCTATTACAAATCTGTTAAAAGACGTACACACTCCTTTTCTCATACTATAATTAATACAAATTCAAAAGATACAAGGAGTAATTATATAATGACGAAAAAATTCAATTACAAATTACCGTCAATGGTTGCAGTAACTTTATTGGGAACAGCATTTACGGCTCACCATGCAGATGCAGCAGAAACAGCACAAGATCAAACACAAAATAAAAATGTACTGGATGACCAAGCAACACTAAAACAAGCTAACAATGCCAAACAAGAAGTGAGTAATCCTACACAAAATATTTCTGGTACTCAAACTTATCAAGATCCAACTAAAGTCAAACCAGTAAAAACTACTTCTACAGAAAATAATGATGCATCAATTAATCAACAGAAGACTGAAAATACTTCTACTAATGAAAATACAAATGTAAAAGCTCAAACTACTGATGCGTCTAATCAAAATAATAATCAAATCAAAGAAAATTCAACTGTTGAGGAAACTCAGAAACAAGAAGAATCAAATCAAGCCCTTGATAACAATGAAAAACAACAATCTTCACAACAAAATTCAACTGAAGAAAGCAAACAAGAGGTTGCTCAACAAAATGCTAAACAAGAGACTCAAACAGCACAAGAAGAAACATCTGAGACTACAACTCAGAAACAAGCTCAACAACAAACTAATACAACTAATCAAAATGCTAAACAAACCGTTAAGGATAATGGTGGCTACAGATTAGATGATGATGAAGATGACGTAGACGATGAAGCTAATTCAGTTGAACCTTCACAAAAGGCACATGCAACTCAACAATCTAAAGAAAATGTTGCTACATCTTCTAATACTAAAACGCAGTCAGCAACACCTAAAGCTAACGAGTTAAAAGCTAATAACGTGGTAAATGAATCTGCTAAGGTTTCATCTACTCAGTCTAATGACAATGCTACTAAAGAAAATGCTAAACAAGTCACTACATTCAATTCAGTAGCTAAACCAAGAATGATGTATGCAACTGCTAATAGAGCAACTTCATCATTACCAAAGTATCAACCACAAGTGAAATCTTCTATTAATGATTATATTCGTAAAAAGAACTTTAAAGCACCACAAATCGAAGAAGATTATTCATCATACTTCCCTAAATATGGCTATAGAAATGGTGTAGGCCGTCCAGAAGGTATTGTGGTTCACGATACAGCAAATGAGAATTCTACAATTACTGGCGAAATCAACTACATGAAAAATAATTACAACTCAGCTTTCGTACATGCATTTGTAGATGGTAACCGAATTATTGAAACTGCACCTACTGACTATTTATCATGGGGTGCTGGTCCAAATGCGAATAACCGTTTTATCAACGTTGAAATCGTACATACACACGACTATGATTCATTTGCACGTTCAATGAACAATTACGCTGATTATGCAGCCACTCAATTACAGTACTATGGCTTAAAACCAAATAGTGCAGAAAACGACGGTAGTGGTACTGTATGGACTCACGCAGCAATTAGTAGATGGTTAGGTGGAACAGACCATGCTGATCCACACGGTTACTTACAACAACATAATTATAGTTACAACGAATTATATGATTTAATTAATGAAAAATATAAAATTAAAATGGGCCAAGTTGCACCTTGGGGTACAACAACTACTACAAAACCATCTACTGGTGGTACAACTACGAAGCCTTCTACAGGTGGTTCAACAACAAAACCATCAACAAATGATAAATTAACAGTTGCTGCTAATAGCGGTATGGCTCAAATTAAACCAACTAATAATGGTTTATATACAACTGTTTATGCTAAAAAAGGTCATTCAACTAACCAAGCTCAAAAGGCATTATCTGTAACAAAAACAGCAACATTAGGTAATAATAAATTCTACCTTGTACAAGATTATAATACTGGTGAAAAATTTGGTTGGGTTAAACAAGGTGATGTTGTTTATAACACTGCTAAATCACCTGTTAAAGTAAATCAATCTTACAATGTCAAGCCTGGTACTAAAGCTTATACAGTTCCTTGGGGTACTGATAAACAAGTTGCAGGTACTGTATCTGGTAAAGGTAACCAAACTTTTAAAGCTACAAAACAACAACAAATTGATAAAGCTATTTACTTATATGGTTCTGTTAATGGTGTAAATGGATGGATTAGTAAAAGTTTCTTAACAACACCATCAACATCTAATACAACTAAACCAACTACACCTTCTAAACCTGCAACTAACAGTCAATTAACGGTTGCTGCTAATAATGGTGTAGCACAGATTAAGACATCAAACAGTGGTGTTTATACAACTGTTTATGATAAAACAGGTAAATCAACTGACCAAGTTCAAAAAACATTAGCAGTTTCAAAAACAGCTACTTTAGGTAATGATAAATTCTACCTTGTACAAGATTATAATACTGGTAAAAAATACGGATGGGTTAAACAAAGTGATGTTACTTACAATACAGCTAAGTCCCCTATTTCTGTAAATAAATCTTATAATGTTAAACCTGGTACAAAAGCTTATACAGTCCCTTGGGGTACATTTAAACAAGAAGCTGGTACAGTATCTGGTAAAGCTAACCAAACTTTTAAAGCTACTAAGCAACAACAAATTGACAAAGCTACTTACTTATATGGCACTGTCAATGGTATCTCTGGTTGGATTAGCAAATATTATTTAACTGAGCCTACTGCTACAAGAACAGCACTTGCACAACCTAAAATGGCTATAAAGTCAAATGATACAACTAATAATGAAGCAGCTAAAGCTCAATCACCAACTAATGTGAATACAACACAAGCTACTAAACAAATTGGTCAAGTGAAAGCAAATAATACTGGTATCCGTAGTTCTGTATACGATAAAACTGCTAAGAGTGGTACTAAATATGCTGACCGTACCTTCACTATTTCTAAACAAAGAACCGAAGGCGATCAAACTTATGTATTATTGCAAAATACAGCTTCAAATACACCTTTAGGCTGGGTTAATATCAATGATGTTGACGTTCAGAACTTAGGTAATGAAGCAAAATTAACAGGTCAATATAAAGTTAATAATAATAACAATGGCCTTTATTCAATAGCTTGGGGTACTAAAAATCAACAATTATTACCTGCTAGCCAATTAGCAAATCAAACATTTAATGCTTCAAAAGCAGTATATGTTGGTAAAGAAAAATATTTATATGGTACTGTAAATAATCGTACTGGTTGGATTGCTGCTAAAGATTTAGAACAAGCAAACTCAAATAATCCAGCTACACCTTATAACTATACTTTCGTTATCAAAAATAACAATGGTCACTATTACGACGAACCAAGTGCTAAAAATGGCTATTCTTTAAAAACATATTTTGAGAAACCATTTGTAGTCATTAAACAAAAACAACAAAATGGTGTGACTTGGTATTATGGTAAACTTACTAATGGTAAATACGTATGGATTAAAGAAAGTGATCTAACAAAAGAATTAGTTAAATATTCAAATACAGGTCGTACATTAAATCAAATGGCGTCGATTCAAAATAACTTAAGTTATGGCCCACAGGTACAAAGAACACCTGGTGTATGGTCAAATGCGACATTTAGTGAAACTAAAAATGCCATGGATTCAAATAAACTTGCTAAAGATCCAGTTTCTAAATATCAATTTTTACGTTTAGATCAACCACAATATTTATCTGAAGCTACTTTAAATAAATTACTTAAAGGTAAGGGCGTTCTTGAAAATCAAGGTGCTGCATTTAGTCAAGCTGCTAAGCAATATGGACTAAATGAAATTTATTTAATTTCACATGCCTTATTAGAAACAGGAAATGGCCAATCTCAATTAGCTAAAGGTGCTAATATAACAAATGGTGCAGTTAATACACGTTCTGCAACTAAATATCACAATGTATTCGGTATCGCTGCCTACGACTATAATGCTTTAGGTGAAGGTGTGAAATTTGCTAAAGCATCTGGTTGGGATTCTGTTTCAAAAGCTATTATTGGTGGCGCTAAATTTATTGGCAATTCTTATGTGAAAGCAGGACAAAATACGTTATATAAAATGCGTTGGAATCCAGAAAATCCTGGTACACACCAATATGCAACAGATATTAATTGGGCAGATTCAAATGCACAAGTATTAAAAGGTTTATATGATCAAATTGGTGAAGTTGGTAAATTCTTCGATATTCCAAAATTCAAAGCTTAATTTAATACAAAATAACGGGTTAAATCCCTGATAAAAAGCCAGTAGATGAATTCATCTACTGGCTTATATATATTTAAATATTAAAAGAGATCACCCTAACCATTGTAAGATGATCTCTATTACAACAACATTGACTCCACGGTTATGATTAAATATAACTATGACGACTATTCAACTTATTTAATAGCTGGTTTAAATTCTCAATCTCACTTTCTGATAAACATTGGCAACGGGCTTCTATTAACTCACAACGCGCTGTATTGATCTGTTTAATAAGTGCACGTGCTTCATCAGTGAGTACAAGTTCTTTACATCTTAAATCTTCATGTGATTGATGACTTGTAATATAACCTTTCAATACAAGTTTCTTAATCCATCTTGAAACAATAGATTGTTCTCTACTCACTTTCATCGTTAAATCATATTGAGATAAACGATCATAATTGTACAATATACGTAGTAATTCTAATTGTTCTGATGTAATGTCTGTTCTTTGTCCAAAGCGTCGGTTAACTATATTTAAATCGTTGTTAGTAAGTGTGATAAGTTTTTCAAGTTGTTTATACATGCTGTTCTACTCCACTTTATTTAGTTGATAATATTATATGCTTTTTTTATAAGATATACAATAGAATTTTATACTACGGACAAAATCGTTGCATAATTGCCATAAAATATAATAAATTAAGTACAGTCAAACATGAAAAAAGGAGACATTTATATGCCTTCCATCAAGGAAAGGGATTATTTCTTTGATAATGCCCGAGCAATACTCATATTTTTAGTGGTGCTAGGACACCTATTGCAACCTTACACTTCTGAAGATAAATACTTATCTGCATTATATCTTGTTATTTATAGTTTCCATATGCCGACATTTTTATTTATTTCAGGATATTTTGCGAAAAATTTGGATAAACCCTATTATCTAGAACATATTGCTAAAAAATTATTATTACCTTACTTTATATTTTTCGCATTTTACTCAGTTTATTATTTCTTAACTGGTAAAAGTGATAGTCTACAATTGGACCCTTTCAATCCAGTCTTTGCATTGTGGTTCTTACTAACATTATTTTTCTTTCACGTTGTACTAGTGATCGTTAGAAGATATAATCCTATGATTGTGTTAGGAACATCTTTACTTGTTTCAATCTTTGCTGGATTCTCTGCTAATATTGATGAATATATGAGTATTTCTCGTACGATTGTATTTTTCCCTATTTTTTATTTAGGTCATTTATTTACTAAACAACAAAGTATGATAATTAGAAGTAAAAAATGGGTACCTATTTCTATTGTTGTATTTGTCCTTTATTTTATTGGGTATCTTATACATCCTATAAATGCAGATTGGTTGTTAGGCAGTTCACCCTATACGTCACTTGAACATAATGCTGAAGATGTATATAGTCCTCTTAAACGTTTATTACTCTATGCTGTAATACTAACTTCGATGTTTGCATTTTTAAATTTAACATCACAAAAGTTACGCTTTTACACTTATATAGGTAGTCGAACAATGTATGTGTATTTATTACATGGTTTAATTATCGGTATTATTCGTGGATTCGGACTATACCCATTCAAGTCTCCCGTTTCCATAATGACGTATTTGTTTTTAATAATAACATCAGGTGTTATTGTATATCTTTTATCCAATCGCTTAATATGTAAATGGACTAATCCAATTATTAACTTGAAACCCCCTTCTAAATTCAAAGGGTAAAAATCACTATAAAATTTTTGTTTTCATACCAAAATGTAGTACTAAAAAATATGTTATGATAGTAATAATTTGAAAGAATTATATGACTATTCAAACAATTACAGTACTATATTTTGGTATTTTTTAGAGGAGTTAAGATAAATGAAATTACAATTGAACGAGCAATCTAAATTTTTAAGAGCGCCTAGTATTCGTCAATTTTCTAATCGTATGCAACACATTGATGATTGTATTAATCTAACCATTGGACAACCTGATTTTTCTATGCCTGATGTTGTTAAAAAAGCTTATATCAAAGCTATCGAAGACAATAAAACTACATATTCTCATAATAAAGGTTTACCTGAAACCAGAGAGGCAATCAGACAGTACTTTAACAATAAATATGGCTTTAACTATAACGTAGATGAAATCATCGTTACCAACGGGGCTAGTGAAGCATTAGATACCGCATTAAGAAGTATCATCAATCCAGGTGATGAAATATTAATTCCTGGACCAACTTATGCTGGTTACATTCCTTTAATACAAACTTTAGGGGGTAAACCTGTATTTATTGATACATCTGCTTCTGCGTTTAAAATCACACCCGAGTTAATCAAGCAACATATTTCTGATCAAACTAAAGCGATTTTGCTTAATTATCCAACTAATCCTACAGGTGTAACCCTATCCCAGTCTGAAGTTGAAGTTATTGCAAAAACTTTATCTGATTATGAGATATTTATTATTAGTGATGAAATTTATGCTGAAAATACCTTTAATGGTCAACATACTTCATTTGCTGAATTTGACATTATTAGAGATCAATTACTACTTATAGGTGGCTTAAGTAAATCACACTCTGCTACGGGCATTCGTATAGGTTTCCTAATGGGACCAGAATATTTAATTGAAAAGTTAACATTCATGCATGCTTATAACTGTATTTGTGCTAATGTTCCTGCCCAACACGCGTGTATCGCTGCATTAACTAAAGGCTTAGAAGCACCACAATATATGAACAAAGCATATATAGAACGTCGAGATTACTTAATCACTACATTAAAATCATTAGGATTTGAATTGAATGCTAAACCCGAAGGTGCCTTTTACATTTTCCCAAGTATAAAAAATTACACAGAAGATGATTTTAACTTTTGTGTCGATGTTTTAGAAAAAGCGCACTTCGCTATGGTACCTGGTTCATCTTTCACAGATATCGGTAAAGGCCATGTTCGTATTTCTTACGCTTACGATATGACTTTACTTAAAGAGGGCATGCAACGTTTAGAAACGTATTTAAAAACGTATTACCCTAATCAATTTGCTTAATAAATAAAAAACCACTTGTAGTTATAAAGCGATGCATCCATCATCGCTTTATAACAAACAAGTGGTTTTATTATGAGATTCTATGGGAATTTAGGGAATTGGTCAAAGTCTGGGTCACGTTTTTCTTTAAATGCGTCACGACCTTCTTTAGCTTCATCAGTTGTATAATAAAGTAAAGTCGCATCGCCTGCCATTTGTTGTAAACCAGCTAAACCATCTGTATCTGCATTCATTGCAGCTTTTAAGAAACGTAAAGCAGTTGGTGAATGTTTCATAATATCTTGACACCAAGCAACTGTTTCATCTTCTACTTTGTCTAATGGTACCACTGTATTAACTAAGCCCATGTCTAATGCTTCTTGTGCATTATATTGGCGACATAAGTACCATATTTCTCTTGCTTTTTTGTGTCCAACGATTCTAGCTAAATAGCCTGAACCATAACCAGCATCAAATGAACCTACTTTTGGACCTGTTTGACCAAAAATCGCATTGTCTGCTGCAATAGTTAAATCACATACAACATTTAATACGTTACCGCCACCGATAGCATAACCACGAACCATTGCTATAACTGGTTTAGGAATAACACGAATTAAACGTTGTAAATCTAAAACATTTAAACGAGGGATTTCGTCTTCGCCAACGTAACCACCATGTCCACGTTTCTTCTGATCTCCACCTGAACAGAATGCTTTATCTCCTTCTCCAGTTAAGATAATCACTGAAACATTTTGATCATCACGTGCACGTGAAAATGCATCAATCATTTCAGCCACTGTCTTAGGTGTGAATGCATTACGTACTTCAGGACGATTAATAGTTACCTTTGCAATACCTTCGAAAAATTCATATTTAATTTCATCATATTCTCTAAGTGTTTCCCACTGTCTAGTCATTTTGCTCCTCCTTTAAAAAACCTAATATCATTGTATCAAATTCCGTGCTATCTTCCACATGAATTGTATGCCCAACATTAGAAACTATTGTTTTTCTGCTATTAACAATTGAGTCTTTCAATTTTTGTGCAATTTTTACAAACTTCGCGTCTAGCTCTCCTGCCATAATATATGTTGAAATATCGATTTGTGATAGTAATGACCATAGATTAGGCATCTGTCCTGTACCATAATCTCGTAATGCTTTTGCTAAACGATGAGGATCTTGACTCATTCTATTATTCCGAATTTGCTTTTTAACTGATTTTTCTAAGTCATATTGTGATTGGAACAATGGTAATCGTTCCCAATCATTGACAAATATTTCTAAACCAGCTATTTCTAATACTTTCGCTCTTGCAGCATCTACTTGTTGTCTCTCAATTCGATCTTCTTCACTTTGAATACCTGGTGATGTGCTTTCTAATATTAAACCTGCAAGTTCAATAGAACCATGCAACGCATAATATAAAGCTACTCTACCTCCCATTGAATAACCAAATAAATATAACTGATATTGTTGATATTCAGATAAAACTTGATTTAATGCTTGATTGATATAATCAAAGCTCCATTCTATATCCATAGAAGTTTCATCTTTTCCATGACCTGGTAAATCAATGACTAATACGTTAGTTTGTTCTGTTAGCTTATCAATATGATTATCGAAAGTTCTGCCATCGCTAATAAATCCGTGTAACATAACTAACAATTGCTTGGAAGATGATTTTGATTGATAAAAATTATGATATAACATTAATCATTTCCCTCAATTTCTTATATAAAATTTGATGTTGTTGTAAATTATCTTCTCTATCGGTGATGACTTCATAAACATTCGAACCTAATTTAGATAACGATTCAAATTTAAAATCAGTTAAATGATCAAATCGCTTAAAATTAAAATCATATAACAATGCCGCATGTTCAAAATCTAAGCCAGTTGGTGTTCCGAATAATCTCTCGAAATATTCTGCTGCTGATGCTTTTTGCGGTAAATATGAAAAGATACCACCACCATCGTTATTTAATAAAACTATGTTTAAATGTATGTCATTAATTTTAGACATAAGTAAGCCGTTCATATCATGATAAAAGGCTAAATCACCAATGAGTAACGTAACATTTTTATGTACTGCCATACCTAATGCCGTAGAAACAACACCATCAATACCATTCGCGCCACGATTAGCATAAATTTCCGCTTCATTATCAAATAGTAAATTATCGATATCTCTAATAGGCATACTATTACTTACAAACAAAGCATCTTCATTAGTTAATTTAGAAAGCAATGTGCCGACATAGGCCGCTTCATCAGTGGCATGTTGTAGAAAATCATTGATTTCAATTCGAGCTTGTTTTTCTAATGATTGCCATTGTTGTAACCATGCTTTTCTGTCTATTGTTCTTTCTTCCATTAGTGATCTGAAAAAGTCATTAGCCGATATTTCGTATGACACATCTGGCGGTACAGGGAAAACATCAATTTTATCATTATTTTGTACTAAAATTTGAAATGCTGTAGTCGTTTTTAACCATTGATTTAACTTTTTAGAAATAACCGGTTTACCAACTCTGATTACGAAATCAACATCCCAATCCATACCTGCTCGATATAATAAATCATAGGTTGTAATGACATTAGGATGATTATGTCGTCTTAACTGGCTTAATGGGTCTGCCAACACAGGTATATCGAAAACCGTTGAATAAGTTAGAATTTGATCTACTTCTTGATGTTGCATATCTCCAACAATGATTAGACCTTTAGGCTTTTCAATTTTATCCTTAATAGGATCAACATGTACCATTTTTTGATAATGAGGTAATGTTTTTGTTTCTGATTTCAATAGATCTTTTCTATCTAAATTAGGTGTTAATGGTTCTCTAAATGGCATATTAAAATGTATCGGCCCTTTATGTGGTCCATAAAGATACTGACTTGCGATTTGCATTTGATAATGTATCGTATCTAGCATATTGGTTGTGCCATCAGCAATTGGCATATCAAATTGGAAATTGACATAATTACTGAACATATTTACTTGATTAATTGCTTGTGGTGCACCTACACTTCTTAGTTCATGCGGTCGATCACTCGTTAATACAATGAGTGGTATTCGACTAATTTGACTTTCTGCAATTGCTGGAGTGTAATTAGCCGCTGCTGTACCAGATGTACATAAAATAGCGACGGGTCTTTGACTACCTTTGATTAAACCTAATGCAAAAAATGCTGCACTACGTTCATCCGGATGAATCCACGTTTTAATATTTGGGTGTGCTTCTAACGCAATAGCTAATGGCGTCGAACGTGACCCCGGGCTAATAACAACTTCTCTCACACCATAAGCATATAGTTCTGATGCAAATGTAAAGACTTGTGTCGTTAAAGCTTCATTTTTATTACTCATGTTTATCTACTCCTAAAGCATTCATCATTGGTGAAAATTTCACTGCTGTTTCAGCAATCTCACTATCTGGATCAGAATCTTTAACTATGCCACATCCAGCAAATAGTGTTGCTTGATCACCTTTTATCAACATAGATCGAATTGCTACGATAAACTCACAATCATCATAGACATCTATATATCCTACCGGTGAACCGTATAAACCACGTGTGCCAAATTCTTTTTGTTCTATAAATTCTAGTGCTTCATCTTTAGGATAACCACCTAACGCTGGTGTAGGATGCATTCGATCAATTAACCCAATATAAGACTGTTCTTTTAAATTACCTTCTATTTTTGTAAATAGATGATACAAATGGTCATTTTTTAAAATGTTTGGTGTTTCATTGTAGTATACATCTTCAACATAGGGTTGAATGTCATTCAATATACTCTCAACTACAATTTGATGTTCATTTAAATTCTTTTTATCGTTTAGAAAAGCTTGTATGTTTGCTTCATCTTCTTGTTCATTTTGAGAACGTTTAATCGTACCTGCTACTGCTTTGGTTGAAAGCACTTGATTTTCAACCTTTAATAATTGTTCAGGTGTTTGTGAGAAGAACACAGATTCATTAGATTCAAGTAAGAAGATATAACTGTTTTTTTCATTCTTTAATGCTCTAGTTAAAATATATGGAATGCTAATCTTTTTATCAAATTTTATTAATCTTCTACGTGCAAGTACAATTTTCTTAGAATAGTCAATATGATCAATCGCTTCTTGTACTAAATCTCGCCATTCATCTAAATAGATATCCTCCATACGTGTAACATTTCCCAGGTGATCATCTTCTGTATCAACATTGGCTTGTTCCAAATCATTTACTAATGACTTGAATGTCTCCATATCAAATGTACTTTTTTCAGTTGTATAAGTTACAAATGTTCGTTCGTTTTCTGTAGAAATCAATACCTCAGGTAACACAAAATGATTTAAACCATATGCTCGCCATTCATCATCAGACTTATGTTTTGAAAATTGGAACCCACCACACAAACGTAAATGATGTTTATCACAATCTGGATGAATTAATTCTATATCTTTTTTTAACGTTTCCCATTCTTTAAAGATAGACTGTTTATTTTCGAAATCATTTTCAAATTTTCGAATCGCATGATAACCGAAATATGAAGACTGATTGTCATTTAATCGCAAATAAAAACGATCACCTGCTTGCGATTCAGTTATATGAAATAACTTACTTGGATCTAACTGTTTTTCTATCTCTACTTCAACGGAGACCCAATCCTTAGAACTTCCATATAGCTTGTCGACAATCTCATCTTCTCTTACGTTAACAGTCATTCATCTCACTTCTTTCTTCTATATTTACTCATTAGTATATTGTATCATTTTTCAATACCAATTTTGGTGTGAATTGCTTAATAATCACATGCAATTTTTCACGTGAATTGACCTTTATTCATAATTACTTTAAAATATTAATGTTAAAACTAAAAAAATTAAGAGGTTATAAAAAATGTCAGATCAATATCAACAATATTCAACGGTTAAAAAGTATTGGCAATTGATGAGACCTCATACCTTAACTGCCGCAGTTGTGCCAGTACTAGTTGGTACAGCATCAGCTAAATTATTCCTACTTGGTAGTGAAGATCATCTTAAATTTAGTTTATTCTTAGCCATGTTAATTGCTTGCTTATTAATCCAAGCAGCTACAAACATGTTTAATGAATACTATGATTTTAAAAAAGGCTTAGATGATCATACTTCTGTAGGTATCGGTGGTGCAATTGTACGAAACGGTATGAGTCCTAAACTTGTGATGAATATCGCAATTGCTTTTTATATTATCGCAGCTTTACTGGGTATATTCCTAGCTTTCCATAGTTCATTTTGGATTATTCCAATAGGCGTGTTTTGTATGGCAATTGGTTATTTATATACTGGTGGACCAATGCCAATTTCATGGACGCCATTTGGCGAATTATTCTCAGGCGTATTTATGGGTATGATTATCATCTTATTAGCCTTTTTCATTCAAACAGGTAATGTTCAAGGACTAATCATTTGGTTAAGTATCCCTATCGTCATAACGATTGGCCTTATAAATATGGCTAACAACATTAGAGACCGCGTCAAAGATAAAGCTAGTGGACGTAAAACACTACCTATTTTACTTGGTAAACGCGCCTCAGTTATCTTTATGGCAATAATGTATATCGTTGCATATGCGCTTGTAGTATTTACAGCCTTATTTAAATCTGGTGGATCATTATTCTATTTATTAGTTTTATTGTCATTCCCAATGCCAATTAAAGCTGTAAGAAGATTTAACAAAAATGATACACCTGCAACAATGATGCCTGCCATGGCTGCTACAGGTAAAACAAATACTATTTTCGGTTTATTATATGCATTAGGCATTTATATTAGTGCGTTGTTAGGTGCAATTTAATGACATTTAATTACTCGGCAATGATAATCATTCATTGTCGAGTTTTTTATTGCTTAATCATATGTCTATATAAATGACCATAAAGATCTATATCACTCACAGTTTTAAACCCTAATTTTTCATATAATCCTAACGCTTTTTCATTATCATAATCACAATTTAAGCTCCATTTTTTCTCAGAGTACATCTCAAGGAGATAAGTCATTAGTTGTGTAGCTATACCTTGTCCTCGATACTCGGGAAACGTAGCGACAGTTTCAATATACATCTCATCGTCCGCTGCTTCTTTCACTGGTAAAGGCGTCCCATATTTACGGATATCTTCATCAAGCGGTAACTTTAACCAATTTTCCTCATAATCAAGTTCATGTTTACCATCATAAGCAATGACACATCCTGCAACTTTGCCATCCACTTCATAAACCCAAACATTTTTATAATAACTTCGATATTCAACATTCACAACACTTAAATCTAGTATGTTCATCATTCTTTCTTTACTAATTTCATTAACTATATCTAATTCCATATCTTCCCAAATCATATAACATAATTCAGCGATATGCTTATTATCACTTGGATGCGCTTGTCTAATCATCATATATCCTTCCTTAAAGTATGTCTTAATTTCATTATATAGAATCTACGATATAATATAAATCAAAGGACCTACCTCATATAGATTTTAAAAATTTCGGTGGTAGAATTGAATTATTAGAAGGACTATCTAAAATAGATTTATAAGTTTGTCATGTACTTAAATCTTTAAACGATACATTTTATCTTTAGGAGGCAATCATAATGAGAGTTAATAAAGTCATTTATATATTAGTAGCTATCTTTTTAGGCGGTATTGGTGTTCATAAGTTTTATGCTGACAAAGTTGGACAAGGTATTTTACATCTTGCCTTCTTTTGGACTGGTATTCCAAGTATTGTGGCTATTATTCATGCTGTTATTGTCGCTTTTACTAAAAAGGCTGACAAAGATGGCTACATTGTTTTTGAATAATAATATTTATCCTATTCTAACGATTTATCTTCCATTCACTTTTAAAACATAAAAAACTGGGTATATTATATCTATCAAGTAAAAGCAAAAGGGAGACATAACCATGATGAACATTACTAAACGTGTAGTAAGATCGCTTATAACAGGTTACATTGTTAAAATTATCCGTGATTTGATTTCAGGTAAATCAAACGGTAAAAAATAAAGAACGCTTTATCAAAATTATCGCTCGTCAATGTATTTATTACTATTGATGGGCTTTTTTATATAAATGGTCATTTAATAAAGACAAAACCTTCCATTCGTTATATAATAAGATAAATTTTATAAGTATTATAATTTTTATTAGAAATTTAAAGTCTTTTATTCTTAATTACTTATGAAATTTACTTTTTTATTTTATAACAATCTGGAGGTCAGTCTATCAATGAGATTTGGAATTTTATTAATTAGATGGATGTTAGCGACATCTTTTTTAGTACATGGTACTTTAAAATTTGTAGACCTAGAAGGTACGATACATTTTCTAGGTTCATTAGGTTTACCCCCACTACTTGCTATTTTAATGTCAATTGGTGAAGTTGTTGGAGGTATCTTCTTGATATTTGGGATTTTAACACCGTATGTTAATGTTTTCTATATTTGTGTGATGTTAGGTTCCATATTCACCTTAAAGTTAACCCGAGGATACGTTAGTGGTTATGAGTTCGAAGTAATTCATATCGTAATGAATGTAGCAGTGATGAGCAGTTATAGTTGGAAAAAGTGGATACAATTTTACTAATCATTTTATTTAATATTAACAGACTTTTGTAAGTATCTTATCACTTTAGGAATACAGCTTAAGTATTGCATTGATATTATAATAATAAACACCATGATTTTAAATCAGCCCTATGGTTAGATTCTAATTTCATGGTGTTTTTATACTATGATATTCAATTATCGCCTAGCCTCATAGTTGGCTTGCTACTATGTTCAATGTATTTCGTTTTAAAGGTCTCACGCACTAAAGAATCTTAACTCTTCGTAGTACATGTTATAAATAAATAAGTTCAACTCTTAATAAGTCAAAAAAATAAGCCTAGAATGGATTAAAACCATTCTAGGCTTATTTATAGTAACGAAGGGACTATCCATTCGCATTAAATAAAGTGTGTTGACCATATATTGACCAAAATATATTAAACAAACTTAAACGGATTTTTAACAAAATAAAAAAGAACGTTGATTTAACAACGTTCTAGGTAGTTTAAGAAAATCAGAATTAAACTGATTTATACTATAAAACGGAAACGGAGGGATTCGAACCCTCGCGCCGCTCTCGCGACCTACACCCTTAGCAGGGGCGCCTCTTCAGCCAACTTGAGTACGTTTCCATGGCTCCACAGGTAGGACTCGAACCTACGACCGATCGGTTAACAGCCGATAGCTCTACCACTGAGCTACTGTGGAATAATTAAATTGCAGTGCTTTCTCTATCAAGCACAAATATTATTATATCAATTTTACGTAATTTATCAAGAGATAACTTAAAAAAATATACGGAACATTTACACTATATTAATATAACGTTCCGCATATTTTAAATTTCATCATAATTTATTTATCTACAAATAGCGAATAACGTGATAATGCTTCAAAAATGTTTAGTGAGGATTTTTCATAATCGATAGGTTTATCGGGGTCATTAGATTTCATACGGGATTGTTTATCTACCATATAATAAAAGAAGATTGCGTTCGTATACTGATGCCATAAACTGTGGAATGATACATTTAGGGTAATGGTTTCATTGTTTGCAAATATGATTTTACATTTACGATGTTTTAATTCTTTAATAGAATCAACATAATGCATGTTAATCCATAAATTTTCTTCTTGTCGATCTGAATGAGTAGGAAAAAAGTAAGTTGGGAATAAAGGAGTTAATAAAATTGGGGGTTTACTAGAGATACCTGTAATTCGATTGGTTTCAGCCTTTTTACTTAAATAATTGTTGCCATAAAATTTACATGACCTCTCAATAATCTTCTGAACTTTATATGGACTTTGTAGGACTGTCTTATCAAACCGAATAATTTCTGAACCATTTGGTTGATTTTGATCATCATAATTAGGCCTAATCACCATGTCTCCCTTTCTAATTACGTATATATTCTGAGTTGTCATTGGGAAAACCTCGCTTTATTAAGTTTTATTATCAATTCTATTTTATAGAACCAATAATATGTTTTTTATTTTATAATAAAAATGTCAAAAGTCAAGTTATTCTTAAAGTGTAATATGGTACATTTTTTCGCATAAAATGTCAGAATATTCATTGATTTCAAAATTTAAAAAATGTATAATATTTATATATTAAATTCAAACGAAAGGTCGAGATCCCTATGAATCATAATACAAATGTGAAACATACGACACTTGAAGAATTTGTAACTACGGTTAATGATTTAGGCGTTGAACTAGTCATTGATGAAGCACTTAGAGAAGTTAGAAAAAAAGAATTGAAATTACTAATTGATGAAGCTTTAGTAAATAAAGATGAGAAAGCATTCAATGAGTACACGACAGAATATAAAAATTTGGAGGCATTTCTCAGTGAATAATTTAGATTCGAGTCATTCAAAATAAGGTCTATTCCCTACTAAAAAGTTAGAGAATAGACCTTTTAATTTATTAGACATTAAGACATTAATCTTAATATTTCATTTTTATCTATATCACCAAAATAATAATATAAGTTATAATTTGCCAATGCTTCTTCTAAATGGTTAAAGTCATGAAGGCCCCCTTCTAAGGCATGTTCTAAATCACTAATATCCCCTTCACCAAAGAAATCACCGAAGATTTTTGCATGTTCAATTTTACCTTTTTTCACATCAAATTTGACTTGAATAAATCCTTTCTCGAATTTTTCTTCTCGTTCAAAATTATATTTTGGATTTTTACCATAATTCCAGTCCCAAGTACGGTATTTTTCATTACTTAATTTCTCGATATTTTTCCAATCTTCATCAGTTAATACATACTCTTCAACTTGTTGTTCACCAAATATTGATTTTAAAATGATCTGTTTAAATTGGTCAATATCTATAGACTCTGTTAAAAATTCTTCAATATTAGCCACACGTTTTCTAACAGATTTAACACCTTTTGATTTAATTTTAGCTGGATTAACTTTCAATGCATTTTGAACTTCATCAAGTTCACTGTTTAGCATTAATGTTCCGTGACTAAACATTCTATCTTTAACTTTAACCATTGCATTTCCTGAAATTTTAGCAGCACCAACTTGAATATCGTTTCGTCCTGTCATTTCTGCGTCTACGCCCAATGATTGTAAAGCTTGAACGATAGGTTCTGTAAACTTCTTAAAGTTATGGAAGCTATTACCATCATCATCTGTAATAAAACTAAAGTTTAAATTACCTGTATCATGATAAACTGCACCACCGCCAGAGATTCTACGTACAACATCTATACCTTTTTCATCAACATATGATTTATTGACCTCTTCAATCGTGTTCTGATTTTTACCAACAATAATGGAAGGTCTATTTACATAAAATAAAAAATAACTTTCTTCTGACGGCAGATTTTTTAATACATATTCTTCCATAGCTAAGTTAAGTGTTGGATCAGTTATATCATTATTACTAACAAATTTCATAACAAACGCTCCTTATAGATTCTCTATATATGCCCTTACTTTATTTATGCACAATTTACATTTAAAATTCCAATTATTTACTCAATAATGACAAAATTTTCATAATTTATGCATTAATTCTAAGCGTTTTTAGTGTTATTAGTTTATTTGTAGTGTTTTTTTTAGTACAATATAGTCTAGCTATGAATTAAGGGAGGACTCGAAATGACTGTTGCAGAAGTAGGTAATATCGTAGAATTTTATGATGGTTTAAGAGGCCGAGTTGAAAAAATAAATGATAACTCAGTTATTGTAGACTTAACAATAATGGAAAACTTTAACTCACTAGACTTACCTGAAAAAACGGTTATTAATCATAAACGTTATAAAATTGTTGAACAAGAAGGTTAGTTGTAATGAAAAAAGTTTCGAAAGCTTTATTATGGTTTATAATTAGTTTCATAGTTTTTCATGCCATTTTATTTGTTATGTGGGGTGAACATCAAGAATATTGGTATTTGTATACTGGAATTATGCTAATAGCTGGTATTAGTTATGTATTTTATCAACGTGATATACATTCTAAACGGTTATTAACATCCATAGGTATTGGGATTATTGCCAGTATTATTTTAATCATTATTCAATTGATCTTATCACTCATGACGTCTGAACTAACTTATGCTTCATTAATAAAAGAATTAGCCAAAACTGGTGTACACTGGAAATGGCAAATGTTAGTAACATTAGCATTCGTTATACCGTGTCATGAATTATATATGCGCACTGTTTTACAAAATGAGTTAAATAAGTACAATTTGCCGAATTGGTTATCTATCTTAATCACTGCAATTTGTTCAAGCTCTCTATTTATATATTTAGATAATTGGTGGATAGTACTGTTTATTTTTATAACTCAATTACTACTGTCAATTAGTTATGAATATACAAGACGTATTGCTACAACATCTATTGCACAAATTGTTGCTATTATTCTTTTATTAATTTTTCACGGATAATTTTTAGAATATTAAATGATTAGAAAATAAATATTTAAAGTATAAGTTTAGAGCTCCAAACCATGTGTCCTTACATGATTTAGAGCTCTATTTATTTTTTAAAGTAATTATTTCGACACATACGTTAATTAATATGAAGGTGAAATGATATCGAATTACTTAATCACTTTAAAATTATTTATTAATTCAATTGAATAGTGCTTATCTGATAAATTTTTGGCAATTAGTGTACTCATTGTACTTTCACTAGTTTGATGAATAATAGCATCTTTTAAATATGCTTGATAGTTTCTATAACAATAATCAGTCATATTTATTCTATATAATCCATTTAAATCAATACCATCTAAAGTTACTCGGTTAAATGGTGCTTGATTCATGTCAATGGTATAGTTAAATCCTTGCCAAAATGTACATAACGTTTCATCAATCAGTGTAGATTTTAAAGTGTCTGATTCAAATTCAAGATATGAATATGAAAATTCTAATATATCTTTAATACATTGCCCTTTAATTGTTAAATCAACAGGTTTATCTGGATATGGGTACGCATCATATAAAACTCTATTCGTTATGACGCCGTCTAGTCCTTCTTCACCATTTCGTGGTATATGTACACAACTAATTTGATAATTATAGGCTAATCTAATGCTATCATGTAATAATTGAGCAAAAGGATGTGGTTGTCCAACTAACTCTGCTAAATCTTTAACTGATGCGTTTATTTCAGTTTCGTTTATCTCTTCGCCTGCCCAATGCTCAACTGCTTTTCGATCGTAATACGTGACATTAAGTAAATCTTCATCTTCATCATAATTATTCAAATCAATGACTTCAGGTAAAATTTCCTCAACCTCATAGGTATTAGTTCTTTTTTTAAATCTAATTTTCACATGCACGAGTTCTTCTGCATTTTGTCCAGCTTGTACATAAATTGTTCCATGATCTTGACCAACTAAAGTTTGATGCTGATGTGCTGTAATGATGAGATCTATAACCCCTAATTCCTCCATCAATACTTCAGCTTCATTGACATTTACCTCGTGTTTCTTATTAGATTTGCTAATTTTGTCTAATCCACCATGATATATCACTATTAAAAAATCTGGTTCTTCGATTTCATGTATATATCTAATCCATCTTTTAGCTGATAATAATGTTTTTTCAATACTCACATCTTCTTCCATCTCTGCATATTCATTTTTCATAAGGCCATCAGCTGTTAATCCTACTATTGCAATTTTTAAATTATCAAAATGTTGAATAGAATATGGTGTTGAAAAGTATGGTTCTTTCGTTTTGATATATTCTATATTAGCCGATAACCATGGAAATCTAGATAATGCAACAGAACGCGTTAAAAATGACAATCCAAATTTAAATTCGTTAGGGCTAATACCACTAGCATCATATTGCATGGCATTCATTAACTTTATCATTGGATGGCGCTTATATGGTGCAACAATAGCATAATAAAATGCTGCTAATGACCCTGCCAAACTACCGCCACTATCTAATAAGATTACATTTTGATTATTGTCTCTTACTTGTTTAACAAAAGTTCCGGCACGATATATATTTGAGCCATAATCTCCGTTTAAAAAATGACTATGCATATCAGAAGTTGCTATGACATCTACATCGATATTCTCATTTCTCTCCATCTCAACACACCTCTCATTATGGTTAGTTTAACATGTATTTTTGTTTAAGTGATATCTCTTTGGATAGATAACTTATTTTATCAACAATAATACAAAAGACATTTTAAGTATAAACTGTCTTTGATACTTAAAATGTCTTTAATTTAAATTTATCCAATTTGTATACGTTCTTTAGGGTAGCTAAATTTTTTAGGCTCTTTTCTTCCAGCTATCATTATAATAAAGGAAATTAAACCTACACGTCCTATAAACATTAATATCATTAATACAATTTTTGTAATATTGCTTACATCATCTGTTACACCTAGTGTTAAACCACATGTACCAAACGCCGACATAACTTCAAAGAAAACTTGTAAAAACGATAGTTTTCCTTGCTCTGCTACAGATATAATAATCATGCTTGTGAAGGTCAAAATGGAAGCCATGGTAAATACCATAAATGATCGTTGTATATCCATAATATGAATTTCTCTATTGAATACTTTAATTGAAATTTTATCTGCAGAATTACTAAAATTAATGACAAATAAAATTAAAATAGCGAAAGTAGTAGTACGGATACCACCACCTACTGAACTAGGAGATGAACCTATAAACATCAAAATGCTCATAATGATATTTGTTGCATCACTAAAGTGGGATACATCAATGGTTTGTAATCCTGCACTCCTAGTTGTAGCTGATTGAAACAGCGAATAAAACAACGACTGATGCCAACTCATCCCTTTGAATGCATGGTTATGTTCAAGTAAGAAAATAATGATAACACCAAAAACAAATAAGAATAAATATGTTGATGTTGTAATTTTCGTAAATAATGAAAATCTAAAATTTGTTACTCTATTTTTAATGTAGGCTTTGACTTCAAGCAACACTGGAAAGCCAATAGAACCTAAAACGATTAGGAACATTACAATCGTTTGCACAAAATAATCTTTTGCATATGGGACAAGTGAATCACCTGTGATATCGAGACCGCCATTAGTTGTGGCTGATATAGAAACAAATATCCCCTGCATAATAGCATATTTTAAATCGGGATTATCTCTATAAAAATAAAATGCAAGTAAAAGTGCACCTATAAATTCAATTACAAATATGGTTCTAACTATTTCTAAGATTAATTTTACAGTCCCACTCATTGTATCTTTATTGTTATCAAGCATAATTAGCTGGCGTTCACGAATACCTATATGTTTACCTAATACGACCCACAATAATGTTCCAATGGCCATCACACCGATACCGCCAATATTTAAAATGACTAGTATAATAATTTGACCAAACGTAGAATACGTATCAACAATACTAATTGGTGTTAATCCCGTAACGCTTATTCCAGATACTGCTACAAATAATGTATCTATTGGATTAACGTCGACTCCAGATTTGTGTACATATGGTAGATTTAACAACAAGAACGCGACAACAATTGCTGCTAAATAGTATAGAACTATCCCTTGTTGAGGACTGGATCTTTTTAATAGTTGGCCAAATATCGACATTCATTTCACCTCAACATTATTTTAGTTTTATATCTATATTAATGACTTTTCCATCTCTATACACTTTAGCTTTTAATGTACTTTTGTCTTCTCTATGATTAAATATAATTTGTCTATATCTTAAATTATCTTCAATTCTTTTCCCATCTAATTCTACTATGACATCATCTTTTTTCAACCCTGATTTATCGCCAGGGGCATTAGGCTTTACTTCACCAACTATAATACCATTTTTAACACTATCGGGTAATTTGATTGATTGGCGTTCGTCATCATCAATATCTGCTACATTTTTAATTTTGATTCCAGTATTAGGATATTCAATTTTACCTTCTTTCTCTAAATGAGCAGCTATTTTTTGAGCATCATTAATTGGTATTGCAAATCCCATACCTTCCACATTATCCATATCAATCTTCAGAGAAACAATACCTATCAGTTTACCATCTCTATCTACAACTGCACCACCTGAATTACCAGGATTCACAGGAGCATTAATTTGGAAGGCTTTCATTAGTACATCATAGCTATCGTCTTTATCAATATCTACTGGTACATGCCTATCTAAACCAGAGACTATACCATCAGATACACTTTCTTTGAAGTCAACACCTAATGGATTACCCACTACAATAATAGGTTCTCCTAAAACAAGATGATTAGAATTACCAGTAGTGATGGCTTTTACAGAATCATCTGCACTTTTAGCTTTAATGACTGCTATATCAGACCATTTATCGGTACCAATCACTTTTCCTTGAACCGACTTATTATTACCAAATGTTATCTTTTGTTTATCCTTATTACCAACTACGTGAGCATTTGTCATAATAAAAAGAGAGTCGTCCACTTTTTTGTAGACGACACCTGAACCAATTTCATTATCTGCTTTAGATGTATTATTTGGAACTGAAGTATTTTTTGTCCCTTCGTTCTCTACTGTTACTACAGATTTTACTGTACTATTCGCACTTTTCATTGTGTCAGTATAATGTTTATTCGTAGGTGTTAAAGCACTGTCATTTGTATGGTCATTTTTATTAACATTAGTAAAAATAGCGTTAAGTATAATAATTAATAATATCACGCCTATAATAATCGCTATTTTAGGCCAATGTTCCTTAAAGAATGACTTGATAATATCTAGATAATCCGTTTTATTTTCTACTTTATTTTGAGTTGAAGATGCATTATCTTTCTTTGTTTCAAATTGATTTTGTTTAGCACTTTGCTTGCTATGATGCTGATGTTTCTTTTCAGTATCAAAATCACGATTTTCAACAGAAGTTGATTGTTTATTTAACTTCTTACTAGATTCTGTTTTATTGTTTTTCTTTTCACTTTCAATTTCACTACCGTTATTTAGGTGATTTTCTTGAGATGCTTTTGATGCTAATCTATCACTTTGATGCTCCCCATAAGTAGATTTTTCATGATCTTCTTGTTTGCTATCATTTGATGATTGATTTTTACGATTTTGCGTTCGTTTAAGTTGTTGTTCCTCAGGTAATGTTAATTTCGACTTATCATTTTCTTGATCTTGTTGCGTTTTATTCGTTTTATCATTTTGATTTGATACTTGATTTTGTTGTTGTTGGATTTCTTCTTTAGTTAGCTTTTCTATTCTTGCTTTTCTTAAGTTATCTTTAACCCTTTCTTCATTAACTTTAGCTTGGTATTCTTCTTTTTTAGCTTGAATTCTTTCTTTTTGTCTTTGTTTTTCTACTCTTTCTTCTCTTTCTTCATTATGAAAAAATTCACGACGTTGACGTCGATAGCTTTTACGAGGAATTACTTGTTTTTTATTTTTATCCACTAGATAGCCACTCCTATCATTTCAATCAATTACTTTTATTATGACATACTCAATGGGTTTAAGGTAACATTTTTCACTGCGATATGTATAACCTCAATAAATAGTATTATGTATATATAAATTTTAATATTTTATTATTAAAACTGCAATGTTTAACAAATATTAAATAAGACTTCGTATTAATATACGAAGCCTTAGATTATTATTTCTTTTTCTTTTTATTACTTACAGCTGATGTTAACCAACCGATAACAACTAGTAATATTAGGACTGCCCAGAAAATAGATTGCCATAAAACTGTATGTGGGAATTCTTCTGGTAAGATACCTACGTCTTTATGTGCTAATACTAATACGACTAATTTAATTCCGACCCAACCTACAATCGCGAAAGCTGCGCCTTCTAAACCAGGATATTTATTTAATAATTCAACAAACCATGTTGCTGCGAAACGCATTAAAATAACGCCTATCATTCCGCCTAAAAACATCACTGAGAATTGACCTAAATCCATGCCACCAAAATGTATACCTACTTTTGGTAAAGTCACAGCGATTGCTAATGCTGCTAACATGGAATCAATAGCAAATGCAATGTCTGCGAATTCTACTTTAAATACAGTACCCCAGAATGCTTTGGGACCAACTTTCTTTTCTTGACCTTCTTCGTCAAAGTGATGGTCATCTCCAACATTTTCCTGATTCTTGTCATCTTTCTTATGGAAGAATTCCCATAAATTTTTAATTGACATATAGATTAAATATACAGCTCCTGCTGCTTGAATAAACCAGAAATTAGCAATAATACTAATTAAGAATAATGCTAAAAATCTAAATATAAATGCGCCTAATAAACCATAAAATAGTGCTTTCTTTCTTTGCTCAGGTGGTAAATGCTTTACCATAACTGCCATTACTATTGCATTATCGGCAGCTAAAAGACCCTCTAAAAATACTAAGACTAGTAATACCCATGCATAGGATAACAACAAACTCGGATCCATAGTGGACAACTCCTTTAAATTTTATACAAATAAAGAGACCTATGCTAAATAATAGCAAAGGTCTCACTTAGCAAATATTATTGCCCACTTTACCGGAAGTGAATACTTCGTAATGACGATAAAGCGTAAAATCACTTAAATCATTTAAGTGACCATCAAGTTACTCCCCTCTGACATGAGTGTCATAGGTATTTATTTGTGAATATAAATATTATACAGGTTAATTGCTATAATGACAATTTATTATTTAATAACATCATCATTACATTAAAAGCGATACCCACATATATATATAGCCAAACATTTTACAATAAACTATATAATTTAATGTCTGGGAATTTTTCTTCAAACCAACGTGTCGCAAATTCATTTTCAAATAAAAATACATAATTATCATAACGATCGTGTACAAGTATCGAACGAGATGTATTCATATTATCTTTAATATCTTCCTCGTTTTCAATCCATCTTGCAATTTTACGGCCTACTGGTTCCATCACTACATCTACGTTGTATTCATTGTTCATTCGATGTTCAAAAACTTCAAATTGTAGCTGTCCAACTGCACCTAAAATAATTTGATTCGTGTGCAATGTTTTATAGTATTGAATCGCACCCTCTTGTACTAATTGCTCAATGCCTTTATGAAAATGCTTTTGTTTCATAACATTTTTCGCAGATACTTTCATAAATATTTCAGGTGTAAATTGTGGTAAATCTTGGAAACTAAAGTTTTGTTTCCCACCAACTAATGTGTCTCCAATTTGATAATTTCCTGTATCATATAAACCTATAATATCTCCTGCGACTGCATGATTAACTGTTTCTTTATCATCCGCCATAAATGATGTTGATCGTGTAATCTTTTGTTTTTTGCTCGTACGTTGTAAGGTTACATCCATACCACGTTCAAATGCACCGCTGACTACTCTCATAAATGCAATTCTATCTCTATGTTTCGGGTCCATGTTTGCTTGAATTTTAAATATAAATCCTGAAAAGTCAGTATCAAAAGGACTTACTTCAACATCTTCTTTAGTTTGACGAGCATTTGGCATTGGTGCATGATCGACATAAGCATTTAAAAAGTTTTGAACTCCGAAATTAGCTAATGCTGATCCGAAGAATACTGGTGTCAATTCACCATTTAATAATGCTTCATTATCAAAATTTTCTCCTGCTTCTTCTACTAACATTAATTCTTCAATCGCTTGTTCGAATGCACTATCATTTTTAATCGCATGATCTTCTTCTAATTCATAATCGTCATTTAGGTGTAAGATATTTTCTTCATCTCTAAACGGTTCAATAGATTTAGATTTTCTATCAATAATACCAAAGAAGTTTTGACCCATACCTACTGGCCAATTCATTGGATAAGTATCAATATTTAATGTTTCTTCAATTTCATCCAATAATTCAAATGGTTCCTTACCAACACGGTCTAACTTGTTAATAAAGGTAAAGATAGGAATACCTCGCATCTTACAAACTTTAAATAATTTGAGTGTTTGGGGCTCTATACCTTTCGCACAGTCAATTACCATCACAGCACTATCTACTGCCATTAAAGTACGATACGTATCTTCTGAAAAGTCTTCGTGACCTGGTGTATCTAAAATATTAATCTTATAATCATCATAATCAAATTGCATTACAGAACTCGTTACTGAAATACCACGTTCTTGTTCTACTTTCATCCAGTCACTTGTAGCGAACTTACCTGTTTTCTTACCTTTAACAGTACCTGCTTCACGAATAGCACCACTGAAGAATAGTAGTTTTTCAGTTAAGGTTGTTTTCCCAGCATCCGGATGGGATATAATAGCAAAAGTCTTTCTTGACTCTACTTCTTCCTTTATATTCATTAATCATTCTCCTTTAATATTGTTTCAAACCAATTGGTTATAACATTTGCTAATTTTTGAGCTTCTTCTTCATCATTAAATGTGAAAAATTGCATCAATAACGTATCGTTTATTTCTGACCTAGTTAAATCAATGGCGACTTCAACTGACCAAAATTGATCAGGTATAGCAATAAGCATTGTATCATTCAATCTTTGAAAATATACTTGAAATACGTATGTTCCTTCTGTATATTCTCTAATCTTCAACAGGCCCACCGTCAAATTTTTTATAAGCCGCTTCTAAACCAATTAAGTCATCACGGTGTGGTACCTTTACATGCCCGGGCATAATTTGATAAGGTTCTCTACCTTTTGAAGCTAATACTACAGTATCACCAGGTTCTGCAACATCAATGGCATGTTTAATACCTTCTGCTCTATCTTCAAATTCAATATAATTTGAGTGAGTGGCACCCTTAGCTAATTCAGCTGTAAGCATTTTAGGATCATCATTGGCAGGATTATCAGGCGTGAAAATAACGTAATCAGCACGACAAGCGACACTACCCATTTCAGGCGTTTTAGTCATGTCTCTTTCACCAGCCATACCTACTAAGAAGATAAGTTTTTGTTTCACAAATGGTTTAACTGCATCAATGAGTTTATTCATTCCATCTGCAGTATGTGCATAATCTATAATTAAATCTATTGGCAAATTAGGGTCTAATACTTCTAAACGTCCCTCTACTGGTTCAAGCGATTTGACCGCTTCAATGATGTCTTCAAATGTCGCACCTTTACTCCAAACCGCTATCATAGCTGCCATAATGTTTGAAATATTGAATTTACCTACATATGGACTTTCAACTTGATAACTACCAAATGGTGTGTCAAATTCAAATTTAACACCTTGTAAAGATTCTTCTACATTAATTGCTTTAAACTGTGCATCATGATCTATACCATATGTAAACACCTCATACGGCGTAACAGAAGCTAGATACTCTGAAAAATCGTCATCATTATTTAATACTACATATTTTTCTTTAGCGAGGTCCTCTCCTAATTGACTAAATAATAGTGATTTAGCATGTCCATATGCTTCCATTGTTCCATGAAAATCTAAATGATCTTGCGTTAAATTAGAAAAAATCGCAACATCAAATTCCACGCCTCTTAATCGACCTAATGATAAACCATGACTAGATACTTCCATTGTCATTGCTTCAGCACCTTCATCAACAGCTTCTTTGATTTTTTTAGTTAGAGATACTGTTTCTGGTGTTGTATTCGCACCTTTTGTTTTTGTTTCATTAATTTGAAAACCATTCGTTCCTAAATAAGCACTACTTTTATTTAATTTTCTATAAATTAAATGAATCATTGTTGCTATAGATGTTTTACCATTTGTTCCTGTTACACCATATGTAACTAATTGATGACTTGGAAAGTCAAATAATTCATGTGCTAATAAGCTCGCTACTCTTAAAGTGTCAGGTACAATAATTTGAGTAACTTCACCTTTTAAGTCTTGCTCTCTATTGACTACAATGATACTACATCCTTGATCTACTACATTTTGACAAAACTTATGGCTATCAACTGTATAACCTTTTGATGCGACAAAAATACTGCCTTCTTTAGCTGTTCTTGAGTCTGTAGTGATATCTACTACTTCTTTATCTAATGTTCCTATAACTTGTTTTACTCGAATTTTTTCGAACAATACACTCGCATTCAAAATGAATCGCTCCTTTTTTTACAATAAGTCTATTATACACGTTTTGATGACTATGATAAATTTATTCTTTCTATTTAACTGTATTAAATATTGGTTATTCTAAAACAACAAAAACTAACTTATTTCAAGCCAATTTCTTATATCATCATTTTGATTTTTCTTACATATATTAAATGAGGTTATACCTCTTGTAAGCCCACGAAAGATAATCATTTAGCTCATTCAAAGCTATGAAAATGTAAATTTATACCCCATTTATTAATTTACTATTAAATAAAACTAAAATTCTTGTTATTTGATAGGTTTTAATAATACATACTTGTTAAACCATGCTAACATTATAAATAGATTATCAACCTTATTTAAAGTAATTATAAAGATAATACATCACTTGTATTAAGTTCTTTCAAATTTATTTTTAAGTTAGTTGTGGTATAATGCATAAATACAAATTTTCGGGCAGTGTCTAATTACCCTTTTAAATTGTAATTAAGACTAAATTGCTACAAATCAATGGTATTTCATGTACATGTAATCACGATATTCCTTTTATAATGTATTAAAATACGTTACACTTATTATAAATTTTAAAAATTAACGGAGGGTGGCTTTTAATGGTTACTCAAAATAAAAAGATATTGATTATTACTGGTTCTTTCGGTAACGGTCATATGCAAGTTACTCAAAGCATCGTAAACCAATTAAATGAAATGAATTTGGACCATTTAAGTGTGATTCAACACGACTTATTTATGGAAGCGCATCCTATTTTAACTTCTATATGTAAAAAATGGTATATCAATAGCTTTAGATATTTCAGAAATATGTATAAAAACTTTTATTATAGCCGCCCTGATCAACTAGATAAATGTTTTTATAAATATTACGGTCTAAATAAATTGATTAATATACTCATTAATGAGAAACCGGATTTAATTTTATTAACATTCCCTACACCAGTCATGTCTGTTTTAACAGAACAATTTAATATCAATATTCCAGTAGCTACAGTGATGACTGATTATAGAATGCATAAAAACTGGATTACACCTGAATCAGATCGCTATTATGTAGCAACTAAAGATACCAAAAATGATTTTATAGAAGTAGGCGTACCAGCCTCACAAATTAAAGTCACGGGAATCCCGATTTCAGATAAATTCGAAGAACATATTGATCAAAGAGCTTGGTTAAGTAAACATCACTTAGATCCTGATAGACCTACAATATTAATGTCTGCAGGTGCTTTTGGTGTTTCAAAAGGGTTCGACCAAATGATTAATGAAATCTTAGAGAAAAGTAAACATTCACAAGTTGTTATGATTTGTGGCCGTAGCAAAGAATTAAAACGTTCTTTACAAGCTCAATTCAAAGATCATCCTGATGTTCTCATTCTAGGTTTCACAAAACATATGAATGAATGGATGGCATCAAGTCAATTAATGGTTACAAAACCTGGTGGTATTACAATTTCAGAGGGACTTACTCGTTGTATTCCAATGATTTTCTTAAATCCAGCTCCTGGACAAGAATTAGAAAATGCTAATTATTTTGAGGATATGGAATTTGGTAAAATTGCCAATACACCAGATGAAGCTATAGATATCGTTACACATCTTACAAATAATGAATCAATATTAAATAAAATGACTTCAAACATGAAAGAATCTAAAATTGAGTATGCCACTCAAAAGTTATGCAAAGATCTATTAGAACTATTAGGCCATTCTTCGCAACCAGAAGAGATTTATGGAAAGGTGCCTTTATATGCAAGATTCTTCGTTAAATAACTATTCTAATAATAAAAATTTTATTATAATGCTAGTCATTTTATTTCTTATGGAATTTGCGAGAGGTATGTACATATTAAGTTATATAAACTACCTACCTACTGTCACTTCAATTGCAGTTGCAGTGACGTCATTAGCATTTTCTATTCATTTTATTGCAGATGCAGCAACAAATTTTGTGATAGGTTTTTTATTAAAGAAGTTTGGTGCTAAGCTAGTATTAACTTCTGGGTTTTTATTAGCATTTCTAAGTTTATTCTTAGTCATTTGGTTTCCATCATCACCAATTGTCATCATTATTAGTGCTATCATGCTAGGTATAGCCGTTAGCCCTATTTGGGTTATTATGTTATCAAGCGTTCAAGAAGATAAACGTGGTAAACAAATGGGCTATGTATATTTTGCATGGTTGTTAGGTTTATTAGTTGGTTGGGTCGTAATGAACTTCTTAATTAAAATACATCCATTACATTTTGTATTTATGATGTCTTTAGTAGTATTAATCGCATGGATATTATACTACTTCGTTAATATTCAATTGACTAATTACAATACTAAGCCTGTTAAAGAACAATTATTACAGATTATAAATGTAACTAAACGACACATTGTTTTATTCCCTGGTATATTACTCCAAGGTGCTGCGATTTCAGCATTAATACCTATTCTACCTACATACGCTACAAAAATTGTACATGTATCAACGATTGAATATACAATCGCAATCATGATTGGTGGAATTGGTTGTGCTGTTTCAATGCTATTTCTTTCAAAAATAATTGATAAAAATAGTAAAGGATTTATGTATAGTATTATATTCGGTGGGTTCATCTTATACACACTTATGATATTTGGATTATCTCTAATCACTAATATATATATTGTGTGGGGTATCGCGCTATTCATTGGTCTCATGTACGGCATCTTATTACCGGCATGGAACACATTTATGGCTGGACATATTAATCCAAAAGAACAAGAAGAAACTTGGGGTGTATTTAATAGTGTTCAAGGCTTTGGTTCTATGATTGGTCCTTTATTAGGGGGCTTAATTACACAGTTTACTAATAATTTAAATAATACATTCTATTTTTCTGCACTTATTTTCTTAGTTTTAGCATTATTCTATGGCTATTACTTTATAAATAGAAAACGAGCTAAGTAATTAAAAATGGAGTGAGATAAAGATCTATGTACCATAGATTCCACTATCTCACTCCATTTTTTTATAACTATTTTTTATTTCTAATTTAATTTAAATGTATCGATAACTTTCCATTTGTCTTCTTCAGTGCTAAATTGTAGTAATGATAATTCTTCGATTGTCTCTTTATGATCTACCCCTGCTAACTCTACTTGACCATAAATATCTTCAAATTCTTGGCTTGAAAGACCTTGAGCAATTGTAAAATGAGGTACAAATTGATGTTCGGCCTTACCATAGAAATCATCTGTATTAAAACGATCGAAAATTTCTTCAAGTTCGTCATTCTTAGCAACTTTAAAGTAAATGACATTATTTACTGGTTTAAAGCTAGATGCTTTAGTTGCATGAATATCAATTGATGAAATACCTTTAATTCGAGTTTCAATTTCTTTTTTAACTGAATCTAAATCCGCATCATTAACTTCAAATTGAGATTTCACTGTAATATGTGGCATAATTTGTGCATAATGTGTATCATAACGCTTACGATATGCATTTACCTCTTCTTGAAATGACTTTGATGGGATTAAAGCTAATCCTAAAATCATTTGAATTCCTCCTTTGTTTAACCTATTTCCATTATATCAAAATTCTATGAAAACCGTTACTTTAAACTTAAAATTATTTTTTCTATTTTAAACAATATACATAATAATATTTGTACGTTATTAATTTGAATAACGATTGAACATGATGAATTATGAGTATGATTTACTCTGGTAACTCTTCATCTAAAAAGTATTTTAAAATATCCCCTAACAACGGTTTCCATGATTTCCAATTATGTCCACCATCAAATTCTTGATAGTGATAACGAATATCAAATTGATTAATGAGTGCATTCAACTCACGATTAGGAGTTAAAAAATTAGCACGTTTGCCATTCGTTGGTAATTTAAAGTCTTCCTCTTCTAAACCAATTCCATGCCAAATAGAAAGTTGTGATTTCGTGTCACATCTCTCAACTTTTTCTTTAACCACTTCATCGTATTGTGGACTTAACATTGCAACTTGGCTAAATATTGTTGGATACGTTAATGCTGTAAGTAATGCTATACTTCCAGCTAAACTATCACCCATTAAAAGTCGAGCGTTACCCACTTTGTATGTTGGGAAAGTTGCATCTATAAACGGTAATAGTTCTTTACCAACTGCTTGAACTGTTAAATGTGATCGACTACCTTTTGGATGAAACTCCTCACGACGTTTTTCTACATCTTCATAATGAAAACCTACAATAATCGCTCTTTGAATTTCATTATCTTTACGTAGTTTTTCATATTCTCGTTGAATTCTTCCAAACCTTAAAAAGTCTAAACCATCGAAGCATATAATCACTTGGTATTTAAATAAATCAGTATATTCTTCAGGTAAGTAAATAGAAATAGTAACATCTCTTTCTAATATGTCACTATACAATATATGTTTGTTAATTTTACCTGGTTTAAATTCAGACATGCTAAAACGCCCCCTAGTAGTATTATTTATATTGTACCAAGAGACGTTATATTTTTAAATTATGTGCGTTATGAACTTTGATTAAAACTGCAAAATGAAATCTACTGCTATGTTTATTTGTTCTATTTATTCCAATACTGATTAATAATTAATAAGTATATTCTTTCATCTTGAAAATGATAAACTCATTATTTATTTTTCAATCTTTCTGGATATGTTTTCAACCAGAATATTGCATTAGGTATTTTCTTCGCATCAGGCTTATAAACAGCATGGTAGCCAGAACCCAATTGTGCCTTTTGTTGTTCATAGTCTTTAAGTGCTTCTAACGCAGGCTTATGCAATATCCATATTGCTATAATATTCAACCATGCCATTAATCCAACACCTAAATCCCCTAATGCCCATGCGACATCAGCTGTTTTAATTGAACCATAAAAAGTTGCAAATAATAAAGCTAACCTTGCTATGATAAAGAAGATATGTGTAGTCCTCTTACTTTGATGTCTTGTTAAATAAGCTACATTGGTTTCTGCAATATAGTAATATGCCAATATCGTCGTAAAAGCAAAGAAGAATAAAGCAATGGCAATAAAGTATGAACCAATACCAGAAAAATGTGGATCAAAATGGTAGCCGCTACCATGGAAAGCTTTATCTATACCTGCTTGAGCATACATTGCAGTACCTGAATAATCTTTACTGCCATCTGCATTTTCTACAAATATTCCTCCATCTTTGATTAAATGTGGAGTGCCATTTGCATTAGTCTCGCCATCAGTTACGTTATATGTACCTGAAAGTAAAATGATGAGCGCTGTCGCTGTACATACAAATAAGGTATCTACATAAACTGAGAATGATTGAACAAGTCCTTGTTTAGTTGGATGAGAAACTTCTGCAGCTGATGCGGCGTGCGGTCCTGTACCTTGTCCTGCTTCATTAGAATACAAACCTCTTTTTACACCTATCTCAATCATGGCTCCGACAATCCCACCAAATGCTGACTGTAACCCAAACGCAGATTTGAAAATTAGTGCAAATAAAGCTGGAACATGTTGAATATTTATAATAATGATTATAATGGCCATTAATATATATATTACCGCCATAAACGGTACAACTGCTGTAGCAACATTAGCAATTGAACGTAGTCCACCAAAAATAATTAACGCTAAAATAACGACAACGATAATAGCCACTATCCAATTTGGAACATTAAAAGCATTGTGCATAGAGCTAGCAATTGCATTCGATTGAACACCAGGTAAGAGTAATCCTACTGAAATTACTGTTACAATCGCAAATATTAAACCATATATCTTTCCAAATTTTCCACCTATCCCATATTCAATATAGTATGCTGGTCCTCCACGATATTCTCCCTTATCTTCACGTTTGAAAATTTGCCCTAAAGTAGATTCGATAAATGCACTACTAGCACCTAGAAAGGCACTAATCCACATCCAAAATACAGCGCCTGGCCCTCCAATAAATATAGCAGTCGAGACACCTACAATGTTACCTGTCCCAACACGTCCTGCTAACGACATAGCTATAGCTTGAAAGCTTGTGATACCACTTGGTGACTTTTCCCCTTGGAACATTAAACGTATCATCTCTTTAAAATGTCTCACTTGGAAAAAACGCATTCTCAAACTAAATAAAATCCCTGTTAACAATAATCCGTATACTAATGGTTTACTCCAGACGAGATCATTTAAAAATGTAACGATTTTTCCAATCATCGTATACCCCCTTAATTATTATCGATTAAAAAAATTATACAATGTACATTTACACTTTGCAATATATTTTCAGAATTTTCATTAAATAATATGTATTTTTAACTTACTCAATATGTCACTTTATCGAATCATGACTCTTTTGTAGCTTTTCAATTTGAGATATACTATATAAGACTATAAAAAATGAAAATTTTCAGGAGGATCTATATATGTTAAATAAAGTTTGGTTTAGAACCGGCATAGCTTTAATTATGTTGTTCATACTCATCAAACTATTTATGCAAGTGCATGAAGTATTTACACCAGTTGTAACTATCATCGGTTCTGTTTTTCTTCCTTTTTTAATTAGTGGGTTCTTATTCTACATATGCTTACCATTTCAAACATTATTAGAAAAATGGGGATTCCCAAGATGGGCAAGTATTTTAACTATATTTGTAGTATTAATTGCAATTATCGCTATTGTTGTAGCCTTTATTGCACCTATCATTATTTCAAATATTAATAACTTAATTAAACAAACACCTGCCCTACAAAAAGAAACTGAGCGTTTAATCAATTTCTCACTAACACAAATTGATAAATTACCAAGTGATGTCACACATCGAATAAATAACATGGTTAAATCAATGGGAGATGGCGTCACAGATGTATTATCTAACTCAATTTCATATATTACATCATTAATTTCTACCATTTTCTTATTAATAATGGTACCGTTCTTCCTTATTTACATGTTGAAAGATCATGAAAAATTTATTCCTGCTGTAGCTAAATTTTTCAAAGGTGAACGTAAAGTATTTGTCGTAGATTTATTAAAAGACTTAAACTATACGTTAAAATCTTATATTCAAGGTCAAGTAACAGTTAGTGTTATCTTAGGTATCATCTTGTATATTGGTTATACAATAATCGGCTTACCTTATACACCGTTACTTGTTTTATTCGCTGGTGTTGCTAACTTAATACCATTCTTAGGTCCATGGCTTTCTTTCACGCCAGCAGCTATTTTAGGTATTATCGATGGACCTTCAACGTTCATTTGGGTATGTGTCATTACATTGATTGCTCAACAATTGGAAGGTAATGTCATCACGCCAAATGTAATGGGTAAATCACTTAGCATGCATCCATTAACAATTATTGTGGTTATATTAGCTGCAGGTGATTTAGGTGGTTTCACACTTATTTTAATTGCTGTACCTTTATATGCAGTGTTAAAAACAGTTATTAGCAATATCTTTAAATATCGTCAACGTATTATTGATAAAGCAAATAGCAATGTCAAAGATTAATAAAATTTGTCTTATCAATATTTACAAAGCAAAAAGACCAAGTGATTCTTTCATCAATCACTTGGTCTTTTATTATGTTATAAGTAATATACTTTTGTAGTTAATAACTCAACTATTTAATTGCGTGGAATCCACCATCTACATGAATATTTTCACCTGTCACACCACTTGATAAGTCACTTAATAAGTATGCAGCAGTTTTACCTACTTCTTCTTGATCGACATTACGTCTTAATGGTGAACGTTCTTCAATTTCTTTAAGTATAGTATTGAATCCACCCACACCTTTTGCACTTAGTGTACGAATAGGTCCTGCTGAAATAGCATTCACACGGATATTGTCTTCACCTAAGTCAAGCGCTAAATATTTAACATTAGCTTCTAAACTTGCTTTTGCAACACCCATAACATTATAGTTTTGTACTGCAAATTCGCCACCTAAATAAGTAGTTGCAACTATACTACCACCTTCAGGCATTAATTTTTTAGCTTCATGTGCAACAATGGTTAAAGAATATGAACTAATATCTTGTGCTAATAAGAAACCGTCTCTAGAAGTTTCAGAGAAACGTCCTCTTAAATCTTCCATATTTGCAAATGCGATTGAGTGGTAAACACCGTCGATATTACCTACTTCTTCACCAATTTTTGCAAATCCATTGATAACATCTTCATCACTTTGAACATCAATTTGATATAAACGTGCTTCAGGTTGATTTAATTGATCTAATAATTTTTCTAATTCTTTACGGCTACGTTCTTTACGATATGTAAATACTAATTTTGCACCTAATTGGTCCAATACTTTTGCAACACCAAAACCAATACTACGTTTATTAGCAATTCCCATAATGACGTAAGTTTTATTTTCTAGATTTAACATGCAAATAACTCCTTTAATATAGATATATAATAGTTGATTTCAAACGTTTCCTTCTTTATTCACTCACCATATTCTAACACTTTTAGTACCAGATAATAAAGCATTTTAGATTTGTCTAACTCCTATCACCCATTTAGACTTTCTTCTTCAATAGCAAATCGCCTGCAAGTATCACTTATACTTACAGACGATTTGTATAATAGATTAATAATAAAATTCTAATTCTTGTTTTAATTCGTCAACATATTCTTTTGATCCTGTAACAATCAATCTATCTTTGTAGCGTAATTGTGTGTCACCGTGTGGAACGATAGAGTCATTATTACGGACAATTCTCACGAAGATTATGTCTCCACCGAATGGGAAGTTTCGTAATTGCATATTTTCATATTGATGATTCAACATTTGAATCTCATACAATGATGTTTCTACATTACTTAATAGGTTAAGCATATTAGGTGTTTCTATTAAACCTTTAAGTAAAATCTTATTACTTAAGTAGTTACTGAAAATTTCAATACCTAATGATTTCATTTCCATATCTTCATTGGTACTTTCTAATCTACAAATAACACGTTCAACACCATGTTCTTTCGCCATTAGGGCCACTTTTCTATTTATTTCATCATCATTTGTCGCACAAACAACAATATCACGATCGAATAGACCTAATCTTTCTAGTATCTCTTGCTCATAATCCGCAATTTCAATCATTGTAATTTCATCGGATAACTTGCGACTATCACTTAAATCTTTACGATAATAAAGTGAAATATCATACAGTTGTGATGTTAAGTTCTGAGCAATTGGAATAGTGAGTTGATTTTTACCAATTAAACTCACTTCGATACGACGATTCATTTCATTTGGTACAGGGAATAATTTTTTAAAGATGACTGGTACAAATACACATGTAATGACTGCACTTAATATCAGTAATCCTGATGTCTCAGGCGAAATTGTCTTAAGCTGCTCCGCAATTTTGGCAGCTGCAATCACAAGCGATAATGTTGAAGTTAATAAAAATCCAGAGGCAATCGTTGTTTTTAAATCGAACCAACGTTTGATAATGAATACTGGAATTAACTTAGATACGATAAATGCTAAGATTAATATAGGAATAATAATCAGTAGCGATGGTTCTTTAACAAGTGACGGAATATTTAAATCAACACCAACCATAATGAAGAAAATTGGAATAAAGAATCCATAACCAAATGAATCTAACTTTTCAACCATTTCTTCATCAGGATTTAATAATGATACAACAACACCTGCTAAGAATGCTCCGAGTATGTATTCTGCACCTACGCCTTCAGCCAAAGCTACAAGCAATATAATAAGGGCAAAGACAGCACGAATACCAATTTGGGTTGTACCACCCATTAACTTTTGTAAAAATGACATGCGCTTGAATAATACACCGATAACATAAAATACAATAGTGAATACAACTAATATGCCAGTAAGCCATATAGTGCTACCACCATGGCCGTTCACTGCACCATATATAGTTAATAATATCATTGTAACTAAATCGGCTAATACCGCTACTAGAAGGATAAATTGTCCAATCGTAGTTCTCATAATGTTCATTTCTTTTAATGTCGGTACTACAACACCTAAAGAAATCGTTGAAATGATAATAACCATTAATAATACATCATCGATTAAACCGAACCATTTAAATGCAAAGGCTAAAATGATTGATACAATCATAATTAACCCGAAAACTAACATAGCTAGATTTAAATGACCAGGTACTTTCTTTTCTTCTTTACTTTCACCTTGTCGTGGTCGTGCATCCTTTTTAAATGCATTAAAATCAATTTCCAAACCACTTAAAAACATTAAAAAGATAAAGCCTAATGTTGATAGAATATTAAGCATAGAATCTTTGGTTACTAGATTTAAAAATGAATTACCAATGATAATTCCCATTAAGATTTCAGCGACGACTACTGGCAAAAAGTTGATATTCAACCTATTAACAATAATAGGTGTTAAAAATGCAGCAACGACTACAATCACAAGTGATAAGAACTCCATTCGTTCCTCCTTAAGTTAAATAAGACATAAATGATGTTGCTAAGCCGAAATAAATTAACATACTGACAATATCATTAATTGTTGTAATAAATGGACCACTTGCTACTGCTGGGTCAATTTTTAATTTATTCATAAGTAATGGAATCATTGATCCTACCAATGTTCCAACTGTCATAGCACAAGTCAAACTACCACCTACGATGACTGCTAATAATGGTTGTCGATAGATTGAAATAATAATAATAATTAAAATAATTGAGCACACAATTCCAGACAACAATCCGCTTCCTGCTTCTCTTAAAACTACTTTAAACTTACTTTGTTCATCAATATCTCCAGTTGAGATATTACGCACAGAAACGGCTAATGATTGTGTACCAGAATTACCTGACATCCCGCTAATAATAGGAATGAATGCTGCTAATAAGGCAACCTTAGATAATGTATCCTCAAAACTACCTAGAATAGTCGCTGTTATCATACCTAAGAATGTTAAAATGATTAACCACGGTAAGCGTTTCGTCGCTGTTTTGATGACTGAGTCATTCGTAGAGTCAATATCAGAAACCCCGGCTAAACGAGAGTAGTCTTCACTAGCTTCTTCGTCCATTACATCTAAAATGTCATCGATTGTAATGATTCCTAGTAAGTGATTTTGATAATCTACTACTGGTACCGCAATAAAATCATAGTCTCTCATTGTTTGTGCAACGTCTTCTTGGTCTGTTGCAACATCAACGCTAATAACACGTTCGCTCATGACATCTTCAATATAAGCATCGTTTTCAGCAGTGATTAGGTCCCTTAATGATAGAACACCAACTAATTGATCATCTTCATTTACCGCAAAAATGACATATATGGTTTCTGCATTAGGCGCTTGTTCTTTAACATGCATCAATGCTTCTTTCACGGGTGTTGTTGATTTTAAAGAAAGATATTCCGTCGTCATAATACCGCCGGCAGTATCTTCTTCATAATGTAACAATGCTTTGATTTCATTTGCATCTTCGTTATTCATTAATGTGAGTAAACTAGCAACTTTCGGTTTGGATAATTCGTTTAAAATATCTACCGCATTATCGTAAGACATCTCTTCTAAAATATGACTAGCATAGTTCGCATTGATATTATCGAATAGCTCCTCATATTCTTCATCATCTATATCTAAATGGTCGAAGAAATCAGCAACTTCACTAGGAGATAAGAATTCAAATATCTTTTGTCGCTTTTCTTCATCGGTATCTTCAAAGTACGCACTTTGTTCGTAATTATGCATTGATAAAAATTCTTCTCTAAATACATCAATGTCGCCATCTTGTAATAATCGATCTAATAAATCTTTATCATACACGTCTTCGTTCACATGTTCTTTCTCTTTTAATTCTGTGTCGTTAGACAAATTAAACACCTCCAAAACAATTTTTTATATTAAGTCATACCATTGATTGAGTTGTTTATGATCAATTTCGATATGTATCATTTTTTTATTAACTGGATGTTCAAAACAAAGTTTTGAACAATGTAAGCATTGCCCTTCTATTTTACCATGTTTTCCGCCGTACAATGTATCACCTATTAAAGGATGACCTATATATTGAAAATGCACTCTAATCTGATGTGTTCGACCCGTACACAGTTGCACTTCGCAACAACTTACATTCTCTTTTTGTTTTATAGTACGATACAATGTTTTGGCATATTTACCGTTTTCTGATACTTGCCTTTCTATAATACTTGCTTCATTTCTAGCAATGGGTGCTTCAATCACGCCACTTGGTTCAGTAATACCGTGTGCCAAACACGTATAAACCTTATCCATTTTAGTTTTTGAAAATAAATGGTGGATATAACCATATTTCGCGAAAAGTACAATCCCAGTAGTATTTCGATCTAAACGGGTTACGATGTGAGGATTGGTATGTTCACCTTTATGTAGTAAATAACCCAATACTTGTTCAACTAAGCTTTCATGTGGATGTTCACATGAAGGTGCACAGTTTTGTCTATTGGGTTTAGATACAATAATGATATAGTCGTCTTCGAATAATATATCTAGTGGTTTCAAGTATGGTAATAAATTGGCACTAGGTATTTCTAACGGTAGTTGAACAACAAGCTGATCGCCTAAGTTCAATTGATACCTCACTGTGAAAGGCCTCTGATTGACAAGTAAAGCGCCATTAGTTTTAATGGCGCTAATTGTTTTCTTAGAAAAGTCATGTCGTTGTAAAAATGATTTAAGCGTTTCTTGCTGTGCAATCGTATATCTAAAAATCATACTTCATCATCACTTGAAATAAATGAATCGTGTACCCTCTTCCAGAATGGGAATGGTCTAAAGCGTGCAAATCTTACCTTTTCATTTGCTACTCTATACTGGATTGCATTTACATTCTTATGCTTAATACTCACATGATCAATCGTAGTTCGTATTGTATCGTGATTGACAGGTGTTATCAAACAAGTATGATGTTTAGGAAGTACTAATGGTGAACCCACTGTTCTAAACACACGATTGTTGATTGAAGCAATCTCAGCAATTTGCATTGCTTCTAAAGATGGATGGATTAATGCACCACCTAAAGCCTTATTATAAGCTGTTGACCCAGATGGCGTAGATATACAAAGTCCATCTCCTCTAAAACGCTCAAAATGTTTACCGCGAATATTAACATCCACAACTAATGTTGATCCATTTTCAGTTTTCATTGTAGCTTCATTCAATGCTAAATACCTTGTTTCATAACCATTATTATTATATCGAACAATGATTTCTAATAATGGATATTCAATAACTTGAAATTCCGAATTATTGATTTCAATTATTAATTTTTCGACTTCATGAGGTAACCAGTCAGCATAAAACCCTAAATGTCCGGTGTGAACACCAACAAATGCCACTTTCGACAACATATGACTATATTGATGAAATGCTTGTAGTAAAGTGCCATCCCCACCGACTGAAATGACTATTTCTGGGTTTTCATTATCTTCAACCATCTGAAAATCTTTCATATAGTTAATCATTTTATGCTTTAACGCATTGGACTTAGAATCACCTTTAGTTAGGATTGTATAACGCATGTTTACACCTCATTAGTCATTTTCATGTTTTTTCGCACGTTTTTGAGTATAATACTTCTGTGCTTCTTGAATTTCATCTTTTATCTCGGACATTTCTTCGTCTAATAAGTAAGCCGCTTCTGCCGCTCTTTCTAAACGATGCTGTATCTCATCTGGATAATCTCCATCATATTTATAACGCAATGTATGTTCTATGGTTGACCAGAAATTCATAGCCAATGTTCTAATCTGAATTTCAGCTAGAATAGATTTCTGTCCATTTAATGTTTCAATAGGATATTCAATAATCACATGATATGAACGATAGCCACTTGGTTTGGTATTTCGAATATAGTCTCTTTCTTCAACAACACTAAAATCCTTACGTTGACGTAATATATTAACTACGACATCTATATCATCAACAAATTGGCACATAATTCTGAGTCCAGCTATGTCATACATTTCTTCTCTTAATCTATCAAATGGAATTTCCCTTTTGTTTGCTTTATCTATAATACTTGAAATAGGTTTAACGCGGCCTGTTACGAATTCAATGGGAGAACTGTGTTCACTAATCTCATATTGTTTACGTAATCCTTTTAATTTTACTTTTAATTCATTAACAGCCTGTTTGTAGGGTGTTAAAAATTGATCCCACTGGTTCATATTACTTCACTCCGCTTCATTCTAGTTCAAAAGTTTTTTCAACAGCAGAAACAAACTCCTTACCATAGTTATTATTGCCTTCAATATTGTCTAATATGTAATCTAATTCCTCTTGGAAATGTTTAAGTTCTAACTCATCGTTTACAATGAGTTTCTTCCCTTTGTTTTCATGTAACATCGACCATGTTTCTTCTACAAAGATTAAATACGAATAGGATTGACCATCATCTAAGATGTATGCAAATCCATAATTATCACTATCAACAAGCATTTGTCCTACTTCTTCTAATCCTTCAATCGAATCTTCTGAATAACAGTAAATTGTATCGTCTTTCACTTTGATTTCATTTATATATATACGCATGCTTGCCCCTCCTTATTCCATATTAGTTTAACATAATTTATGCTTACATCACACGTATGTAGCCGAATATTGTCACATTATTATATGTATTTGAATTTTTTTAGATATATTATTATTCTAATTTCAATTTTTAATAATGTTTGTCTTTTCAAAACATTGTCTTACTTTAAAACAAGAGCCAATTCAGTCATACTAATAGTAAATCAAACAATGACGCAGAGGAGTTACAATGAATGGCAACTAATAATGAAATTGAATTTAAACAAATACTTAGTGAATCAACATATAATAATATTAAAGATCAATATTTCAAGGATAAATCACCTTTCAAACAGATCAATTACTATATAGATACTGCCGATTTCAAACTCAAAGATCACTATTCTGCTTTAAGAATTCGAGTCAAAGACAATACTTATGAGATGACGCTCAAAGTACCTGCAGAGGTAGGTTTAACGGAATACAATTTTAATGTCCCTCTTGAACCTGAAATTGACAAAATGGTTTATCACAATCAATTGCCTGTCGAGATTAGACAAATTTTAGTGGATGACTTTGATGTTCAAGATGGTACATTAGTGATATTAGGCGCTTTAACTACATATAGAATGGAGACATCTTATCAAAATGAACTTCTTGTGTTAGACAAAAGTGAATATCTCGGCACTGAAGATTACGAGCTAGAATTCGAAGTACATGATTATGAAGAGGGTTTACAAAAGTTTTATGACTTACTGAAATCATTTCAAATGACCCACGAGAAGCCTTTAAACAAAGTCCAACGTTTCTTTAATAGAAAAGCTAATTTAGCGTAACAACAACAACGGAAGCTATAATGCAAATTACTTTCAAATGTAAAAATTCATGTTATATTAGATATATATTAATGAAATACGGTGATATTATGCCTAAAACACCATATGACATCATTGGGCAAGATGCACTATATCAAATGATTGATCATTTTTATCAATTAGTAGAAAAAGACGATAGAATTAATCATTTATTCCCTGGTGATTTTATAGAAACGAGTAGAAAACAAAAACAATTTTTAACTCAGTTTTTAGGAGGCCCTGATTTATATACACAGGAACATGGACATCCCATGTTGAAAAGACGACATATGGAATTTACGATTACTGAATATGAGCGCGATGCTTGGTTAGAAAATATGTCTATAGCAATTAATCATGCTAACTTCCCTGCTGGGGTTGGTGACTATTTATTTGAAAGATTGCGACTAACAGCTAATCATATGGTGAATTCCGAAAAATAATTGTAGGTGAAAAGACATGGCTGAAGAGTTAAGAGTAATGGAGAATAAGAGTCGTGAAGATGCAAATACTGATCTATCACCTGTATGCAAAATAGAAATTTACTCTTTTTTCGATCCTTTTAGTAAAGATTGTTTCAAAATATCGGCAATCTTATCAAAACTAAGAATTGAATATAATCAATATATACGTGTTAGACATATTCTTAATCCTTCATTAAAAGTTTTAACAAAATGCCAAGCACAAAGCACCTCTGATTTCGATAATATTGCACTCGCATACAAAGCGGCCGAATTACAAGGCCGTTTAAGAGCAGAACGATTTATACATTTAATGCAAAATGAAATTATACCTAAGCGCGATATTATCACCGAAGAAATGATATGTGATTGTGTAAAAAATGCTGGAATTGATTATGATGTGTTTAAAGAAGACTTACAGAAAAGTAAACTAACAGAAAGTTTAAAAGTTGACTTGCATATAGCACGTGAAATGGAAATAGAACAGTCTCCATCCCTCGTATTCTTCAGTGAAGACGTGCATGAAGAAGGGTTAAAAGTTGAAGGGCTTTATCCATATCACATATACACATACATCATCAATGAACTTATGGGAACGCCAATCGAAAAGAGTTTGCCACCGAAGTTAGAAACATATATACAACAGAAGCAACTTGTGACAATGGAAGAGTTACTCACAATATATGAGTGGCCTGAAAAATTATTAAATAAAGAATTGAAAAAACTCATGCTTCAACAGAAAGTGGAAAAATTAAATTATCCTGACGGCAAGTTTTGGAAATCTAAAATGCCTAAATGTTGAAATCCTATCTTGGCTCTATCAATATTTAAAAATCAGCGCAACAGATTATTTGATATCTGTTGCGCTGATTTTTTGTTTATTCATAATTTGAATAATTTATGTATATTGCCTACTACCTATTTTAAGACAAATAAAAAACGCCGTGTCTGATTACACGACGCTAAACAAAGGGGATGGGAGAAATTTTTCACTTCAAACAAAGGGGTATGTTTGTTATGTGATTAATTTCATGTTCATAATATAACACGACGTATAGCCCATTTCAACCTTTGAGTTTGATTAAATTTAAATTGTCACAATCTGTTCATAATGTAAGCGAATTCAATCATATTAAGCTTTCATAAGTTTTTCAAAAGCATCTAATTTCTGTTCAAATACTTCACAAGCTTGCTCAATTGGTTCAGGTGATGTCATATCTACACCTGCATTTTTTAAGATTTCAATTGGATAATTTGAGCTACCTTTTTTCAAGAATTCATTAATATATCTTTCAACAGCTGGTTGTCCCTCTGTTAAGATTTGGTGACTTAAACTTTGTGCAGCACTATAACCTGTTGCGTATTGATATACATAATAATTCATATAGAAGTGAGGAATTCGTGACCATTCTTTACTAATGTCTTCATCTGTTTCAACTGCATCACCAAAATATTGTTTATTCAGTTTGGCATACTCTTCATTCATACGAGTTGGAGTTAATGGTTCCCCTGCTTCTTCTATTTGATGAATTTTATGTTCAAATTCTGCAAACATGGTTTGACGGAATAATGTCGCTCTAAAGCGTTCGAGTTCTTGATTCAATAATAATAAACGTTTGTCGTCATCTAAATGTTTATCCATATAATCGCTTAATAAAGCTTCATTACATGTAGATGCTACTTCAGCTACAAATATTGTATAGTCACTTAGATTGGATGGTTGATTTTGACGACTGAAATAACTATGTGCTGAGTGACCAAATTCATGAACTAAAGTATATAAATCTGAAACTGTATCTGACCAATTTAATAAGATGAATGGATTTGTTAAATGTGCACCAGATGAATATCCACCAGATCGTTTACCTTTGTTTTCATAAACATCAACCCAGCGATTATCCAATCCTTCTTTAACCACATTTAAATATTCTTCACCCATTGGTTCAAGTGCTTTTAACATCCATGATTTAGCCTCTTCATAAGGCATTTCAAATTTAACGTCTTTCACTAATGGTGTATATAAATCATACATTTTTAAGTCATCGATGCCTAATAACTCTTGTCTTAAACGCGTATATCTATGAAGTAAAGGTAAATATTTGTGAACAGTTTTCACTAGGTTATCATAGACTTCTTCTGGAATATGATTATTACTCAAAGCTTTTTCACGAGCAGATTTATAGTGATGTGTACGCGCGTTAAATACATTTTTCTTCACTTCACCTGCTAATGTCGCGCCTAACGTATTGTTATGAGAACCATAAGCTTTATATACATTTCTAAATGCAGATTCTCTTAAAACACGATCATCTGATTCTAGATATTTTATAAACGTACCTTGCGTTAATGGATGTGCTTTACCATCTTTATCTATAGCATCTTCAAATTCTAAATCTGCATTACTGAACATACCGTATACATTTGAAGGCGTAGATAATGCATCTTGTGCTTCAGTTAATAATTTTTCAGTATCAGCATCTAGTATATGTGGGCGCTTTTCATTGATGAGTTGTAGATCAAATTCATATTGTTTTAATTTATCGTTTGATTGAATAAACGTTTGAATTGTCTTTTCATCAAGTTGTAAAATTTCTGGTACTAAAAAGCTCCATGCTGAACTAAATTTAATAATTAATTGATGTGCACGTGCTTCCATTCCTGTGTATTGATCATTGGCAGTATCTTGGTCTTGTTTTAAGTGGGCATAGACATATACCTTTTCTAATTTAGTACCTATTTCGTCTTCTAACGCTAATGCTTGATATAAAGTATCTGCACTATCTCCTAGGTGACCTTTAAATTGTTCTTCTTTACCAATGTCACTTTCTACATCTTTAAAAGCTTCTTCAAATGCATCATCACTCGGGAATATTGTTGTTAAATCCCATGTATATTCAGGATATTTATGTTCCTGTTCTTCTCTAGATAATTGTTGACTCATCATGTAAACCTCCTCGAAATAATCAATAACTTAATTTTCTCATTTTAACGGATAATTTGCACGTCATTACATTTCGTTTTTCGAGCATTTTGGTACTGTTCTATTATTTTATTTAACAGAATTGATTGGCTGTAATGGTGATTTGCAAAATGTCGTAACTTAATCACAGTATCTATGTTCTGACACGTCAATTCGTCACGTAGTTCTAAAAGTCGAAATTGTAGTTGCCATTCAATTGGATGTGTTTTGATAAAGATTTGTAATGGGATAATGATACCAAACTGTTGAATGACATGTTTGTCATTAAGTCGCAATTGATACATAGCACTTAAAGTGGGTTCTAATACCGAATTCTTACGACGACAGTATTGTATATATCGAGTTATCAAGCTTTCATCTAACTTATAATATGCCATATTGTTATGTCTTTTTTCCGTCAGTATTGTTGCCACATCTTCAACAATGGTCCTTGTTGCACGAAATTGTCTCCCTCCAATATTTTGGATATTTGAATATCTAATTAATTGGCAACACTTTTCTTGCCATGTGTACAAAGACCTATGAATCGCATTTATAAAACTGGCTTGCTGGTTATTTAATGTTAATTTACCGTTTCTGTATTTGATATCTTCGATAATCCAAACTGGTCTAAGTCCGACACTCATTAGCCCTACGGTACGCTTTTGAATTTCAGACAAAGGAATGGAAGAAAATTGTACTTCAATCGCAAATGATGAATTAACTACGATGTCAGGAAACTGTTGTATATTTTCATAATATGGTTCAATTTCAACATTATAGTTCACCCTTTTAAACATTGCGGCAATTGTGTATTTAGTTTGATAATGTAATGAACTTTCCCCTTTTGAACGCCATATCTTACATGGATCCATATGCGCAAAATGCGCTATTACTTTCGCCCCATTTTTTAAAATTACTTTCGTTCTACAATGTGGACAGTAATAGTTCCTATTCTTTATTGCTTGTTTTGCTAACACATATTCATGATTTTCATTTATAGCTACTAACATCAGTTCACCTCATATATTTCAACGAAGCAAACCCTCAATTTACTTGTGTCAATTATCGTTTCCTTAAATATAAAAAAAACGAGACATCAATATGTCTCGTTAAAATCACTCTATTATCATTATTCAACTGCATCAGTAAAGTAACGACGCACTTGTGAAGTAACGTTATGGCTCATAATAATCTTACCATAATCATTTAAATATACTTCTGTTTTATCAGTTGGGTATGCAAATTCTAATAATTGACTATAGCTATCGTTAATTGTCTCTTGATCAACAGTGTCATCAAAATGAATAGCATAGTAATATTGTGAGTCAACCATATAAAGTAAATCTTCAAACTCATCAGCACTTTGATTATTGTGATATGCATAATTAATGACTTGTTCTAAGTCTTCAAATTTTACAATCACTGTACGAATATTGGCTTGTTTACGTTGTCTTTGAGATTGCTCTTGTTGCGCTTTCTTTTGTTGATTACGTTGTTCAAATATATTTTCGATATTATCTTCGCTTTCAAGTGTTTGAGCTAAAAGTTCATTTACTTGGTCATCAAATTGATCAAAATTACCATCTTCGGCCATATTCATGGCGTCTTCATTTTTAGACTTAGAAATAGTCACTTCCACACCTTTTTCAAAGGCATGTACTTGAATCCATAATGGTCCTTCAACGACAAAATCTTCTTCTTCATTAATTTCATCCATCATTGACCAGAAGAATTCTTCACCGCGTTTGCGGTTAGTCCATAAATCTTCACGACTAAAACCACGTGCTTCTATGTCGCTATATGTTATAAACAATTTAACTGTTGTATCATCAACGCGTTCTATTCTCATATCATCTCACTCCTTACAGTCGATGAATAGTAACCATATTGTATTAGAACGTGACTCAAATTACAATCTATTTGTTTGATTAAATTTAACTATTCTTAAGATGGCTTCTTATATTAACATATTCCCTATTTTAATGCTAAAAAACAGCGTATTTATTCTCGATTTACTTTTTAAAGCATACACAAAAGACAACACCATTTAACAATAGTGTTGTCTTAATATCTTTTAGTAAAGTGATAAAATCACATAGTTATTAAAGTAATTAGTCAACCAAACGTTGAGCTTCTTGTAATTGGAACGTACGGACTTTTCTTGGTAAGAAACGTCTGATTTCATCCTCGTTATAACCTACTTGTAAACGTTTATCATCTAAAATGATTGGGCGACGTAATAAACCTGGGTTATCTTGAATAATTGAATATAAATCTTGTAATGGTAAAGAATCAATATCAACATTCAATTTTTGGTATGTTTTAGAACGAGTTGAAATAATTTCATCAGTTCCGTCTTCAGTCATTTTTAATATTAATTTAATTTCATCGATTGTTAAATGTTCAGAAAAAATGTTACGCTCCGTATATGGAATGTCATGTTCTTGTAACCATGCTTTCGCTTTACGGCAAGATGTGCAACTTGGTGAAGTAAATAATGTTACCATACATCTCACTCTCCTATAAATGGATTCATTCATTAATTTTAAATTAGTTATAGATTAAAGAAATGATTATTATTTGCTTTCTTAACCTTACAATATATATTATAACCATCTAACATTAAAATTAAATGAGAAAATCCTAATTTTTCTGAGAAATCTTGAAATTATTCAAAATTATCTCTCAACTATTTAATACTTAGATATACATTCATTTTAACACAACTTACAATTTAAAGAAATACTGTTATAATGAGAGATAAATAATATTTGAGAAAGTAGGCATCTAATATGGAAACATTATTTTCAGGCATTCAACCAAGCGGTATACCAACAATTGGTAACTATATAGGTGCATTAAAACAATTTGAAGAAATACAAAATGATTATGATTGTTTCTTCTGTATTGTTGATCAACATGCAATCACTGTACCTCAAGACCGTTTGAAATTACGCAAACAAATTAGACAACTCGCAGCAATATATCTAGCCTCAGGTATTGATCCTGACAAATCTACCCTATTCATTCAATCTGAAGTACCTGCACATGTTCAAGCAGGATGGATGCTCACTACAATAGCTTCAATTGGTGAATTAGAACGTATGACACAATTTAAAGATAAAGCTCAAAAACGAACTGATGGCGTCCCAGCTGGATTACTTACTTATCCACCATTAATGGCAGCTGATATAGTGATTTATAATACTAATATTGTTCCTGTTGGTGAAGATCAAAAACAACATATGGAATTGACACGTAATTTGGTAGATAGATTTAATAGTCGTTATAATGACGTATTAATTAAACCAGAAATCCGTATGCCAAAAGTGGGTGGTCGTGTGATGAGTTTACAAGACCCTACTAAAAAAATGAGTAAAAGTGATGATAATCAAAAGAACTTCATTTCACTATTAGACGAACCAAATGTAGCAGCTAAAAAAATTAAAAGTGCTGTTACTGATTCAGATGGTATTATTAAGTTTGACCGTGATAATAAACCAGGCGTTTCTAATTTACTTTCAATCTATTCTGGTTTAACTAACGAACCTATTAAAGAAATTGAAGCGAAATATGATGGTGAAGGTTACGGAAAATTCAAAGGTGATTTAGCAGAAATAGTTAAATCATTCCTAGTTGACTTCCAAGAAAAATACGACGCATTTTATAACTCTGATGAACTAGATGACATTTTAGATAAAGGTAGAGAAAAGGCACATCAAGCCTCATTTAAAACATTGAAAAAAATGGAAAAAGCTATGGGTCTTGGCCGTAAAAGATAATCGATTCACCATACGAAAAAGCACTGAGGTTGTCATTCCTCAGTGCTTTTTAATTATATTATTTTTTCTTTTTACCAGTTTCTCTATCAATCGATTTATCGATATACACATCTTTTAATGTAGTATCAGGACCTACCTTATGGTACACCAATCCTTTTACTTGAGGATTTGTTAGATGGGCCTCTCCTTTTTGATAAACTGGTGCAACAGGTGCTTCATTTAGCAAAATTCTTTCTGCTTTTTGAAGTGTTGCATTTCTTTCATTTTCATTCTGAAGTAATTTACCATTGGCATCTTTTATTAGCTTATCGTATTCTTTATTACTCCACTCTGTGTTATTTTGTGAATTACCTGTTGTCATTGTTTGTAAAAATGCGGTTGGATCTGGATAATCTGGTACCCAGCCTGCATAAGAAGCTTCATAGTTATTTGCAAGTTCTAAATTGGTCTTTTGTTTAAATGGCAACTGTTTTACCTTCATTTGTACTCCTGGTAAATTTTTTTCTATCTGAGACTTAATATATTCCGCAGAAATTTTTTGAACAGGTGTATCTTGTACATTTAATGTAAACGTCACCTTCTTCTTACCTAGTTCTTTTTTTGCTTTTTTCCAATTTTCTTTAGCCTCTTTTTCGTTATATTTCAATGGAGAATTTATAATGCTGGCGAAATCCTTACCTTCGGGTGTTTTAGAAGTTCCAAAAGCTGTAAAATTATTTGATGCTAAAGACCCATCATTAAATACAGATTTAACATATTGCTTTTTATTAATTGCTTTTGAAATCGCTAATCTTAAATGTTTATTTTTAAATTCAGGAACCTGCTTTTCATTCAATTTAATGAAGAACGTACCAGCTGTCAATCTTTTATTTAGTGCAACTGAGTTTTTATATTTATCCACTTGTTCAGCAGCTATTATTGCATCATCAACAGAATTGGTATCATACAAGGCAGCTCCAGCTTGGTTATCCTTAAGTACTTTATAATTTACACGACTAAGTTTAACATTATTTTTATCCCAATAGTCTTTATTCTTTACTAATTGGATTTTATCTTCAACTTGCCAATTCACTACTTTGAATGGTCCATTGTAAACAGCCTTATCATCAGTTGTTCCATAAGATTTACCATATTTATTAGCCACTTTTTCATTTTGAGGATTAAAAGTATTTAAGGCTAACAACTCATTGATGTATGGCACCGGTCTTTCCAATTTAACTTGTAGTTTATATTTATTTAGCGCTTTGATACCTAAATCCTTAACTGGCTTTTTACCGGCATTAACTTGATCCGCATTTTTTATATCACTCATAATATACGCAAATTCTGAACCAGTTTTAGGATCAACTACTTTTCTCCAGGCGAAAACAAAGTCGTTTGCAGTAACTGGGTCCCCATTACTCCATTTCGCGTCTTTTCTTAAATTAATAGTAAGTGTTTTACCATCCTTACTTTTCTTAGGAAATTTTGTTGCAACAGCTGGCTCTGCTTGATCACGTTTATCCATTGTATATAGCCCTTCAAATACTTGTCCCGCAACATCACTTGACACTGACTCAGTCATCAAGGTTGTATCTAATGTAGTCATATCTTGTGGTATAACTTTTCTAAATACTTGACCCTCATCTGAATATAAACTTTTACTGTTACTGCACCCTGATAAGGTGCTTAATGAAATGATAAAAATCGCAATCAGTGTTATCCATTTTCTCATACGTATCCCCCTCCCTTTAATTATCCTTCTGTATTAACATGCTGTTTTAATTTTTCTGCTTCCGCTTCAGTTGCAAAGACAAAGTGTTCTGGTCGAATCTCGTGCAATTGTCTATTTTGATCATCTGCATTGCTTGCTTCATATGTAATCCGTTTTCTTTGTCTTTCAACGTCTGGATCAGGTTGAGGAATCGCTGATAATAATGACTTCGTATAGTCATGTAAAGGATGATTATATATATCATCTGCAGGTCCGAGTTCAACAATTTTCCCAAAATGCATCACAGCTATTCTGTCTGAAATATATTTAACCATTGATAAATCATGGGCAATAAATAAGAACGTAATCCCTTTTTCTCTTTGTAGTCGTAACATTATATTGACGACTTGTGCTTGTATGGAAACGTCTAATGCTGAAATCGGCTCATCAGCAATAATAAATTCTGGTTCTACTGCTAATGCTCGTGCTATACCAATACGTTGACGTTGTCCACCTGAAAATTCATGAGGATAACGGTTCGCATGTTCTTTACTTAAGCCTACTGTTTCTAATGCATCATATACACGCTTTTTACGATTTCGTTTATCAGTAGCTAAATGATGAATATCTATACCTTCTCCAACAATATCCATGACTTTTAGACGTGGGTTTAAAGACGCATAGGGATCTTGAAAGATCATTTGAATCTTCTTGTTGAATTTCAACATATCTTGGCGTTTACGAATATTATGTATATCCGTACCATCATAAATGATTTCTCCACTAGTAATATCATTTAATTTAATGATAGCTTTACCTGTAGTTGATTTACCACAACCTGATTCTCCAACTAAACCTAAAGTTTCACCTTTATAAATATCAAACGAAATATCTTCAATTGCTCTAACTTCGTTCTTTTTACCTTGGTTAAAATATTGTTTTAAATGTTTCACTTCTACTAATTTCTTTTTTTGGTTAATCATTAAACGCCACCCTCTCTACTTTGATGGGTTGTTCATATTGGTTAGGTAATGTTTTAAAGCGCTTTTGAACTGCTAATGGTGGTTCAACTTTGGGCGCTCTTTCATCTAATAACCATGACTTAACAAAATGTGTAGGCGATACTTTAAACCACGGTGCTTCTTCTTTAAAATCAATATCTAATGCATACTGACTTCGTCTAGCAAATGCATCTCCTACCGGTGGATGTAATAAATCTGGTGGTGTTCCAGGAATTGCAATTAAGTCTGTATCATTACTCGTAGTTAAATCTGGCATGGATGATAATAATCCCCAAGTATAAGGGTGTTTAGGACCATAGAAGATTTCATCAACATTACCTGTTTCAATCATTTGTCCGCCATACATAACGGCTACTCTATCAGCAACATTTGCTACAACACCTAGATCATGTGTAATAAAAATAATTGAAGTATTAATTTTCTGTTGAAGTTCCTTCATCAAATCTAATATTTGCGCTTGCATTGTTACATCAAGTGCTGTCGTCGGTTCGTCAGCGATTAATACTTTGGGTTCACATGCCAGTGCTGTTGCGATAACAATTCTTTGTCTTTGACCACCTGAAAATTGATGTGGGTATGCTTTAAAACGCTTTTCAGCATTTGGCAATCCAACTAGATTTAAAATTTCTAATGCGCGTTGTTTAGCTTCAGATTTACTTAGATTTTTATGTTTAATTAATGGTTCCATAACTTGTTTGCCAATTTGCATCGTTGGGTTTAAAGAGGTCATTGGATCTTGGAATATCATTGAGATATCTCTACCGCGCAATTTGATTAATTCTTTTTCACTTTTATTTGCCAAATTTTCCCCTAAAAAGTTAATTTCTCCCTGTTTAATTCGACCAGCATCCCCTTGGAATAGCTTCGTGATTGCTTTAGTCGTAACGGATTTGCCAGAACCTGATTCTCCAACAATTGCCAATGTTTCCCCTTTATTCAGGTAAAAGTCTACACCTCGGACAGCTTGAACTTCACCTGCAGAAATATCAAACGAAACATGCAAGTCGTTGACTTCTAAAATTCTCTCTGTCATATACATGCCCCTCCTTTATTTACGCATCTTCGGATCGAATGCATCACGTAATCCATCACTAAATAGATAGAAGAATAAAATTAATAAACTTAAAATGATTGCTGGTATAAATAATTCGTGCGGGTGAATTAATAACATTGCACGTCCATCATTGACGAGTGATCCTAATGATGTTTGTGGTGCTGGTACACCAATACCAATAAAGCTTAAAAACGCTTCGAAGAAAATAGCACTTGGTACTGTAAACATAGATGTAACAACAATTGCACCTAACGTATTAGGCAAAATATGTTTGAATATAAGTTTGAATTTAGATGCACCTAAAGTTTGAGAAGCGAGTACAAATTCTTGGTTCTTTAATTTTAAGAATTCACCTCTAACAACACGACTCATACCTAACCAACCTGTGATGGACATCGCTAAAATAATAGTCCAAATCGAAGGTTCAAAGATCAATACAAAGAGAATAACGACGATTAGATTAGGAATCGACGCAATAACTTCTAGGATTCTTTGCATCACATTATCAATTCGACCACCAAAGAAGCCTGATATAGCACCATAAGTCACACCAATAAAGATATCTAATATTGCTGCAACAATACCAATGAATAATGAAATTTGTGTTCCTTTCCATGTTCTTGTCCACAAATCACGTCCTAATTGATCCGTCCCAAACCAATAGTTTTCATTGGCGTGTGCTTCTTTATATGCATCTTTACCATCCGTTCCCTTACCATCAAATGGTAAAAATGGTACTTTATCTAACACTGGTATTTTAGCTGGTAAATTTCGATGTTCAACATTTTGCTCTGCATAATCTCTGTTATTCATTAAAGGTCCAATAAATGCGAATAACACAATTAAGATGAGTCCAATCATACCAACAACAGCTAGTTTATTACTTTTTAATTGCGCCCACGCATCTTGCCAGAAGTTTTTACTTTCACGTTGTAACTCTGGCTCTTGATTTAAATCTAATTCTCTTAATACAAAATCCGTAGAAACTGCCCCTTCAGAGGTATGTGACATTGCTGCATTTGAGTAATCTTTATCCATTCTTTTATCTGTCATTACTTTTTACCTCCTTGCACACGAATTCTAGGATCGATAATGCCGTATAAGATATCTACGATAAAAATAGATACGATAAATAATGTACTAAATAAAATCGTTGTCGCCATGATGACTGAGAAATCATTTGTAGTAATCGAACGTACGAATTGATCCCCTAATCCAGGTACTCCGAAGATATTCTCAATGGTAAGTGTCCCAGTTAAAATACCTGCTAACATTGGAACTAATATCGTAATGATGGGTATCAAAGCGTTTCTTAAAGCATGACCGAACAACACTCTCATCGTTGAATTACCTTTTGCTCGTGCTAATAAAATATAATCTGAACTTAATACTTCAATCATCTCAGCTCGTATGTATCGGGCAACTGTTGCTAATACTACTGCAGATAAAGCGAGTGAAGGTAACACTGCTGTAGAAAATCCTTCCCAACCTGCAACTGGGAACCATCTTAAACGTACTGCAAACACATATTGTAATAATACAGCTAATACGAAAGATGGTACTGACACTGCAACAACTGAAATCACAGTCGTCGTGTAATCCACCCATGTATTTTGTTTTGTAGCTGCAGCAATTCCTAAAATGAGTCCAACGATAATACCAATAATCATTGCCGTTAATCCCATTTCAAATGATGGTATTAATCTTGGCTTAATCAATTCCCAAACCGGTTGATTATGATATTGGAATGAATAACCAAAATCGCCTGTCACAACATTTTTTAGATAGTGTACGTACTGTACTGCGACGGGGTCATTCAACCCATATTTCTCATTTAATATCGCTTTTTGATCAGCATTTAATTTTGCATCATTGAATGGTGATCCTGGCATCATTTTCATCAAGAAAAATGTGATTGTAATAATGATGAATAATGATAAAAACATATAACCTAATCTTTTAAGGATGTATTTTCCCATCTAATCCCCCCATTTATTTTTCACAATTGACAATCCCTTCAAAATATTCAGAATACTTTATTAGTATTATATCTGTAACTTACATGTAAAATCAATATAGTTTTGCGTTAATGCAATAAAGCAAGCAATTTATAAAATAGAATTTTTTTGTTTTCAGAATAAGTTGATTCATGTAAACTAAAACCAATACGATACGGAGTGATGTTATTGAAATTAATTAAATCTTATCTCTATCCATTACTAATAACTCTATTCATTGCTTTTATTTTTTGGCTATGGACCAAACATACATGGGTCGAGTACATCAATGTCTTATTTTATGTTTCATTAGTGATTTTCATCATATTGTTTATTATTTTATTAGTTCAAGAAGGTATCTTCGATGTAACAAGCTATGGATTTAGACGTTTAAAATATCAACTTTCCTCTAATTCAAGAAAACGTAGCATGGAAGATGATAGCTTTTTAAATCCTCAACACGTCAAAAAAGAACACTACATGATTTCCTCATGGGTGTTCCCTAACCTGCTTATACATTTCGTTTTAGTTTTAATCACAATAATTATTTCATTCAATATGTAAAAAAGCGCAAGTGCGATGTAATTCACACTTGCGCTTTATATTTATTAATCTTCAAATTTTTTGAATATCAATACTGCATTATGTCCGCCGAATCCTAAACTATTACTCATTGCATGTGTAATGTCTAAGTCTTGCGCTTCATTCGGAACATAATCTATATCACATTCTGGATCTGGTGTTTCAGCGTGAATCGTTGGTGCAATTTTAGAATCTCTAATTGAAAGTGCAGAGAAGATTGCCTCAATACCACCAGTAGCACCTAATAAATGACCAGTCATTGATTTAGTAGAACTTACTTTTAAATTATTGACTGCATCGCCAAATGTATTCTTAATGGCTTGTACTTCATATAAATCACCTACTGGTGTACTTGTACCGTGCGCATTTAAATATTGAATATCTTTTGCTTCAATACCTGCATCATCTAATGCAGCTTGCATTGCTCTAGAACCACCTTCACCTTCTGGTGCTGGTGCAGTAATATGATAAGCATCGCCTGTTGTACCGTAACCAACAATTTCAGCATAAATTTTGGCACCACGTGCTTTTGCAGATTCTAGTGATTCTACTACCACAATACCTGCACCTTCACCCATAACAAATCCATCTCTACCTTCTTGGAATGGACGACATGCCGTTTCTTTGTCATTATTTGTAGATAATGCACGACTTGCACTAAATCCTGCAATAGCCATATGAGAAATTGGTGCTTCAGTACCACCAGTAATCATTGCATCTGCATCACCACGTTGGATAATCTTAAATGCTTCACCAATTGAGTTAGTACCTGTTGCACATGCTGTAACAGTTGAACCACTTGGTCCTTTAGCACCTAAATCAATAGATACTTGGCCTGTAGCCATATCAGGAATTAACATTGGTACAAAGAATGGGCTGACACGTCTTGGTCCACGTTCTACCAATTGTGTATGCGCCGTTTCAAATGTTTCCATACCACCAATACCAGAACCAATCCACACACCAATACGGTTAGCATTAGCTTTGATATCTAATTGAGAATCTTTGACCGCTTCTCTAGCCGCTACAACAGCATATTGAGTAAATCTATCCATACGGCGTGCTTCTTTTTTATCGATGTGGTCTTCGATATTAAAATCTTTTAATTCACCAGCAAGATGCACATTATAATTTTCAGTATCAATTCGTGTGATAGTATCGATACCATTAACTCCTTTTAATGCATTCTGCCATGTTGTTTCAGCATCGTTACCGATTGGAGATAAGGCTCCGATACCTGTAATAACAACTCTATTATTTTCACTCATTAGTTATCCTCCTATTTTCCCCATTTGATAACGATTGCGCCCCAAGTCAGGCCTCCGCCGAAACCTACTAAGACAAGAGTATCGTCATCTTTAATTTTACCGTTTTCTAGCTCTTGATTGATACTTAATGGTATTGATGCAGCAGATGTATTGCCGTATTTATTTACAGATACGCTCATTTTTTCTGGTTCAATACCTAAGCGTAAACGAGCTGATTCCATAATTCTTATATTAGCTTGATGAGGAACAAATAAATCGATATCATCAGAAGTTAAACCTGCTTTTTCAACAACGCGTGTTGACGCATCGCCCATAATTCTAACTGCAAATTTAAATACTTCTCGTCCATTCATTTTTAATTTACCAGTTTCTTTATCTAAATATAAGTATTTGCCACCGCTTCCATCAGATCCCATTTCGTAACTAATAATACCACGACCTTCTGATACTTCGCCAATGACAACTGCGCCAGCACCGTCACCGAATAAAACTGCCGTAGATCGATCTGTTAAGTCAGTGATCTTAGATAATTTATCAGCACCGACAACTAAAATATTATGATAATCTCCAGATTGAATATATTGTTTAGCTGTAATCATTGAATACATAAATCCAGAACATGCTGCAAGTTGATCCATTGTAGGCACTTTACCTGTACCTAAACGTTCTTGTAATATATTCGCTACACTTGGAAATGGCATATCTCCAGTAGCTGTCGCCACAATAATCATATCTATATCTTCTGGTTGAATACCAGCATCTTTAATTGCTTTAACACTTGCTTCATAAGCTAAATCTGAAGTATCTTGATCTTCATTTGCCCAATGTCTTTCTTTGATTCCTGTCATTTTAGAAATCCATTCATCTGACGTTTCTAAAAATTGTTCAAAATAGGCATTGTCTACTATATTTTCTGGAGCATAAGCTCCGAAACCTTTAATACCCACATCCATGGTTGTACACCTTCTTAATAAATTTTTAATACCAGGTATTAATTTAACATATTACTGTTTTTAAACTCAAGCATATCACTTTTATTTATCATTTAAATGATAAACAAAATAAAGTACTGATTCTATTATGATAACCTATATTTGCATTTGTTTAATACAAATCAAATCATATCTCTGAAATTAATGATTATTTTAATAATGATATCATATATCGTTAATGTGATTATATATCTTACTACATTCTGATTCGCTCTATACAAACATGTATTTTTCTATTAAAATAAAGGTATATATTATATTGGAGGTCACATACAATGAAATACCTCATGACATTTATTTGGGCATTAGTCTTATTACAAATGGTCAATTTCGTATTGAATAGTTTAAATGGTGGCGGTGCGTTAAACGTCGTATCTCCAATCATCATGGCTGTTATCTTTACTGTAGCAGTTGCTATCTTAGCTGCTACAATAAGTCCAAAAAGTACGTCAGAACAATACGAATAATAAAAATTAAACAAATGGTCATCTCTAGTAACAGATAGGACATTTGTTATTAATTACAAAAAGCTGGTAGCGAACTTTAATATAGTCGCTACCAGCTTTCATTTGTTTATACTTTAATACAAACAACAGGCTAGAATTGCTCTTCTAGCCTGTTGTTCTTTATGAATTAACACGATTATTCTGGTTTAGTCACGTCAAATGTTAATTCGTTATCATTATTAAGATCTACATTTATTTTAGTACCTTCTGGTAAGTTTTCTTTAATCATCATACGAGCTAATGGTGTCTCAATTTGTCTTTGTACAAATCGTTTTAATGGACGTGCACCAAATTGAGGTTCATAAGCTTCTTCACCTAACCATTTTTTCGCTTCGTCAGTTACTTCAATGGAAATTCTTTGATCAACTAATCTCATATTCAATTGACCTAATATTTTATCGACAATCATACTCATATCGTTTACTGATAATGGTTTGAATAACACAATATCATCCATACGGTTTAAAATTTCAGGTTTAAAGTAAGCATGTAAACTATCCATGACTGCTTTTTCAGTTGATTCACTAATATCTCCTGTTTCTGAAACTTGTTCTAATAATACTTGTGAACCGATATTACTAGTCATGATAATAATTGTATTTTTAAAGTCCACGCTTCTACCTTTAGAATCAGTCAATCGACCTTCATCTAATATTTGAAGTAATACGTTGAACACATCGCTATGTGCTTTCTCTACTTCATCAAGTAAGATAACTGAATAAGGATTACGTCTTACTGCTTCAGTTAATTGACCACCTTCATCATGGCCTACATAGCCTGGAGGGGCACCAATTAATCTAGACACTGCATGTTTCTCCATGTACTCACTCATGTCAATGCGTATCATATGTTTTTCAGAGTCGAATAGTGATGCTGCTAATGATTTAGCTAATTCTGTTTTACCTACACCTGTAGGTCCTAAGAATAGGAAACTACCGATAGGTCTATTCGGATCTTTAATACCTGCTCTTGCACGTACAACTGCGTCTGATACTAAGTCTACAGCTTTATCTTGTCCAACCACACGTTTATGAAGAATGTCACCTAAGTGAAGTAATTTTTCTCTTTCTGTTTCAACTAATTTAGAAACTGGTATACCAGTCCATTGACTAACGATATCACCAATTTCTTCATCAGATACAATTTCACGAATCATTCTATCATTATCTTCGCCTTGTTCATCTTGGAAAACATCTTCTAATTCTTTTAATTCTTTTTCTAATTGAGGTATTTTACCATATTGTAATTCTGCTGCTTTTTCAAGATTATTATTAGTTTGTGCATCTTCTAATGCTTTTCTACTTTCATCTAATTCTGCTCGTTTTTCTTGTAGTTTCGCAATTTTTTCTTTTTCTTGTTCTACACGTGATTGTAATGACGCTTGTTTTTCTTTTTCATTTGAAAGTTCTTCTTGAAGTTCTTCTAAACGTTGTTTACTAGCATTGTCAGATTCATTTTTCAATGCACTTTCTTCAATTTCTAATTGCATTACACGTCGGTTCACTTGGTCTAATTCAGTCGGATTTGATCCCATTTCCGTACGAATCGTTGCACATGCTTGGTCAACCAAGTCAATAGCCTTATCTGGTAAGAATCTATCAGTAATATATCTATCGGAAAGTTCTGCTGCTGCAACTAATGCACGGTCTTGAATACGTACACCATGATACACTTCATAGCGTTCTTTTAAACCACGTAGAATGGATATTGTGTCTTCTACATCTGGTTCACTGACACCCACTTTTTGGAAACGACGTTCTAAAGCTGAATCTTTTTCAATATATTCTCTATATTCATTTAATGTTGTAGCACCAATACAATGTAATTCACCACGTGCTAACATTGGTTTTAACATATTTCCTGCATCCATTGCGCCATCCGTTTTACCAGCGCCTACTAACATATGAATTTCATCTATAAATAATATAATTCTACCATCAGATTCCTTAACTTCTTTAAGTACTGCTTTTAAGCGTTCTTCGAATTCACCTCTAAATTTGGCACCTGCAACTAATGCACTTAAATCAAGTTCGAAAATGGTTTTATCTAATAATGATTCAGGTACGTCCTTTTTAACAATACGTTGTGCTAATCCTTCAACAATCGCCGTTTTACCAACACCTGGTTCACCAATCAATACAGGATTATTTTTTGTTTTACGACTTAATATACGTATTGTATTACGAATTTCTTCATCACGGCCAATGACCGGATCCATTTTACCTTGACGTACTTCTTCTACTAAGTCACGTCCATATTTTTCTAATGCTTCATAATTTACTTCTGGGTTCTGACTAGTCACATGATTTCCCCCTCTTATTTTATTTATTATTTCTTTAACCACTTCAGTTTTATTACCTATAAAGTTTTGTGTAGTTTGATCAATATCCATCGCTGCACGAAGCACATGCTCCATTGAAATAAATTCATCATCATATTCGTTCATATATGTTTCAGATTTATTCATCAATTCATTCGCTTTTGCACTTATATATTGACCATACTGTACATTATCTCCTTGTACAGTTGGATAAGCTTTTAATTTATTATCATAAGCTTTTTCTAGTTCTTCTACATCAATATTTGCACGTTCTAGAACACTCTTAATTAAACTTTCACTTTCATTTAATGTCGCTTTTAAAATTGCTTCAATTTCGATATTTTGTAATTCAAATTCTTTACTATACTCAATGGCTCTTTGTAATGAACCTTGTATAGCATATGTCATTTTATTGATATCCAATTGTATTCACCTCTATCATTTTAGAGTCGGTCAAAGGTAAAAATTTTTCGATTTGACTTTGACTTTCTTTGACCTTAACTACATTATAGTCCCCTTCTAATAAATTATCAACAACTTAAGCTTGTTTTTTGTAATATTTTTTAGGTTTATTTTTAATATCAAATGTGATGAATCAAACCTTTTATTATTCTATTTCCCAATAATTCAAACAACAAACAAAGTATTAATAACTTCATTTAACCGCATCAAACGGTTTTGTTAAATGATACAAAATAACCCGAGATATCTAGTATCTCGGGTTTTTATTATGAATTTATTCACCATTCAATATATTTTAGTAAAATCATACACGTATGATTAGTTTGATTTATTAATTTGTTGGATGATTATTTCTTTTTAATCTTACTTAAAATTTCATCTGTTAAGGCTTCTACACCACTATGTTCTAAATGTATGCCATCTGGCGCAAAGTACTCTGTATGTCCTTCTGACCTTTTGTACCAATCGATTAATGTTACATTACTTTTTTCATTAGCTGCATCTGCCATAAGTTTATTGACATGATCCTCATAACCTCTTGGCACTCTGGTATTGACTAAATATACTTGCGCATCTCCAAATTTATTAATTAAATCATCAAGTTGCTTTTTATTAAAATCTCCATTAGTACCTAATTCTAAAATAACTTGGTCTGATTTTTTATTGTATTGTTTATAATTGACTTCAACTAGTGGAATTGCTTGGTATAAGTTACGACCAACTTTACCATCAATTTTAGCTTTAGGTACTCTATCTTTAAAGTTTTCACCTATATCTACCATTACCGAATCTCCGATTAGCAATGGACTAATATCAGTATAAACATCTGTATCTCTATTACTTTTTTGGCCAATTTTATCTATTGGAATCATTCTTATTAAATATTTATCTTCTAAATCAGTATTGAATGAATTGGATTTTTGATCGATTTTATCTTTACCTAAACCATCAAAGGCACCACCCATAATAAATGCAAACGGAATGATGCATATTATAATTGCAATTGTTCTTATAAGCGCAGGTTTGTATTTACGTTTCAATGTGAATGCCTTTAAACCTTCTTTTCTAAATTGTGTTTCGATATATCTATATGAAGCTTCAGCGCATAACACTGTTAAAATAATATCCACAATGTAAACATAAAACGGAATTTGACCAGCAATAAAATGACTATGTACAAAACTTATAATAGGGAAATGCCATAAATATAAACTATATGAACGTTTACCGATATAAACAAACAATGGATTGCCTAATAACTTTGATACTAGTGTAGATGGATGAACAACACTTGCTATAATCAACAAAGTCATAGTAGAAATAATATAAAAACCGCCATCATATATCCAGTCGCTTTCATCTTGAACTGTAAAGAACAGCAAGATCAAAAAGGCCAGTCCAATGAATCCCACGCCATCAATTGCTCGTAGTAAAACTTTAGGTGGTTCGGCTTTGAGCTTAAATGGCGGCCATAAGAAAGCTAAAATCACACCTAATAATAATGTTTGGAGTCTCGTATCAGTTCCAAAATACACTCTTGAATGATTAAGATGAGGTTGTGAAATCACAATCATTAACATGAGTGATAATAATGAAATAATCCAAAAAATCAATGTAATATTTCGATATTTCTTTATAGTTAGCAATAGTGTAATTAAAACAACAGGGAAAAATAAATAAAATTGTTCCTCTATCGCTAACGACCATAGATGTTTTAATGGCATAAACGAGAACTGTTCAAAGTAGTTGACATCTTTAGCTATATACCACCAATTTGAAACATAGAATATAGCTGCTATAATATCATGTTTCACTCTAACTATATCTTCAGATTTGAATAGTAAAGTTGCTATTCCTACTACTAAAAGTAACGCTAATACTGCTGGTACCAGTCGTTTTAAACGACGTAACCAGAAATTCTTTAAATTAATAATGCCAGTTTCTTCATACTCTTTTAATAATAAACTTGTTATTAGATAACCTGAAATAACAAAAAATGTGTCAACGCCCAAAAAGCCGCCTGTCAACCATTGCTTGTTTAGATGGTAAATGATAATACCGATAACGGCTATCGCTCTTAATCCATCCAAACCAGGCATATATCTTAATCGCTTACCCCTAGTTTTAGTTCTTTTATATTCTTTTTCCATATTTCACTTTCTTCCCCATAGAATCATTTCGAATTTCGTTTAAGACATCTTACTAATTAATATGATTAATCAATACATCAATGTCATTCGAGTCTTAAGTTAAAAGAGATATGTATGTCTTATAAAATGTCTAAATCATCATTTTCAAAACAGATTAACTTTAATAGTCTGTAGAGTTGGACTAAGGTTACTCTACTGACAATTTATTCACAACTTAAATTTATTGTGTTCTAGTTACAATCAGTCTTAAATATTGTAATACAACCGTAATATAAATTCAATTTAAATACTAAATGAATACTATATTTTTATTGACGATTTGTTTTTCTGATAATTTTCCAAAGAATTTTTTTATATTTAGGAATAATCCGTCAGAGTTTGACTTATATATGCATGGTTATACGCTTCAAAAATAAAAAAGAATGGCACATAGTATCCTATACACAATTCGTGCATTAAACTACATGACCATTCTTATTCTTTGTCATAAAGATTATCCAACGCCTAGTGCAATTTTTGCGTATCTAGACATCATGTCTTTATTCCATGGTGGACTCCATACAATGTTTACTTCAGTATCTTGAATTTCTGGAATCTCTGCTAAAACAGTTTTAATTTGTTCGATAATTTGCGGTCCTAAAGGACAACCCATAGAAGTTAATGTCATCTCAACAGTACAAAGTCCTTCATCATCCACATCAACTTTATATACTAAACCTAAATTAACAATATCAATGCCTAATTCAGGGTCGATTACCATTTCTAGAGCCCCTAGGATACTATCTTTTAACGCCTCTTCCATTAGTATCACCTCTCTATATTTATCTTTATACTAATATATCAAATATCCGACAAAACGCCAATAAAATGCTATGATACTACTACAATATATTACAACGACATAAGGAGATAGTTATGCAACCTTATTTAATTTGCTTAGACTTAGATGGAACTTTACTAAATGATAATAAAGAAATTTCTAATTATACGAAACAAGTGTTAACTGAATTACAACAACGCGGTCACTCCATTATGATAGCAACTGGACGCCCATACCGAGCGAGCCAAATTTATTATCATGAGTTAAATATGGATACACCAGTTGTGAACTTTAATGGTGCCTATGTACATCACCCTAAATCTGATGAATTCAAAACAATACATGAAGTATTAGACATTGATATGTCAAAAAATATCATCGAAAAGCTACAACAATTTCAAGTGACTAATATCATTGCAGAAGTTAAAGATTATGTTTTTATCAATAATCATGATCCTCGTTTGTTTGAAGGTTTCTCTATGGGTAATCCTAGAATCCAAACTGGTAACTTACTTGAACAACTTAATGAAGCACCTACATCACTGTTAGTAGAAGCTGAAGAAAGTAAAATCCCAGAAATAAAAGATAAATTGACTCATTTTTATGCTGAAAATATAGAACATCGTCGTTGGGGCGCACCTTTCCCAGTGATAGAAATCGTTAAACGTGGTATTAATAAAGCGCGTGGTATTGAACAAGTCAGACAGTTTTTAAATATTGATCCACAACATATTATTGCTTTCGGTGACGAAGATAATGATATTGAAATGATTAAATATGCACAACATGGTATTGCTATGGATAATGGTTTACAAGAACTAAAGGATATAGCTGACGAAACTACATTTAGTAACAACGATGATGGTATTGGTAGATATTTAAATGACTTCTTTAATTTAAATATCCGATATTATTCATAGATCAGGATGTTAAATCAATCTGAGATGGTGACACGATACTATCTCAGCATTTTTATGATATAAGGAGGTTGTCAAATGAGTAAAATTGTTGTAGTTGGTGCTGTAGCAGGTGGTGCTACTTGTGCTAGCCAAATTAGACGTTTAGATCAAAGTAGTGAGATTACTGTATTTGAAAAAGATAGAGATATGAGCTTTGCAAATTGTGCTTTACCATATTATTTAAGCGATACAATCACTGAAAGAGAAAAAGTTTTAGCATATACACCTGATGCCTTTTATGACAAAAAGCATATTAATGTTAAAACATATCATGAAGTCATAGCAATTAATGATACGCGTCAAACTGTTACTGTAAAAAATAGAACAACTGACGAAACATTTGAAGAACCTTATGATTATTTAATACTTAGTCCTGGTTGCAGTGCCAATCGACTTAACTTTAATACTGACATGGCCTTTACTTTAAGGAATTTAGAAGATACTGATGCAATTAATGAATATATTGATACTCATGACGTTCATAAAGCACTTATTGTAGGTGCCGGTTATATTTCGCTTGAAGTGCTTGAAAATTTATATCAACGTGGGTTAGATATCACACTTATTCATCGCTCCGAACAAGTCAATAAATTAATGGATCAAGATATGAATCAACCTATCTTTGATGAACTAGAAGAAAAACATATTGAGTATCGTTTAAATGAAGAAATCACTGATATCAATGGTCATGACGTTTCATTCAAATCTGGTAAAAAAGAACAATTTGATATCATCATTGAAGGTATCGGTACAAAACCTAATTCTGAATTTATTAAGTCATCTAATATCCAAATTGATGACAAGGGCTTTATACCGGTTAATGATTATTTCCAAACTAATATTCATAATATCTATGCATTAGGCGATGTCATCACATCCCATTACAGACACGTGAACTTAAAAGCTAATGTACCTCTCGCTTGGGGCGCTCATCGTGCTGCCAGTGTAATCGCAGAACAACTTGTTGGAAAAAGCAATATTAAATTTAAAGGATATCTTGGCGCAAATATTGTAAAATTCTTTAATTATACATTTGCTAGTGTTGGCGTCAAACCTGATGAGTTATCTCACTTTAATTATAAAATGGTTGAAACGAAGCAAGGTGCACATGCAGGTTATTACCCAGGTAATACACCCTTACATTTAAGAGTTTATTATGATGAAGATACAAGAGTAATCATACGTGCAGCTGCAGTTGGTCAAGAAGGCGTAGATAAACGAATTGATGTTTTATCAATGGCGATGCAAAATAATATGACAGTTGATGAATTAACAGAATTCGAAGTTGCCTACGCTCCACCATATAGTCATCCCAAAGATTTAATCAATATGATTGGTTACAAAGCACAATAAATAAAGTAAAGAGGTCGAGACAAAAGCCCAAAAACTTTATGTCTCAACCTCCTATATTTTACATAAACATGGTTTATGACTTATTATCCTAAACCGAACATCTTACTGATTGGTCCCCATGGAAGAATAATACCGATTGCGATAGTTACGATAATTAATGCAATCGTCATCCAGAATAATTTATCACTATTTTCATGTTTCTTTCTCTTAGCAATTGAAACTTCCATCAATGCTAATACGCCTAAGCCACAAAGCATTTTCAATGTAAGTAACATATGATTGCCACCTTCACCTTGGCTTGCTGCTGCGAATTCTTTAATTAATTCCCAGAATCCAGAAATAAGCGCCAATACCATAAATAATCTTAGCAACATTTGTAAAGGTTTAAAATATGGTGATGCTCCTTGTACTTTTGAAATATTTAAGTATGTTGCAAAAAATAAAATGATTGCTAATACCCAACTTAAAATATGAACATGTAACAAGACAATGTCCCCCCACTAATTTATTTACTTTAATTATCATAACATAAAAGTAGTAGCTATCATTGAAGTTTAATACCTTCAAGATAGCTACTTTGTTATTTAACATTATACAATTCCATCAATTATTTTGAAATATATGTTGTTAAAGTACCGATATTATCAATTGTTACTTTTACTTCGTCGCCTGGTTGTAAAAATTGAGGTGGTTGCATACCTGCACCCACTCCAGCTGGTGTACCAGTAGCAATAATGTCTCCTGGATGTAAAGCAACGTATTTAGAAATTTCTTCAATTAACTCGTCAATTTTTAAAATCATTTCACCAGAATTACCATCTTGACGGATTTCATTATTAACTTTAGTTACAATGTTAACATTTTCAGGAGTAGGAAGTTCATCCTTCGTAACGATATATGGTCCCATTGGGCAACCGCCAGTTAAACTTTTAGATAAAAATGCTTGGTCATGATTATTTTGTGCATTACGGTCTGTAATATCATTAATAATTGTATAACCATAAACATAGTCTAATGCTAGCGCTTTAGGGATTTTTTCTCCAGACTTACCAATGACAATACCTAATTCACCTTCATAGTCTAATTGATCTGTAATATCTTTATGATTAGGAATTGTGGCACTATCACCTGTTAATGATGACGCAGCTTTAGTAAATACGTATAAACGTTGTACTTCATGGTTCAATTCACTCGCATGGTCTTCATAGTTACGACCGAAAGCAATAACGTTATTCGGTGGTGTAACTGGAGGTAAAAACTCAATATCATTAAATGAAATTTTATAATCTTCAGCTTTACCGCTATCTTCTGCAGCAACAACTGCTTTACGTACTTGTTCTTGGAAATCTAACGTTTGGTTTTGTTGTAACCCTGCTAATAATGTTTTTGGATGAAAATCACTTTCCGCAAAATCAGCAAATACTAATGTTAAATCCCAAACAGCATCTTCACGTTTAACTTTAACACCGTATGAAGTTCTGTCATTATGCTTGAATGATAAAAATTTCATTCATAATCAACTCCTCATCTATATCTTAATACATATTATAACTATAATGACCACGAAATAACAAATATATAAGTAAGAAAATTAAGAAAGTTTCTACAGATTAATGATGATATTGCATTTGGATAGTCTTAAATCATTCATGGTTATCAATTTCTAACATGCCAAATTTAAAGAAATATAGATAACCTTTAACTTTGGTTTGAAGAATCGTTTCTAATGTGTTGCGATAATATTTCATCTGAATTTGATATTTATCTTTCAATTGTTGTCCAATTTCTTCATCTGTTAATCCTCTTCGACGATTAAAGGCATCTGTCTTATAATCTACAAAGTAATATTGACCTTCACTCACATAAATCAAGTCAATCATACCTTGAATAATCGATACACCTTCATCAACTAACTCTAACTGATCCACTTTAGCTTGATTGACTACAAATGGCAGTTCTCGGAAAACGCGATCAGCACATGCAATATTCATGTATAAATCACTTTGTATAAATGTCATAATCTCATTAAATCTTATATCCTCTTTAGCGTCTGATTCGATAATATTTCTTTCAACTAAAAGATCTATATATTCGTCTAACTCGGTTTCAGTTAATCTATCTTTTTTAAATGGCAAGTGCTGCATGACTGTGTGCATCAATGTTCCTACTTCATTCGCCTTACGTTTACCTTGTTGACTTAAAAACTTAGGTCTTTCGTATGTTGATACACCAATACGGTATTGACGCACTCGATCATAATTTGTACCACTTTCCTCTGTTTCTAATTGACGCTTCAATTCAGATACAGACTGCTTTGATGGTTTTTCAATATCCTTTTGATATAGATATTCAAATGTAAGTTTTTCTTTAATTTTAGCTTTGATGTCATCATTACCGCTTTGATAACGTTCAATATCTTCCACAGTTCTTATTTCACTTTCTGAAACTACGGTCTCTGTAGAAATATCTTCGAAGTTATCTACATATAAATTCACTCTCGGTTTAACATTACTATCTAATTGTTCAATGTCTGATTCAAACTTTTGATCATTCGTAATACTTGAAGATTGATATTTAGCTAAAATACTATAAATCATAGTAAATGGTGTTGATGCAGTTAAACGTTCATTAACAGCAAGATGATTTCCTGAAATTGGTAACCTTTCTAATTTGCCCAACTCTTTTTCATCTTTTACTCTTCCTATTAGAATTAACTGCTCTTTGGCACGTGTTAATGCAACGTAAATTAAACGCATTTCCTCAGAAATCATTTCCTTCTCGTTAATTGCCTTGTAAGCAACTGAAGATAATGAAGGATACGCAATATCTTCATTAACATCGAAATAATCCATACCCAAACCATATTTCTGATTCAATACAACTTGTCTACTCAGATCATTTTTATTAAATCGTTTAGATAGTCCTGAATAAATGACAAATGGGAATTCCAATCCTTTACTACTATGAATGGTCATCATTCTAACCACATTATCATTCGGACCTACGATATTTTCTTCACCGAAATCCTTACCTCTATCAATCAACTCATCGATAAATCTAATGAATTGGTATAATCCTCGGAAACTTGAATTCTCAAATTCAATTGTTTTATTAAACAAGCCATAAAGATTTGCACGACGTCCTCTGCCACCTATGAGTCCACTAAAATATTGAATCACATAATGGTCGTTATAGAATTTATCAATTAATTGATAGACAGGGTAACGTTGACTATAATCTTGATAATGTTGAATATCAGCTAAAAATCGTTTTAACTTAGTTACTAATTTTTTATTAGCCATATCATTTTTTATATATTGTTGAATCGATTGATAAAAATAATCATCATTCGGACTAAATACGCGAATATTAGCTAATTCATCTTCTGTAAATTGATAAATCACTGAACGCATTAACCCGACTAAATAAATATCTTGTAATGGATTATCAACTGTGCGAAGAAACGATAATATTAAACGTACTTCTGTTTGTTCAAAATATCCTTCCCTACTATTGACATGGAAAGGGATATCATTATCTTTAAATGCTTGTTGTAAATTACGTGCTTGGCCATAACTTCGTTCTAGAATAACGATATCTTTATACGTCGCTGGTCGATACGTATTTGTTTTCATATCATAGACTTTTCGATGTTCTAAAATATCTTTTACTTGTTCAACGATATAATTGGCTTCTTGCTCAGTACCCGTTAATTTACTATTTTCGGAGCTAGCTTCTACTAATGTACGTAATTCTACATTATGATCTACTTCATCAAATGGTGCGCCATAATACAATTGTGCAGCATCATCGTAAGTGATTTCACCTACTGCTTCATCCATCATATGCCTAAATAAATAATTAGTAGTAGATAATACTTCTTTACGTGAACGGAAATTTTGCGATAAATCAATACGCATTCCTGCATTCTGTCCATCCACATTAAATCGATTATATTTTTCAATAAATAAGCTAGGATCTGCTTGTCTAAATTTATAAATGGATTGCTTTACGTCACCAACCATGAATAAATTACCATTCGACTCATCTCCCGTTTTAATACAAGATAAGATTTTCTCTTGTACACGGTTCGTGTCTTGATACTCATCCACTAAAATTTCAGAAAAATGTTGACGATACATGTCAGCGATGGCTGAAGGTGTACCATCTTCATTGGTTAAAATTTGAAGTGCAAAATGTTCGTAATCTGCAAAATCTAATACATTTCGACTTCGCTTATGCTTACTAAAATCATGGATGACATCTTTCACAATTTCTGAAAGATAGCGCACACGCGGTGCAAGTAATTGCATATCGCGTTTTAAATCTTCTGGAGTTCTTGAAAAATAATCGTTTTTTACTTTATTAATCAGGTCTTTATATTTATCATATGAGGCTTTTGCATCTTCTAGAGCGTCGAGCATCATCGCATTTTCTTCTTTTATTTTAGCGCTAATACTTGGGAATCGACTTACAAATTGATGATGAACAAGTACATCAACCTGTAATTGATCGTTATGATATAAATCACGTATAAATCGACGTTCTTGTTCAATAACTTCTAATTGTTTCTCAACACCTTCCATCATTGAAAATAATTCATAACTTTTTTCAAGTGACTCATGACCAGCATTAATAAAAATCATTGCTAAATCGTTTAATAATTTTAATAAATCATCTTGCTGTCTTTCATCATCGTATGGTGCAGAGAGTTGATTTAACCATTGGAATGGATCAGGATTAGCAATACTAAAGAAATATAACTGTTTAATTATGTTTCTAAATTGTGTATCGCTACGATCATTGGATAATTGCTCTGTTAAATCAATGAAATCAGGATTTAACTTATCATAGTGTTGTTCTAAAACCTCATCGATCGTTTGTTCTAAAAGTAAAATATTTTCCGCTTCACTACTCGTTCTAAAATTCGGATCGATATCTAATACATCATAATGTTGTTGAATTAGTTTTAAACAAAAGCTATGCAATGTGGATATTTGTGCTTGATGTATTTTGATACGTTGATTTTTTAAATGTTCGTTATTGGGATCTTCTATGGATGCCTGTTGAATACGTTGATCCACACGATGCTTCATCTCTCTAGCACTTAAATTCGTAAATGTTACAACTAATAAACGGTCAACATCAATTTCATCTCTTAAAATTCGTTGAATAATTCTCTCTACAAGAACAGCTGTCTTTCCTGATCCTGCAGCAGCCGCTACTAACGTATCTTGACCTTTTGCATAAATACTACGCCATTGTGCATCTGTCCAAATAACATCTTTAGGTTTTGTAGGTATCATTCATCTTCACCTCCATTTTCTTCCATTTGTTGTATTACTTCTATTGGATTAATCGATTCATCAACTGTGCGATATCGTTTACTATCAATCATACCATCCACATGACATACTGATTGATAACTACAAAATTGACATGGCAATGTTTGTTTATATTTAAGTGGTGATACTTCTGTGTGACCATCCATAATATGTGTTGCTGTATCAATAAAGTTATTTTTATTATGTTCTATAAATTTATAAATGGTTTTTTCATCCGCAACTTGACTACCAGCTTTACTAATAGCACCTTTAGCCGTTAAACCAACTGGTACTATATCGGATTTAAACTTAGGTTCTAATCGAATATCTAATGCATCTAAAACATCTTCATCACTATTAACTAATCCACTCATTTTAAATGATTTAATATAGTCTTTTTCTATTTTGTCTTGATCAATTTCCGACCAGTTTTTCAATTTTAATCTTGGCTCATGAACATGGAAATATAGCAATCCTCCAGGTTTAACTATATCTGTTAATCCTAATCTATCTTGATTTTGAAGCACAATATCCATATATGTCATCATTTGCATTTGTAAGCCATAATACACTTTCGTCAAATCAAGCGTAGCACTACTTTCTGACGATTTATAATCGATAATATTAACATAGCTTTGATTGTCTTTAGTATACGTATCAATACGGTCAATTTGACCTCTGATATTAATGGGTACACCTTGTTTAGTTGTTAATGATTGTGCAATTAACTCATCATCAGATTTAGGCTTTTTACGGAAACCTGTTTCAAATTGTTGTGGTTTGAATTTTGTATAATCGCCTTGATATTTTAATGCATTGAGTGTCGTCTCAACAATGGCACCTATTCTTCGTGATAAGTAGCGGTAATATGCAGATGAATTCAGTAAATTAAATTGCACTTTAGGTAGAATAGTTTCTAATGCCTCAGTTGTTAAAGCTTTGATTTTCTTTTGGTCTAAATGTTTAAAATCACCATTGATACGATCTGAAATGTATTTCAATACAGAATGGAAGATATCACCTAAATCAAAGTTCTGTAATTCATATTTTGTACGTTCATTGAGTCGTAAGCCATGTGAAGCGTAGTGTTTAAATGGACATTGTTGATATCCTTCGAATCTCGAAACGCTTGCATTGATTGTTTTACCATATAAGTCTTGCGCCAGTGTTTCACTAAGTTGTGTTGTCTCATTATCATAAGTTAATGACGTAATTAAGTAATCTAGGTCCTTATTTAAATGCTCGTCATCTCTCATAACTTGGTATGCATCTATCCATGTATCTGCTACAATTTCTTCGTCTAACCACGCTCTAAGTGATTCAAACAAATTAATTTTAGTCTGATGTACATGTTCAATTAACGACATGGGTTGCGCTAGATGCATCTGATGGATATTTATCGCATTCAAGTCTTGATAAATATCTTTAATTTGAGCTAAAAATGGACTCATTTCTTTTTCATCACCAGATGCCCCCATTAAACTATATGAAAATGTCACTTTAGATGTTGCACGGCTCATCGCGATATAACACACAAATGCTTCATCCATTTGTAGAATATCTGACGTAGGGCTTAATTCAATTTGGGCATTTTCTTCAAATAATTTCTTTTCATCGTCACTAATTAAACTAGAGGAAGAAATGGGTTGTGGCATTGAACCATCATTCATACCTACTAGGAAGATATGCTTTTTATTATCTACTTTTGCTAAATCCATGGTACCAATACTTACTTGATCTAGTGTTTGTGGAATCATAACAAATTCTAATTGTTCTAATCCTATATCAAACACTTCCAAGAAACGGGATAATGACATATTTTCGGTCTCAAAGACGGTCACTAGGTCATCTAAAATTTGTATTAATCCGTTCCAAATTTGATCAATTTCTTCAGCTTGTTCATGATAGCCATCATTATCTAGCATATCTCTCTCAGTCATCAAATGATTCGGCAATTCAAAATACTCCATACTCTCATAAAATGCCGTCGCAAAATCACGTACTGTTTCGCCTTCATTCATGGCTTGTTCAAAGTGTAAAATTTTATCGATGACATCTGTTTTTAATTTAACTACCTGTTCGAATGTGTCTCTTTCTTCTTGAGTCAGTTGATGTTCTTTACGTCCCATTTTTCTAAAGTTTTCAATATTAAATATCTCATCATCTAACCATTTTTTGCCATATATTCCTCGTTCTATCGCAAAGTTTTCCAATAAATCTATAAGATGGGTGCTATTTTTAAATTGGTCTGTGAGTACATTTGTTTTTAACAAACGCATCATTGCATTGATATGCCAATTAGATTGTATGACTTCGATTAATGAACGAATCATTTCCATAATAGGATGATGTGTCATTGAACGCTTTGTATCGATATTAAATGGAATTTGATATAAAGGTAATATAGATTCAAATAAATCCGCATAAGACGCATCTCTATAGAGGATCGCAATGTCTTGAAAACGTAATTGATTATCTCGTGTGTCTTTAAGTATTTGACGTGCGATTTCATTTATTTCTTCTCTCATACTTGATGATTCGAAGATATCGATAAATCCCTCTGATTTCTGTGGCGTGATTTGTAATGCATCAAATTGTGACTCCAATGATTTTAAGTCATTATTTTCAAAGCGATAAATATCTGTAAAGATATTTTTATTTAATTGAATATGCAAATCTTGTGCTATATCTTCGAGATGAGTAAGTACTTCTGAGGGTTTTCTAAATAAACTGAAAGCATCTTGATTGCCATCAGTAGTGAGTAATACTGTTACCTTTTTAGCATGCTTTACCAATGCTTGTATCATTTCATATTCTAATGTTGAAAAGTTGTGGAAGCCATCTATGTATATTTCTGACCGTTTCAACCACTCAGATTGATCCATTTGTTTGATAAATTGACGTAATGAGTCCTCTACTGTAATAAATTGTCCGTGCATTCTCGATTCAAATTGCTTATATATTAAAGAAATATCTTCTAATTTATGTTTTGTTCTTGTTTGAACATGATGTGTATTTAAAAATTCATCTATATGTTCTGGTAAAACAGAGTACTTTTTAAAATCTTGAATCTGCTCTGCTAACTTTTCACTAAATCCAAAATATTTAGCTTGCGAACGATATAATTTCATATCATCTTGATATTGTTGTACTAGATGATAAATCATCATTTCTGTCGCAGCCTTAGAAAGTCGCTGTTCCGTAAAGCCTCCAACTTCTTGGAATACTCTATGACTTAATCTTTCAAAGTGAAGTACTTCGGTTCTTAAGCTACCATTCAATGCTTCGTCATTGACAAATGCTTGTTCAAATTGAAATGTACTTTGTGTTGGAGCGATTAAAATAATTGGATCTCCAAGTGGGTCACGTTTCATTTTATCTTTAATTTCGTTAACCATTGCTGTGGATTTACCAGTCCCAGCTCTACCTATATATGCATTTAATTCCATTACAGCCTTCACTCCTTTGACAACATTTTAACACGGGAGTGGTACAGAAATCTCTAAAATTAATATTGAGATTTCGTCGTAACCCCAACTTGCAATGCTTGTAGAATTTCTTTTTGAAATTCTCTATGTTTTGGGTCCCTGCTCCCCTACAAGGTTGACTATAACTAAGATTAATAGAATATTGATTTTAGTTCAGTCAACTACTGCCAAGTCACTCAATATTATATGTATATTTCTTAACACTACATTTTTATAAATTATTGTTCCTAATAGCTTTCACTATTAGGTAAGTCATACTAATTTGCTTTGCAAAAGTATGACTTTATGCGCACTAGCTTTAGCTAGGGTGATCCTTTAATTTAAATTAATATTGAGATTTCGTCGTAACCATAGCTTTCATTGTTTGTAGAATTTCTTTTTGAAATTCTCTATGTTTGGGTCCCCGCTCCCCGGCAAGGTATGTATAACAAAAAAGCGGTAGACGTCATCACAACATCTACCGCTTCAAATCATATTAATTTTTAGTATTATCTGGATTAAAGTTAAATTTAAATTCATTTAATGGCCAGAATCTGAATGATACTTTACCAACAATTTGATCTTTATCGATTAAGCCGAAAGAACGACTATCTTTACTTACTTCACGATTATCACCTAGAACTAAGTATTTATCTTTAGGTATAACATTAGATTTAGAATTTGCATTAGCTAAATCTTTCACTTGGAAAGTACCTGTAATATATTCAACTTGCTTACGCTTCTCATTATAATTTAAATATGGTTCGTCTTGTTTCTTACCATTAATGTATAATTGGTCTTTTTTATATTGTACTTTATCACCAGGTACCCCAATCACACGTTTTACGTAGTCATCTTTCTTGTTAGCATGGAAAACGATGACATTCCCTTTTTTCACATCACCTATTTTATATCCCATAATATTTACAACTACACGTTCACCGTCTTTTAATGTTGGGTCCATTGAATCACCTTTAATTGTATACAGTTGACCAACAAATTTTCCTATTAAAAACACTAATGCTAAAGCCACTACTATGGCAATAACCCACTCCATAATTTCTTTTTTCAAATTAGACACCTCTTATATTCATTTAAAATCTGTCGTAAATGCTTCAAACGGATAATATTTAATACTTATATCTCCAATAATATTCTTTTTATCAATTAAACCATAGCGTCTAGAGTCTGATTGATTATGATCATTATCATTTAACACAAAATAATGTTTAGGGGAAATGATATCGCCATCAGAATATTTCATATCTCTTAATGAAAAGTTTTTTAATTGTCTATTTTTCGCAAATTTATCTTTAACTTCTCTATCATCACGATAAATTTTATTATTTCTTATTTCAATAGATTGACCTGGTTCGCCTATAATCCTACCAAAATGCGTATGTCCGTCAATGTTGTACATAATAATATCACCAGTATCCAATAAATTGAATGTCACTTTTATTTTATTAACAATTAATCTATCACCTTTAACTAAAGTAGGTGACATATTGTCATCTGTGACAATAGCTCCTCTAATTAGGAATGTTTGGATGAACAGTACAATAATAATCGCAAATATTAAGGAAATCAAATATTTAATAACAGTTTTCACTTTTTCACTCCTTAGTAGAGCCCATAAAATGCTTTTCTACTCTTTTACTGATAAACCAAAGTATGATGAAAAAAAGTATAGTCACAATTGCTCTTATCGGATTAGTGAAAATAGTCGTTACTTCTCGTCCCATTATCCCTAATACAGTGATAGAAATCAATTTAGATAAAGTTAGTACAATAAAATAATACTTTGTCTTAATATGTGAAAGGCTTGCTACGACATTAATCAAGGTATTTGGTGTAAATGGAAAGCATAATAATATAAATAATGGTATTAAACCTTGTCTATCAATAAAACTAATTAATCGTTGTACAGATCGCTTAGTTTTAAATTGCTTCATCTTATTTGTGTTGACTAATCGCTTGAATATTAAAAACATAGTAAAAGTACCGGAAACAATACCTAGCCAACAAATGATAATACCTACGATTGCACCATATGTATGCATTATTAATATGACATATAACGTTAGTGGTAATATTGGAATAATCGCACGAAAATAAATGAGCACAAAACCTGGAATATATCCAAATTGCCGAAATAAATCAAACCACTCTTCTAACTGTTCAAACGACAAAATCCCAAATCCTTTCTTCGGTAAACATTACTATATTTATTATAGTTGTAATTATAGCTTTTTGAAACAACTATCTTTTTTGAATTTAATAAATACATCTTAAGACCTAGATTATTCTCAATATCAATATAAATACCGATGAAACTTAATATGTTCCATCGGTATGATTTCAATTATATTTTAATATTTAAAATTAATCATGTTTGCTTTGCAATTGATAACTTATAATCTTGCTTCAAGGTCTTTCTTCATATCTTCAAATCCTGGTTTACCAAGTAAAGCAAACATATTTTGTTTATATGCTTCTACACCAGGTTGATTGAATGGATTGACACCTAATTGATAGCCGCTCATAGCACAAGCAAGTTCGAAGAAGTAAACGACATAACCAAATGTTTCTTCATCTAATTGTGGAATGTTAACAACGATATTTGGAACGCCGCCATCAGTATGTGCTAATAATGTACCTTCAAACGCTTTTGTATTAACTTCATCAATTGTTTTACCAGCAAGATAATTTAATCCATCTAAATCGTCACTATCTTCTTCAATAGTAAGATCATGTTTTGGATGATTCACTTTTACAACTGTTTCAAATAAGAAACGACGACCTTCTTGTACGTATTGTCCTAATGAATGTAAATCAGTTGTGTAGTTAGCACTTGAAGGATAAATACCTTTAAAGTCTTTACCTTCTGATTCACCGAATAATTGTTTCCACCATTCATTGAAATATTGCATTGAAGGTTCATAGTTAATAAGCATTTCAGTTGTATAACCTTTGCTATACAGAAGGTTACGGATTGTTGCATATTGATAAGCAATATTTTCTTCTAATTTGTCAGAAGATAATTCTTTACGTGCTTTTGCTGCACCAATCATCATTGCTTCAATATTAATACCTGCAGCTGCGATTGGTAATAAACCTACAGCAGTTAAAACTGAATAGCGACCACCTACATCATCAGGTACTACAAATGTTTCATAGCCTTCATTCGTAGCTAATTGTTTCAATGCACCTTTTTGCTTATCAGTTGTAGCAAAGATACGTTTTTTAGCTTCTTCTTTACCATATTTATTCTCAACTAATTGTTTGAATAAACGGAATGCAACTGCTGGTTCTGTAGTTGTACCAGATTTAGAAATAACATTTACAGAAAAATCTTTGTCAGCTAAATAATCTACTAACTCTTTTGTATAGCTTGAAGATAAATGATTACCTACAAACACAATTTCAGGATAGTCATTATTTGTTCTGAATGAAGATGTTAGCATTTCAATAGCAGCACGTGCACCAAGGTATGAACCACCAATACCAATAACAACTAACACGTCAGAATTTGCTTTAATACGTTTAGAAGCTTCTACAATTCTTGAAAACTCTTCTTTATCATAATCAACAGGAAGGTCTACCCAACCCAAGAAATCATTTCCTGCACCAGTTCCTTCATGTATCGTTTTGTGTAATGTCTTCACGATATCTTTTTGTTGTTCTAATTCATGTTCTCCAAAAAATTCTAAAGTCTTACCATAATCTAATTGAATATGAGTCATCTAAAAAGCCTCCTAAGTTTTACTACTTTAATTCTACTAAGTTTGTATATGCTATTCAATTCACAAGTCTCTATTTTATATTCAAAAAGTGAATTTTCAGTGTCATCTTCTTAAATCATCAAAACACCACCCTCCCTTTATACAATTTTCTAAAAATTATTAATTAATCAAAATACCTACAAATCAACCATTACATGTATTTCGGTTCTAAAAAGTTATACCTAAAATGTATATTTATGTAGTTTTATGGTTTATTTTTCATCAAGAATTTGCTATGATGAATTTATATTAAAATTCTGAAAATAATTTGAGGTGTAAATATGAAAGAGAAAATCGTTTTAGCATATTCCGGAGGATTAGATACAAGCGTTGCAGTACAATGGTTAATTGACAAAGGATACGATGTAGTCGCTTGTTGTTTAGATGTAGGAGAAGGTAAAGATTTAGACCTTGTTCATGACAAAGCATTAAAAATGGGTGCTGTAGAATGTCACATCATTGATGCAACAAAAGAATTTAGTGATGATTATGTTAGCTATGCTATTAAAGGGAATTTAATGTATGAAAATGCATATCCATTAGTATCAGCATTATCTCGTCCCCTAATCTCTAAAAAGTTAGTTGAAATTGCTGAAAAAACAAATTCAGTAGGTATTGCTCACGGATGTACAGGTAAAGGTAATGACCAAGTACGTTTCGAAGTTGCTATTAAAGCCCTTAATCCTAACTTAAAAGCATTTGCACCAGTAAGAGAATGGGCATGGAGTCGTGAAGAAGAAATTGATTATGCTATCAAACATAATATTCCAGTTTCTATTAACTATGATTCACCTTATTCCATCGATCAAAATTTATGGGGTAGAGCTAACGAATGCGGTATTTTAGAAGATCCATATGCTGCTCCCCCTGAAGATGCCTTCGATTTAACGAATGCATTAGAAGATACACCTGATGAAGCTGATGAAATTATCCTTTCATTTAAAAATGGTGTACCTGTTCAAGTTGATGGTAAAGATTACAATTTAGATGACTTAATCCTTTATTTAAATGAATTAGCTGGTAAACATGGTATTGGTAGAATTGACCATGTTGAAAACAGATTAGTAGGTATTAAATCAAGAGAAATCTATGAAACACCAGGTGCGGAAGTCATCTTAAAAGCACATAAAGCATTAGAAACAATTACGCTTACTAAAGACGTGGCACACTTCAAACCAGTCATTGAAAAGCAATTTTCTGAACAAGTGTACAATGGTTTATGGTTCTCACCGTTGACTGATAGCCTTAAACAATTTATAGACAGTACACAACAATATGTTGAAGGTGACGTAAGAGTTAAATTATTCAAAGGCAATGCGATTGTAAACGGCAGAAAATCACCATATACACTATATGATGAAAAACTTGCGACTTATACTAAAGAAGATGCCTTTAATCAAGAAGCTGCAGTAGGATTTATCGATATTTATGGTTTACCAACACAAGTCAATGCTATGTTACATGGAGGCTATAGTAATGAGTAATAAAGCTTGGGGAGGCAGATTTGAAGCACAACCAGAAGAATGGGTTGATGAATTTAATGCTTCAATTGATTTCGATCAAAATCTAATCGATCAAGATGTACAAGGCAGTATTGCACATGCTACAATGCTCGCTAATCAAAATATTATCAGTCAAGATGAAGCCCATACAATTATCGAAGGGCTAAAAGCAATACAAAAAGACGTACATCAAAATAAAATCGAATTCAAAGCGTCATTAGAAGATATTCATTTAAATATTGAACATGAACTGATTCAACGTGTTGGTGAAGCTGGGGGTAAACTTCACACAGGAAGAAGTAGAAATGACCAAGTAGCTACAGATATGCATTTATATACTAAAGAAGAAGTAAGTGGCATTATTGAATTAATTAAATCATTACAACAAACAATACTGACAATTGCTAACCAACATGTCGATACGATTATGCCAGGTTATACGCACTTGCAACGTGCACAGCCTATTTCATTTGCACATCACATTATGACTTACTTTTGGATGTTAGAACGTGATAAATCACGTTTCCAAGATAGTATGAAAAGAATCGATATCTCCCCTCTTGGTGCAGCAGCATTAAGTGGGACAACACATCCTATTGATCGTCATGAAACACAAGAATTACTCAATTTTAGTGCAGTTTATGAAAATAGTTTGGACGCAGTAAGTGACCGTGACTATATTGTTGAAACTTTGCATAATATCTCATTAACTATGGTTCATTTATCAAGATTTTCTGAAGAAATTATCTTTTGGTCTACAGATGAAGCTAAATTCATTACTTTATCTGATGCCTTTTCTACAGGGTCATCCATCATGCCTCAAAAGAAAAATCCTGATATGGCTGAATTGATTAGAGGTAAAGTTGGACGTACCACAGGACATTTAATGAGTATGTTAGTAACACTCAAAGGATTACCATTAGCTTATAACAAGGATATGCAAGAAGATAAAGAAGGCTTATTTGATGCGATTCATACCATTAAAGGTTCATTAAAAATATTTGAAGGTATGCTAGATACTATGACGGTAAATACCAACCGTTTAAATGAAACAGTTACTAAAGATTTTTCAAATGCTACTGAATTAGCAGATTATCTAGTGAGTAAGAACGTTCCATTTAGAACAGCACATGAAATTGTTGGAAAAATCGTCTTAGATTGTATTAATAAAGGTATTTATTTACTTGAAGTACCTTTAGAAGATTATCAATCACATCATGAAAGTATCGAAGCTGATATTTATGACTTTTTAAAGCCTGAAAATTGTTTAAAACGTCGTAAAAGTTATGGTTCAACAGGTCAAGATGCTGTTAAACACCAATTATCAGTTGCACAACAATTAATAAATTCATAATATATTTAGCAAGGAGAGACAAATTGTCTCTCCTTGTTTTTCTCTCCAATCCTCTCCTCTTCCAACATAAAACCTAAAACAACTGTTTTAAATTATAATTATATTGCCTGTCAACTTATAGTATAATAATCAAGTATTCAAAAATTATTAGAAAGGGCAATCTATGTTTAAACATCCCAAAACTACTTTATTTTTATTATTTTTTATATTTTTGTCTTTCATTGGTCTGTTTATTTATACTTACTTCCAAAACACTCGTGTTAAATCTGAACAGTTCAATAACAAAGCCAGTCAACATTCAAAATGGCATACCAATCCCACACAAGAAACATTTGTAACAATTGCACATAGAGGCGCGAGTGGTTATGCGCCTGAACATACACTTAATGCCTATGATAAAAGTCATCATGATATTGGCGCCTCATACATAGAGATTGATTTACAAAGAACAAAAGACGGCCAACTCATAGCGATGCATGATGATTCAGTTGATCGAACTACTAATGGTCATGGCAAAATCAAAGATTTAACGCTAGCACAAATTAAAGAACTAAACGCTGGTGAATGGTTTAATCAATTACATCCTGAAAAGGCTAAACCAGAATATCAAAATGCCAAAGTACCAACCTTAGATGAAATACTGTCAAGATATGGTAAAAATGCAAATTATTACATCGAAACAAAATCACCTAATGTTTATCCAGGTATGGAAGATCAACTTTTACAAACACTTCAAAAACATGATTTATTAAATAAAACCTCTTTAAAAAATGGTCATGTTATGATTCAATCCTTTTCTGAAGATAGTCTGTTAAAAATCCATCATCAAAATAAGTCTATTCCGTTAGTTAGATTATTAAAAAAACACCAATTACAACAATTGACAGATAAAGACTTAAAATATATTCGCAAATACGCAACAGGCATTAGTCCAGAATATACTGACTTAAATGAATCTAACACTGTTCATTTAAAAGATTTAGGTTTTATCGTACATCCTTTTACTGTAGATAAAAGTGCTGATATGAAACGATTAAATCGTTATGGTGTCGACGGTGTCTTCACCAACTATGCAGATAAATATAAACGTATTTCACATTAAGATAAATGCATATCATAAAGCATAACTACTCAATATTTTTAAAACTTCAACAATGTAAATGGTTTGTTAATTATTAATATATTTTGAAATGAATATTAAGTTCTTTATAGTTGTTTAATTATTCAGTAAATTCTATTTCTCATATTTAAAAATATTGCCATGATAGTAGTAACACTCAAATTGAAAGGATGTTATTACTTTGAAATTAAATAAATGGGTATCTGTTGGAGTTGCAACAATCACTTTATCTATGCTAAGTGTCAGTACACCAGCACTTGCAAGCGGAGATGGTCAATCAACACAAACCTCAGATTCAACTGAAAATCAAACACAAACTCAAACATCTAATCATACTAATCAAAGTCATTCGCAATGGCAGAAAAACTTAACTGGTGAAGCTCACACGACAATTGCTCATAGAGGTGCAAGTGGTTATGCTCCTGAGCATACATTTAATGCCTATGATAAAAGTCATAAAGAATTAGGAGCGTCATACATAGAAATTGATTTACAAAGAACGAAAGATGGTCATCTCGTTGCCATGCATGATGAAACCGTTGATCGTACTACTAATGGACATGGACGAGTTGAAGATTATACATTAGCAGAGTTAAAGAAACTCGATGCTGGTAGTTGGTTTAACAAACAACATCCTGACCTTGCTAAATCAGAATATAACAATGCAAAGGTCCCTACTTTGGATGAAATTTTAAGTCGTTACGGTAAAAACGCTAATTATTATATCGAAACAAAATCTCCTGATGTTTATCCAGGTATGGAAAATCAATTAATTCAAAGTTTAAACAAACATGGTATGTTGACTGATCAATCACTTAAAAATGGTCATGTCATTGTTCAATCTTTTTCTGAACCTAGTCTACAAAAAATGAAACAATTAAATCCTAATATTCCTTTAATTCGTTTATTAGATAAAGGCGAGTTACCTTTCCAAAGTGAAGCAGATTTAAAACGTATTAAGTCTTATGCAGTTGGTGTAGGGCCTGAATATACAGATTTAAATGAAAAAAATACTAAGCATTTAAAAGATTTAGGATTCCTAATACATCCATTTACTGTTAATGAAGAAGCAGATATGCAACGTTTGAATGACTATGGCATTGATGGTGTATTTACCAACTATGCAGATAAATACAAAAATTTAAACCAAAAATAGCAATACTTATAAATCATTGTGTATACTAACGTTAGATTCATACTTTTAACTTAAGGGTTGTGAAAACATGGCAACATCTGAAAATATACTCAATCGATTTATGCAATACATGAATGAAGATCATATTACGACTCGTAAAATGATGGGAGAATATATCATATACTATGATAAATGTGTAGTTGGTGGATTATACGATAACCGATTATTGATTAAAACGACACCTTCTTCGTCAGAAATATTGAATGATTGTGGATTGGTTGTGCCCTATCCAAATGCCAAACCAATGATTCACTATCTAAATATTGAAGACAGTGAAACTATTTTAAAAGTCTTGCAACAAGTTAAAAATGATTTAAATTAAACAAAAAACATTCACTCAACAATTTCTGAGTGAATGTTTTTCTTTTATATATAAATGGGTTTAACCGATATTAATAAAGGCTATTATGCCCATCCACGATATCTAGCTGCTTCTGCTGTACGTTTGATACCAACAATATATGCTGCTAAACGCATATCGATCTTTCTGTTTTGTGATAATTCATAAATTGTATCGAAAGCTGTAATTAATTTTTCGCGTAATTTTTCATTAACTTCTTCTTCAGTCCAATAGTAACCTTGATTGTTTTGAACCCATTCGAAGTATGAAACTGTTACACCACCTGCACTAGCTAAAACATCTGGTACTAATAAGATGCCACGTTCAGTTAAAATACGTGTCGCTTCAGGTGTAGTTGGTCCGTTTGCAGCTTCAACCACGATACTTGCTTTAATATCATTAGCATTTTCTTCAGTAATTTGGTTTGAAATCGCTGCTGGAACTAAGATATCACAGTCTAATTCGAATAATTCTTTATTTGAGATTGTCTCTTCAAATAAGTTTGTTACAGTTCCGAAGCTATCTCTTCTGTCTAATAAATAGTCAATATCTAAACCGTTAGGGTCATGTAAAGCACCGTAAGCATCTGAAATACCAACTACTTTCGCACCTAAATCATATAAGAATTTAGCTAAGAAACTACCTGCGTTACCAAAACCTTGGATAACCACTTTAGCATCCTTAAGATCCATGCCTTTACGTTTAGCTGCTTGTTCAATTGCAATAACAACGCCTAGTGCAGTTGAACGGTCACGTCCTTGTGATCCACCAAGTACAATAGGTTTACCAGTGATAAATCCTGGAGAATTGAATTTATCTAGTGCACTGTATTCATCCATCATCCAAGCCATGATTTGTGAGTTAGTGAATACGTCTGGTGCTGGAATATCTTTGTTTGGTCCTACGAATTGTGAAATCGCTCTAACATACCCACGAGATAAACGTTCAACTTCATGAATACTCATTTGACGAGGGTCACACACGATACCACCTTTACCACCGCCGTATGGTAAATTAACAATTCCGCATTTTAATGTCATCCACATTGATAATGCTTTAACTTCTTCTTCGTCAACATCTGGGTGGAAACGCACTCCCCCTTTAGTTGGACCTACTGCATCATTATGCTGTGCACGATAACCAGTGAATGTTTGAACTGTACCATCATCCATACGCACTGGAATACGTACTTGTAAAAATCTTAGTGGTTCTTTGATTAGATCGTACATACCATCATCAAAGCCCAATTTATGCAAAGCTTCTTTAATAATTCCTTGAGTAGAAGTCACTAAATTATTATTCTCAGTCATGATCCTTTTCGCCTCTTTTTAACTAATGATTTCGCTTTCATTTATTATTGTAACACAACTTTATCCTTTTTAAAGGGGTTGCAAAATGATTGTTACAACTTTTTGAACTTATTTAAAAACTTGTTTAATTTTTTCAATTGCAAGGTCTAATTCTTCTTTAGTAATAACAAGTGGTGGTGCAAATCGAATAACTGTATCATGTGTCTCTTTACATAATAAACCTAATTCTTTTAATGATTCACAGTATGGTCTTGCATTCTCAGTTAATTCAATTCCGATGAATAAGCCACGGCCACGTACTTCTTTAATTGAAGGATGTTCGATTTTTTGTAATTCAGATTTGAAGTATCCACCTAATTCTAATGAACGGCCAGGTAAGTCTTCATCTACAATGACATCTAAAGCAGCTAGTGACACGGCACAAGCTAATGGATTACCGCCAAATGTAGAACCATGTGAACCTGGTGTAAATACATCTAAAACTTCTTTATCAGCTAAGACAACGGAAATTGGCAGTACGCCACCGCCAAGCGCTTTACCTAAAATGTATACATCTGGTTTAACATTATCCCAGTCTGTGGCAAATAGCTTACCTGAACGGCCTAACCCAGCTTGGATTTCGTCTGCTATAAATAAGATATTATGCTCATCACATAATTCTCTGATTGCTTTTAAATAACCTTCTGGTGGCACATTGATACCAGCTTCGCCTTGAATAGGCTCTACTAAAATTGCTGCAGTATTATCAGTGATTGCTGCTTTTAATTTTTCTACGTCACCAAAATCAATTTTACGGAAACCATCTAATAATGGACCATATCCTCTTTGATATTCTGCTTCAGACGATAATGACACGGGTGCCATTGTACGACCATGGAAGTTACCATTGAATGCAATGATTTCTGCTTTATTTGGTTCAATACCTTTCACATCATAAGCCCAACGTCGTGCTGCTTTTAATGCTGTTTCAACAGCTTCTGCACCAGTATTCATTGGTAATGCTTTATCTTTACCTGATAATTCACAAATTTTCTTGTACCATTCACCTAAATTATCACTGTGGAAAGCACGTGATACTAATGTTACTTTCTCTGCTTGATCTTTAAGTGCCTGAATAATTTTAGGATGTCTATGTCCTTGGTTTACTGCTGAATATGCAGATAGCATATCCATATATTTATTACCTTCCGGATCAGTTACCCATACACCTTCTGCTTCGGCAATGACGATTGGAAGCGGTACATAGTTATGTGCTCCATAGTGATTTGTTAATTCAATAATTTGTTCTGACTTAGTCATAATATCTCCCCTTTGTTTAATAAATACTAAAGCTAGTTACCAATATCATAACTGATTTCCAGTGGCTCTCAAACAGATTACATTAATATATTTCTAAATAGTCTCATTTTATTAAAGTTGTAATTTTTCTATCTCTTATTACAACATGTATTACTTAAATTTTTATATTTTGAAAGCCCTTACAAATATAATGACACATGCCCGCTATGTTGTACAAGTAAAAGTTTAAAAATTCGTCATAATATATCTTTTATTGTTTCTAAAACCTTATAGTGACACCTTTTATTGATTTTACAATATACCAAAAATTCTATAAAAGTGTATAAAAAAGCTAGAAATAATCATTGGTAAATGATCTTTTCTAGCTTTTAATATATTATTGATCTTTTCTAGGTAAAGGATAAAAACCATTATTAAATTGTTGCCATAATTTAGGTGGTAATTCATGATTATCTTCACGTTCTGGATCAAAATAGCTTATAATTTCAGATTCTCTACCTTCTTTAATTTTCCCTACAAAATCATAATCAAGTAGAATCTCACGTCCTAAAGCTACTAATTCTACGCCAACATCTTCAACTGCATTTAAAGCATCATCAGCAGTAAATACTGATCCAATACCGATTAATGGCATACGTCCATTAATCCATTTATGAATAAGTTCTAATCTATTTTGTCCTTCATACTGTCCATCACGTGTTTTAGAATAAATATCCATAATTGATACATGAATATAATCTATGTCTTTTTTAGTAATTGCATTAACTAATTCTTCAGTAATATCCATTGTAATACCTGGTGATTCCGCTTCTTCTGGTGACAAACGATATCCGACAATGAAATCATCAGATGCATAATCTTTTTTCGCTTTAAGCACTTCATCAATGACAGCCATTGGGAATTTCAAATTCTCAGCCCATATATCGTTTCTTCTATTGTAGTAAGGTGAAACAAATTGGTGGATTAAATAATGGTTAGCTCCATGAATTTCAACACCATCAAACCCAGACTGTATAACACGTCGTGTTGCTTCACCGAAATCTTTAATCGTTTGTTCAATTTCTTCTGATGTCATTTCTCTTGCATCGTGTTCTTGTTTTTGGCCGAAACTTTTTAATGAAATTGGGCTTGGAGCAGCTACATCACCATCGGGCGTCAATTCAGGTAATGCTTGAGCCCCACCATGATGAATTTGAACTAATGCTTTAGCACCATTTTTCTTCATCGCTTGTGCAAGTTTTTTAAGACCTTCTATGTCTGCATCGTGAGCTACTGAAGGCTGTCCAGGAAATGCCTTACCAAGATCGTTCACATTACTCGCTGCATTAATCGCTAATCCGACATCTTTCGCACGCTTTTCAATATAGGTTAATTCAACATCTGAAATTGTGCCATCGTCATTAGATGAAATGTGTGTTAAAGGCGCTAAAACGAACTTATTTTTTAATTCAACGCCATTTGGCAAAGTCACACTTTCAAATAATGAATTATATTTACTATTCATAACTCTACCTCCAGATTAATAATAATGGAGACTATAACATGAAAAGATTTTATGCTCTATTTATTTGCTTATAGATTTTTTATATGAATCATCATCAAACAATCAAAGGGCTCTTTAGAGACTGAAGCTATACTTGTTCAACTTTCTCAAAATAAAAACGATAATATCCATCACAAAATAGATACTATCGTTTATATCATCCCTATATTCTTAGTATAAATATAACGAATATAATTACGTCACTTTAATCTTGACGTATAGTACGTTTAGACCGTTTGATCCAGACCGGTAAGCGTTCTTCAAGTGTTTGAAACCCATACTTTTCTGTTTCTTTTATTTCATCTAGCACCGACTGTTTTTCTTTTTTACGTTCATAATTTTTAAAGTAATCATTATCTTTTAAAGACAAGTTGAGTTTACCTTCTTCATCAATTGATAAAATCTTAGCTTTGACGACTTGTCCTTCAGATAGAAATTTCTTCAAGTTATGGACATAATCATCCATGATTTCAGAAATATGGATAAGTCCTTCAGTATGGTCAGGGGCCTCAACAAATGCGCCATACGGTTGAATACCAGTCACACGTACCTTAATATGTTGACCTTCTTTGTAGTGATTATTCAACTTGATAACCCCTTATTTCGTTTTTCTTAACACTATTATCATAGCATAAAACAAATTAAGGGACTAACTATAACGTTGAATTTTTTGAATTATTTTGAAATAGATCCTATGGAACTTTATTCATTCCCATAATGATAATAATAAAATGTCTGATAAAAATGTTGTGCCCCTCTATGTTATATAACATTAAAAAACTTCACGTTCAAAGTATGACTTTACTTGAGCGTGAAGTTTCTAATCTTTTTTAAATTGAAATTATCCTAAAATCATGTTTACGAATCGTTAAATACAAACAGTCACCTTATTCAGTAACATCGATAGATTCGATAACTACATCATGTACAGGTTTATCTTGAGGTCCTACTTTCGTATTCGCAATGTCTTCTAATGTTGTTTCACCTTCAACCATTTGACCAAATACAGTATGTTTTTGATCTAACCAAGGCGTACCTCCATTTTCACCATACGCTTTAACGATTGGTTCTGGCCAACCACCATCAGCTAATTGACTTAGCATATTTTGTGGTACTTCTTTCATTTGAACGATAAAAAATTGTGAACCGTTTGTATTCGGACCAGCATTAGCCATAGATAATGCACCATATAAATTAAACGCTTCTAACGAAAACTCATCTTCGAATGCACCACCATAAATGCTTTCGCCACCCATTCCAGTTGCAGTCGGGTCGCCGCCTTGTACCATAAAATCATTGATTACGCGGTGGAAAGTTACCCCATCATAGTAACCATTTTTAGCATGTGTAACAAAGTTTTCAACTGTTTTAGGTGCAATATTAGGGAATAACTTAAATGTCATGTCTCCTTTATTAGTATGCATTACAACTTTAATTTCATCTTCTTGTATCTCTTTATTTAACTGAGGATAGTTCGTCATTAAAATTCTCCATTCATGTTATGATATACGTATATATTAACACATTTGAAAGGAAGTAATATAGCATGTTATATCGATTTTCTCATAAGACAGGAAGCTACGGTGTTTCAATTAAAGAAGATACTGGTGACGACGTTTTAGTTCAAGTTGAACAAGTGATCAAACATCCTAAACAAGGTGATTTACACAATCCTAATGAATCGACAGGTGTATTTTTCCATGAACGTAAAGCATTAAGCCATTATGAAAAAAGATATGCTAAGCGTTCACAATTACGTGACTTTAATGTCGAAAAAATGTCATATGAAGATTCTCTTCAACAAGCTATTTCAAATTTAGAGTCACAATTAAAAGAAAAAAATGACGCACATGCAAAGCGTTCATTACAAAATTTAGAACAACTTAAAGCTGATTATACTATTCAATACAAACAAAATTTTCATTAAAAATTGACGTGTTTCTTCTTATTTAACAGTGGATAGAAATTCAGTAATTTCAAGCGTTCAGACGTTTTTCAGAATGATATGATTCATGTATAATGAATATCATAAACATTTTTAAAGGAGGACAATTTAATGAGTTTGTTACATATTGCGGTTCTATTACCGTTAATATTTGCACTCATTATTCCAATCCTATATCGCTTCTTCAAAAGAATTCACATAGGTTGGTTTGTATTACCTGTCCCCGTCGTCTTATTTATATATTTCTTATCCTTTATTACGACTACTTCGTCAGGTAATACCGTAATGAAAACTTTTAAGTGGATGCCACATATCGGTATGAATTTCAACCTTTATGTTGATGGATTAGGGTTGTTATTCAGCTTACTGATTACTGGTGTCGGCAGTTTAGTTGTCTTATACTCCATTGGTTATTTAAGCCAATCAGAACAATTAGGGAATTTTTACTGTTATTTATTACTTTTCATGGGTGCAATGTTAGGCGTTGTTCTTTCAGATAACCTTATTATTTTATACTTATTCTGGGAGTTAACTTCGTTCTCAAGTTTTTTACTTATATCATTTTGGAGAGAGAAACAGGCTTCCATTTATGGGGCTCAAAAATCTTTAATCATCACAGTTTTTGGAGGACTTAGCCTTTTAGGTGGCATCATTTTACTTTCTGTAGCGTCAGATTCATTTAGTTTACATTATATTATTCAACACGTTGCAGAAATACAAAACAGTTCTTTCTTTATCCTAGCTATGATATTTATTTTAATTGGTGCATTTACTAAATCAGCTCAAGTACCTTTTTACATATGGTTACCAGATGCAATGGAAGCACCAACACCTGTTAGTGCCTATTTACATTCGGCAACAATGGTTAAAGCTGGTTTATATTTAATTGCAAGAATGACGCCCATTTTTGCTGTATCACAAGGTTGGATTTGGACAGTTACACTAGTTGGATTAATCACTTTATTTTGGGCATCTTTAAATGCAACAAAACAACAAGATTTAAAAGGTATACTAGCCTTTTCAACTGTGTCACAACTCGGAATGATCATGTCTATGTTAGGTATGGGTGCAGTTAGCTATCATTTTGAAGGTCAAGATAGTCAACTTTATATAGCTGCCTTTACTGCAGCTGCATTTCATTTAATTAATCATGCTACGTTTAAAGGTGCGTTATTCATGATAACTGGTGCAGTCGACCATAGTACCGGAACGCGTGATATTAAGAAATTAGGTGGTTTATTAACTATTATGCCTATATCGTTCACGATTACTGTTATTACTTCATTAAGTATGGCAGGCGTCCCACCTTTTAATGGCTTTTTATCTAAAGAGAAATTCTTAGAATCCGTCATTGAATTAACACACGCGCATGTGATGAGTCTAAATACATTAGGCCTCATCTTCCCAATACTTGCCATTGTCGGAAGTATTTTTACTTTTGTCTATTCAATTAAATTTATTATGCATATATTCTTTGGAGAATATAAACCTAATCAATTACCACAACGAGCTCATGAAGCATCTATATTAATGCTTATTTCACCATCAATATTAGCTATATTAGTTATTATATTTGGTCTATTCCCTGGAGTATTGACACAATCGATTATTGAACCAGCGACAACATCAATGAGTCAAACAACTCAAGTAAGTGCCGAGTTTCACTTATTCCACGGTATAACACCGGCATTTATTACAACTATTGGTATCTACATCATTGGTATTTTACTCATCATAACGTTTGCTTATTGGATTAAATTATTACAGTCACAACCTAACCAACTTACACTTAATTACTGGTACGATCGAACTGGTAAAATAATGCCAACGTATTCTAAAAATATGACAAATAGCTATGTCACTGAATCTTCTCGAAATAATCTCGTGATTATCTTCGGTTTATTAATTTTATTAACTACAGTAATTTTATTAAGTGTTCCATTCACAATTAATTTCAAAGATGTCAGTCGCATTAGAATATTTGAAGTAGGCATCATTGTTTTACTTGTCATTGCTTCGTTCTTAATTGTCTTTGCTAAATCTCGTTTATTTAGCATTATTATGTTAAGCGCTGTCGGTTATTCTGTTTCAGTGTTGTTTATATTCTTTAAAGCACCTGACTTAGCATTAACACAATTTGTTGTAGAATCCATTTCTACCGCATTATTTTTACTATGTTTCTATTTCTTACCTAATCTTAACCGTTACAACGAAACACGATCATTTAAAGTCATAAATGCTTTAATTTCGGTTGGTGTCGGTTTTGTTGTGACGATTTTAGGATTAATTGCGTATGGCAATAGACACTTCGAATCAATCACTCATTATTATCAAGATCATGTTTACGATCTTGCTTCAGGTAAAAATATGGTTAATGTTATTTTAGTAGATTTCCGTGGCATGGATACTTTATTCGAATCATCCGTATTAGGTATCGCAGGCTTAGGTATTTATACAATGATTAAATTACGTATGAAACATCAACATCGTTCAGAAACAAGTGAGGTGAAACGTCATGAACAGACAGAAAAATGATTTAATGTTCCAATATACAGCAGTCATCATTTTCTTTATGGTTATGATGTTCGGCTTTTCACTATTTCTAGCAGGTCACTATACACCAGGTGGCGGTTTCGTTGGAGGTTTATTATTCTCAAGCGCTTTGGTTGTTATTGCCATTGCATTTGATATAAAGACAATGAGACGTATTTTTCCAATTGATTTTAAAATATTAATTGGTATCGGATTATTATTTTGCGTTGGTACTCCAATGGCAAGTTGGTTCATGTCCAACAACTTTTTTACACATGTCACATTTGACATACCTATTCCATTGCTAGCGCCCATGCATATGACTACCGCTGTATTCTTTGATTTCGGTGTCTTATGTGCCGTAGTTGGAACTGTAATGACTATTATTTTATCGATTGGAGAGAACGAATAGTGGAAATTATTATGATATTTGTTAGTGGTATCCTCACAGCAATTAGCGTCTATCTCGTTTTGTCTAAGAGTTTGATACGGATCATTATGGGGACTACGCTACTAACACACGCAGCAAATTTATTTTTAATAACAATGGGCGGATTAAAACATGGCAAAGCACCTATTTATGAAAAAGGCACGCAAAGTTATGTTGATCCAATCCCACAAGCACTTATATTAACAGCCATCGTTATCGCTTTTGCTACTACTGCTTTCTTTTTAGTTTTAGCATTTAGAACTTATAAAGAACTTGGTACAGATAACGTTGAAAGTATGAAAGGAGTTCCAGAAGATGTCAGAGAGTAATATGTTAGCTCTTACTTTAGTTGTACCAATTCTGACGGCAATATTACTCGTCTTCATTGGAAAAAGACCGCATATCAAACGTTATGTCGCATTAGTAGGTACAATCATTACATTAATAATTGCAATACTTAATTTAAAAAATGTCTTACAAGATGGACCTATTAAATTAGAATTAGGTTCATGGAAAGCACCCTATAGTATCGTTTTTGTATTAGATATTTTTAGTGCATTATTGATTATTACGAGTATTATCATTACTGCACTCATCATATTATATTCTTATCGATCTATTGGTGTTGAAAGAGAAACGTTTTATTATTATTTCTCTATTATGTTTATGCTTATTGGTATCATCGGTGCATTTACAACAGGTGATATTTTCAACTTATTCGTATTCTTCGAAGTATTCTTAATGTCATCCTACTGTTTATTAGTTATTGGTACGACAAAGATTCAATTACAAGAAACGATTAAGTATATATTAGTCAATGTTGTATCATCATCATTCTTTGTCATGGGTGTAGCGATTCTATACTCTGTCGTGGGCACTTTAAACTTAGCGCATATTAGTCAACGTTTGAATGATTTATCAGCACATGAAAGTGGCTTAGTAAACATTGTATTTATATTATTTATATTTGTCTTTGCTACAAAAGCTGGTGTCTTCCCTATGTATGTTTGGCTACCAGGCGCTTATTATGCGCCACCTTTCGCTATTATTGCATTCTTCGGTGCGTTATTAACAAAGGTCGGCGTCTATGCAATTGCTAGAACTTTAAGTTTGTTCTTTAACAATACAGTAAGTTTTTCTCACTATGTCATTTTATTCCTAGCTATCATGACGATTATATTCGGTTGCGTTGGTGCAATAGCATACTATGATACAAAGAAAATCATTCTATACAATATTATGATTGCTGTTGGCGTTATATTGGTTGGCGTAGCTATGATGAATGAAGCAGGTATGATAGGTGCTATTTATTACACTATCCATGATATGTTAGTAAAAGCATCTCTATTCTTACTCATCGGGGTCATGTATAAAATCACTAAAACTACCGATTTACGTTTATTTGGTGGTTTAATTAAACAATACCCAGTGCTAGGTTGGACCTTCTTCATTGCTGCATTAAGTTTAGCCGGAATCCCACCTTTAAGTGGTTTTTACGGAAAGCTATATATTGTGCAAGCTACATTTGAAAAAGGCTTCTATATCACTGGTATCGTTGTCTTATTATCAAGTTTAGTTGTTTTATACTCAGTCATAAGAATTTTCTTAAAAGGATTCTTCGGAGAACCTAAAGGATATGACGTCACAAATAAAGCTAATACATTAGGTATGACTACCGTATCTATCGTAGCTGTGGTTATTACTGTGATATTCGGTTTATCAGCAGATGTGTTATACCCTATTATTAAAGAAGGCGCAACAACATTCTACGATCCAACTGTTTACATCAATAGCGTATTGGGGGGTAAATCATAATGGCAGTCCAAATTGTTATTAATTTATTAGTCTCAATCATATGGTTACTTATCTCTGATAGTTATACACTTAATAACTTTGTATTAGGCTATCTATTTGGTCTCATTTTAGTTTACCTACTCCACCGTGTGATGCCAGGTAAATTTTATCTCATACGTATTTATAGAATGATTAAATTAGTTTTCATTTTCTTACTAGAATTAATTAAAGCGAATTTAGATGTGTTGAAAATTATTTTAAAACCACATATTTCAAATAAACCTGGGTTCTTTGTCTATCACACAGACTTGAAGACGGATTGGCAAATCGTGTTACTGTCTAACCTGATTACACTAACGCCAGGTACTGTCGTCCTTGGAATTAGTGATGATCGTACAAAAATTTATATCCATGCCATTGACTTTAGTACTACTGAAGAAGAAACTGAAGGTATTAAATCTTCACTTGAAAAAGTAGTTAGAGAGGTGGGCGAACAATAATGATTACCAAAACATTAATAATTATTGCTTTAGTCATTGTCGTATTATCTATGTTAGCAATGTTAGTTAGAGTTATTTTAGGCCCATCTCTAGCCGACAGAGTTGTTGCATTAGATGCAATGGGATTACAATTGATGGCAGTTATTGCCCTTTTTAGTATTTTAATGGATATCAAATATATGATTGTTGTTATCCTACTAGTAGGTATTTTAGCCTTTTTAGGCACAGCTGTATTTTCAAAATTCATGGATAAAGGTAAGGTGATTGAACATGATCGAAACCATCATCATTAGTATTTCAATTATCTTAATTATGATTGGTGCACTTATTAGTGCGGTAGCAGCTATTGGTTTATTGAGGCTTGAAGACGTTTATTCACGTGCACATGCTGCAGGAAAAGCGTCTACTTTAGGTGCTATGAGTTTATTATTTGGGGCCTTTTTATACTTTATTGTTAAAGATGGTTATACAAATATGCAGTTAATTATAGGCATCATATTTGTACTAATCACTGGTCCACTTTCAAGCCATATGATTATGAAAGCAGCCTATAATATTAAAACACCCTACAGTAAAAATACTAAACAAGATGAAATCAAAGACGATTTAAAAGATAAAAAATTATAGAAATAAACAGCCAATCGGGATGTTATACATCAACCGTTTGGCTGTTTTATATTAATATGACATATTTGAATTGCAAATAATTTTAATGGGTGTCGTTATTAACAACATCAATTTCAAATCCTAAATCCTCTAACATCTCGTAATCCATTTGATTAGGCTGTCCACCAGTAATTAAATAATCTCCAACAAATATTGAATTAGCAGCTTGTAATGCTAAAGGTTGTAATGATCTTAAATTCACTTCTCGTCCACCTGCTATTCTTATTTCTTTAGTAGGATTAATTAATCTAAACATCGCAATAATTCGTAAACACTTTATTGGATTTAACTCATCCATATCTCCAAATTTAGTACCTTTAATCGGGTGTAAAAAATTAATAGGTATACTATCAGCATCAATCTTTTTTAATGCTAATGCCATATCAATGATATCCTCATTTGATTCTCCCATACCACATATTACACCTGAACAAGGTGATATATGATGTTGTTTCATAATCTCAACTGTATTAACACGATCTTTATACGTATGTGTAGTCACTACATTATCATGGTATCGTGCACTGGTATTAATATTATGATTATAACGATCGACACCTGCTTTTTTTAACCTTGCAGCTTGTTTTTCATTTGTTAATCCTAGGCACGCACAAATTCTTAATTGAGGATGAATACTTTTAATTTCCTCAACTGTATCGCAAATATGTGCAACCTCTTTATCACTTGGACCACGGCCACTCATCACAATACAATACGTTCCAATTTGATGTTCTCGTGCTACATTGGCACCATCTTTAATCTGTTCTTTATCAACTAAACTATATCTCTGTTTTTGCTTCATTTCTCTAGATTGACCACAATAGCCACAATCTTCAGGACAAATACCACTTTTAGCATTTAATATCATATTTAATTTTACACGTTTACCATAATAATGCTTTCTAATGTTATACGCTTCATGTAATAAATCCAATGTATCGATATGTTCATCTTCAAATATATGCATCCACGCTTCTTTAGAAAAATGCTCATTGTTTAAAATTCGTTCTGATAATGTCATCAGAAATCCTCCTCTTCTTAAAAAGTAATCACTCACCATATATAGTCATTGACTTAACTTAGTATAATGTAAACTTAATCAAAATAAAAGTTTACATTATAAGCGTGATTCATCCTTTCAATATAAAAATTGTATTCATGTCACAAATATGCTACAATTTTATAAATCGAAACAATTACGTTTTACAAAAAATAAGAAAGAGTTGATAGTATGCAATGGACAATTATTGGTGGTGGCATTCAAGGAACAACCATAGCTTTAAAATTAAGACAAGCTGGTTTAGACGCTAAGGATTTAACAATCATTGATCCCTATCGTACATTATGTGAACAATTTAATAGTTATACACATCGTATTAGTATGCCTTTTTTAAGATCACCTTTTGTACACCATATACATCCAAAACCATTTCATTTAAAACAATACGCTAAATTAAATCAGTATACAGGGGCTACTTATGGGCCATATAAGCGTCCTCAACGCGATATGTTCATGCATCATACACATGAACTCATCCATCAATATCGTTTGAATGAAAGTCATATACAAGGAGCCGTAAGGCATATACATCGAGATAATCATCAACAATGGCAATTAGAATTAAATGATGGTCGAATATTGTCAACACAGTATTTAATCATTGCACACGGTTGCAATCATCGTGCCTATATCCCAGCTATGTATCATGATCAACCAGATATTCAACATATTTTTGATGAAGAAGAATCACAAATTAAAGAACAACAAACATCTCATGTTGTAGGTAGTGGTATATCTGCTGCACATTTAGCCCTAAAATTAGTCAATAATGATGACAGTAAAACAGTACATTTATGGCTTAATAAAGATATTGAAATTCATGACTTTGACGCGGATCCAGGATGGTTAGGTCCCAAAAATATGAATGCATTCCTAAATATCGAATCTTCTGAAGAAAGAATGCGTATTATTCAAACAGAACGTCATAAAGGATCGATGCCTCATGAGTTATATCTGCGCTTAAAGAAAAAAATGAGCCAAGGTCGTTTAATCATTCATAAAAATGAGATTGAAGATATTAAAAATCATCATATCATTACTTCAAATGGTAAGATGTATTATGATCATATCTTATTGGCTACAGGATTTGAAAATACTGTCATGTCACAACCTATGATTCAAGATTTAGTTTTACATTTCAATGCCCCTATCGCACAATGTGGTTTCCCAGACATTACGCATGAACTAGAATGGCTACCACATTTATTTGTAGCTGGAGGTTTAGCTGATTTAGAACTAGGACCTTTTGGTAGAAACATTATGGGAGGCAGAGAAGCATCCGAAAGAATATACCAAGCGTTTATTCGCCTACAAAAACAACTCGCATCATAACATAATAAAAGCTACCGCTTCACAACGAAACGGTAGCTTTTATTTATTTCAATGGCTTAATAGCCATTGTTCCTCGCATTATACTAATTAATTGATTATTGTCATCTTTAATTTCAATATGCCATACTTGTGTTGATTTGCCTTGATGAATAATAGTAGCAATCGCAATCACTTTACCTTCTTTAACTGAATGAATATGATTAGCATTCATCTCTAAACCTAATGGAATATATTTAGACGTATCAATTAAGTTTGCTGCACCTAATGAGCATGCAGTTTCACCTAATGCTAAACTTGCGCCACCATGTAGATAACCAAACGGTTGTTTCACTTTATCTGTTACAGGCATTGAAATGACAACTTTACCTTCTTCTTCAATTTCAACATTCATTTCAAATGTTTCTAATAAATTGGTCAACCTAACACTCCTCTTTTTATACTATAATACCATGGCCGCAATGGTACCAAAAATAATTAATGGGATATTATAGAATAAAAAGTTTGGGATACAAGTATCTCTAATATGATCATGTTGACCGTCCATATTTAATCCTGCTGTAGGCCCTAATGTAGAATCACTTGCAGGTGATCCAGAATCACCTAACGCACTTGCTGTACCGATTAACGCTATTAATGCCATTGTATCTAAACCAATAGATGCACCAAATGGAATAAACAATGAAGCGATAATTGGTATTGTTGCAAATGAAGAACCTATACCTAACGTCACGATTAATCCGATAATATACATCACTACTATACTAATTAATTTGTGGTCTCCAGTAATACTAGTTAAACTTTTAACCAAATTATCAATATCACCAGTTGCGTTCATAACACCAGCAAAGCCATTGGCAGTTAAAATAACCACACCAATATATGCCATGATTTTAATACCATCTACAAATTGCTCATCTAATTCATACCAACTATATGCACGTGATACAAAGAAGACAAGTACACCTGCTAAAGCACCAAAAATCATTGATTCTGTTAATGTTTGAACAATAAATGTTGCTAAAATGGCAATCACAGTCACAACTAAAATATATGGTTTTAGTTCTGTAACTGTTGCTCTATCATTAATATTTCTCTCTTCATATTTTCTAGGCTTACGATAGACGATAAGTCCTAAAATTAAGCCTACAATATAGCCCATTGAAGGAATAAGCATCGCTTTCCAAATCATATTAAATTCGATAGGATGGTGCGCTTTTTGGAACCCACTTTGAATAATTTGCTGGAATATTTGACCAAAACCATACGGTAATAACACATACGGCCAACATAATCCAAATCCAATAACTAAACCAATCAAGCGTCTATCCATATTTAAATCATTGAATAAACTTAATAATGGCGGAATTACTATTGGAATAAACGCAATATGTACAGGTATTAAGTTCTGACTCATAATACTCATTGCTAAAAGTGCAACAATTATAATCACTTTCACTCTGATTCTTGAAAGTCGACTGTTTTCAGAGTGAATGGCTTTAATAATTTTACCAACTAAGTAATCAGTAATACCACTATAGGAAATTAAAGCGGCAAAGCCACCTAATAACGCATAACTCAGTGCTACTTCGGCCCCATCAACAATATTCTTACCAAATATGTTAATGACTTTTTCAAGGCTCATGCCAGATAGCATACCACCTACTAAAGCACTAATGAATAAACTAATCACAACGTTCAACCTACATAAACATAAAATAATCATTAAAATAACAGCAATCACTACTGCATTAATCATACGCAAAACCATCCTTTACTACTCTATCGAACTAAAGTATTTATGGATAATATCATAGCAACTCAATTTTATAAAGTCAATACGAAATTGAAATCTAGTTTAAATAACCCTTTCAAAAAATAAAAAAGAAAGCGCTAAGGCGCTTCCTTAAATAACTATAATGATTTTAACCATTCAACAATCGTTGGAATCATATATCCTGTTGGACCTTTCGGACCTTTATGTGATGGTTTATTTATCGTTGCTGGACCAGCTATATCAAAGTGCAGATGAGGTACTGAGCCACTAAAATGACTGATAAATGAAGCGGCAAATAAAGCTTTCCCTTGTCCATTTGTGTGATTGACTAAGTCTGCGACATCACTATTTTTAATTAACTGTCTTTCTGTTTTTGTAATAGGTAATTCAAACACTTGTTCATCAACGGTTTTAGAGATACTTAAAATCGCTTTTAATTGCTCACTGGCATTAGTTTCAAACGCGGCAGCCTTATCTTCACCTAGAGCCACAATTGCAGCACCTGTTAATGTAGCAAAATCTAAAATAACTTGAGGTTGAAATTGAGTTGCATATGCAACAGCATCACCTAATACTAAACGACCTTCAGCATCTGTATTGAGTACTTCAACTGTTTCACCACTTAATGCGGTATAAACGTCATCTGGTTTCATTGCCTTGTCATTAATCATATTTTCAGCAGAAGCTATGATACCTATAATATTAATTGGTAACGCTAATTGATGAGCAACCTCAATCATGGCAACAACATTTGCAGCGCCACACATATCAAATTTCATCGTTTGCATTCCTATTTTACTTTTAATACTGTAGCCACCTGAGTCATAGGTAATACCTTTTCCAACTAGGACAATTGGCTTCTCATCAGTACGACTACCATCATATTGCATCGTAATCACTCTAGGTTCATGGATAGAGCCTTTTCCTACCGCATGTATCAATCCAAATCCTTCTGATTGTATTTTCTGACCATCTTTAATATCTACTTCTACAGATGAATCTTTAAAGTGTTGTACGACAAGCTCAGCAAAATATTGAGGTGTTAATAGATTAGGGGGAATTTGACTTAATTCACGCGCTAAATTAATTGATTCACCTACCGTTTTACCTTCTTGTATTTTACTTTCAATTTTCTCAAGGTCACAGTCAACATTTACGTGTAAATCAGGTTGATAAGGTGCACGCTTATCAGATTTATAATTGTCAAACTGATAAATAGCTTGTTCACTTTGCAAACCTAGCGTTTTAGTCACTACATCGTCTTCAATATGTGGACTTAAAAATGAGTTTAGTAACAATTCTGCTTCTGTGATATGTTCTTGTTTTAAAAACTGAAACACATTTCCCCAAATGATTAAATAATCCGCATAAGTTAATTCTTTAATATTTCCTAATCCAACAGTTATAAGACGTTTAGGTTGTTGTTGAATATAAATCATTGATGTCGTTATCTTTCCAGTTGCACCTTGTATAATATGATTTTTCTTTAAAACTTTTAAATCATTCATTAATGATTGTTCGTGATACACGATATCATTTAATTGATTCATATGTTCAGGAATACCAATAATTAATGTATGTATGTCATCTAGATTAGTAGAATTAATTTGGATATTCATCATACAGCCTCCTTTTGATATTTAATTTAAATCAACTATTATGATAAGTAGTTATTTTTAAAGTCACTCTTTCAATAGTTGTAAATGATCTTATTTATATTTAAGCATACAAAAAAGCCTCCAAACTTTTAAGTAAGGAGGCTTCATATATCATAAAAAGTTAGAATTTACCTTTTTTGAATGCAAGACCTACGCCACCGATTTTGAATACAGCACGAGTGTCGATAACTTTCTTCATGAATGCAGCTTTTTTACCAGTAATATCTTTACCGTAAACAATACCTACACCGTCATGAGATCCTAATGAACATACTGTACCACGATCAACATATTCAAATTCTTCTTTAGCTTCGCCATTTAAGATATGTTTGATGTTTTTAGCAACATGTTCACCTTGTTGCATTGCGATTTGAGCTGTTGTTGGTAATGGACGTTCTTCACCTGCTGGGATGAATGCAGAAACATCACCGATAACAAAGATATCATCATGACCTGCAATTGTAAGGTCTTGATTAGTCACAATACGGCCACGTTTAACACCTTCAAATGATTCTTCCATTAAGTGGCTACCACGTACACCTGCAGTCCATACTGATGTACCTGCTTCTAATTGTTGTTTTTCACCATTTACTTCTACTACGAAACCTTTTTCGTTACAAGCAACGATTGGTGTAGCAATTTTAAATTCTACGCCACGGTTTTCTAAGTAGTTTACAGCATGGTTAACTAAGTCATCTGAGAACATTGGTAACATTTTAGGTGCTGCTTCAACACAAGTGATTTTCACTTTGTTTTGGTCAATACCATATTTGCTACATAATTCAGGAATTCGATCAGTTAATTCACCTAAGAATTCGATACCAGTGAATCCAGCACCACCAACTAAGATAGATAAATCTTTGTCGTCTTTCTCTTTAGAAGCTGCATAATTAGCGAATTTATCTTCGATATGACGAGATAATTGACGCGTAGTTAAAACATTTTCAATTTGGAAAGCGTGATCTTTCATTCCGTCAATACCAAATGTTTCACTCACAAATCCTAATGCTACAACTAAGATATCAAAATCATAGATGCCTTTGTCAGTTTCTACTTTTTTAGCATTGCGATCGATTTTAGTAACTTCTGCAGTTACGAAGTTAACTTTGTCTTTTTTCAATACACTTTCAACTGGGTATAATAAATCTTCATAATTGATTGTACCTGCTGAAGCTTCATGTAACCAAGTTGCTTCGTAATGATAATCATTTTTGTTAATTAGAGTGATTTCCGCTTCTTCTGCAGAAAGTTCTTTTTGTAATTTAGTAACAGTTTGTAAACCTGCATAACCCGCACCTAAAACTAATACTTTTTTACGTTCTTGAGCCATTGTTTTCACCTAAGCTTTCATAATATTTTAACTCCAGTGTAACATACTTAAAAATACACGACCTTTTTAATTAAGCCTTGCATTATAACCACGTCAACACAGTAATTATTACGTCTTTTTTCTTTAAGCTATATCTCGTGAAGTTCACAGAAAAGACAATATTTAATCCAAGTTTAATTCTATAGCTTTTACACAATATTTTCAAGCGACAATAGTCCACATTGTGAAAAATTTAATTTATTAAATTAAAACCGTCATCTCGCCTAGCAATCTTCTGGATTACCTGCAACCTTAGCAGTTCTAAATGAACTACCGCAGCCACATGAAGCAATGGCATTTGGATTATCGATTTGGAAGCCACCACCCATTAGTGATTGTTTGAAATCAATTGTTGTACCGTTTAATACTGGGGCATCATGTTTATCTACCAATACTTTCAAACCGAAGAATTCTAATACTTCATCGTTTTTACCTGGTTCAGCTTCTGCTGACATACCATAAGTCAATCCTGTGCATCCACCACCATTGACTTTGATTTTAAGATAACCATCAGGCATATCATTACTTTCTAACATGTCTTTTACTTCATAAGCTGCCGCTTCAGTTAAAATAACTGTTTGCATTGTCATAACCTCCTATAATAAATTCGTAAAATCATTTTCTTCTATATGTTTATATATATTATTTAACAAATTGTCCGGTGTATCTCCTTCAACAATATCACCATCAACCAGTGCATACAAGCCGTTGGAGCATATACCACAATTTTGTAAGCATCCATATTCTAAAACATCTACATCAGGATCATTTTCTAACTTTTCATAAACCACATCTCCACCCTTAGCCATATTGGAAATGCAGAATTCAACTAACGGAAACATACGACACCCTCTCTATTATAATAGTTATAATATTATAACAAACCACACGCTATTATGACTATTATTGAGCTTAAAATGTCGGAAATAGAAAAATTTACTAATAAAACAATATATTTAATTTAATTCGATATATATTTGTAGTCAATTTGAAAAACCGATATAATAATCATATAAATACATAGTCATATAAGATAAGATGGTTAAATTTTTGTTCATTTCCATCATTTTTTTGGGCAAAAATGCTTAATATGACATTAGTCTAAAGGGCAATATCAATATTAATGCTCTTATTTATAACATGATTTTTTAGGATAAAGGGGTATACTAAAATGAAAAACATTGTTTTATTAGGCGGGGGTTACGGTAATATGCGCATCATGGCTCGTATATTGCCTAATGCGTTACCAGAAGGATATAGGTTGACTTTAATTGACCGTATGCCATTCCATGGTTTAAAACCAGAATTTTATGCATTAGCTGCTGGTACAAAATCAGATAAAGATGTACGTATGTCGTTTCCAAATGATGCAAATATCAATACAGTTTATGGGGAAATCAATGATATTAATTTAGATGAGCAAATCATCTCTGTAGGTAATTCAAAAATAGATTATGATGAGCTAGTCATTGGTTTAGGTTGCGAAGATAAGTATCATAATGTACCTGGTGCAGATACACATACACATAGTATTCAAACCCTTTCGAAGGCACGCGATACTTTTCATAGTATTAGTGAACTACCTAAAGGCGCTAAAGTTGCTATCGTTGGTGCTGGACTGAGTGGCATTGAATTAGCTAGTGAATTACGTGAAAGTCGTGCAGATTTAGAAATATTATTATATGATCGTGGTCCACGAATTTTACGCAATTTCCCAGAAAAACTTAGTAATTATATTTCAAAATGGTTCTCTAAACACGATGTTACTGTAGTACCCAACTCAGTCATCGATAAAGTCGAACCAGGAAAGATATATAATAATGGTGTTCCTGAAGATGTCGATTTAGTCGTTTGGACGGCTGGTATACAACCAGTTGAAGTAGTTAGAAATTTACCTATAGATATTAATAACAACGGTCGTGTCATTTTAAACCAGTATCACCAAATTCCTACTTATCCAAATGTTTACGTTGTAGGTGACTGTGCAGACTTACCACATGCGCCTAGTGCTCAATTAGCTGAATTACAAGGCGAACAAATCGCTGACGTAATGAAAAAGCAATGGAATAACGAACCATTACCTGAAAAAATGCCAGAACTTAAAGTTCAAGGTTTCTTAGGCTCTCTAGGTGATAAACAAGGATTTGCTTATATTATGGATCGAACTGTTACCGGACGTCTCGCTTCTATCTTAAAATCAGGTGTCCTTTGGTTATATAAATATCATAACGGTTAAAATAAATAAAAGGGGCAATGAAATCATTTTAATTGGTTTCACTGCCCCTATTTTTAATACTCTATATTAACTTTCTGTTTTTAAAATTTTTGATCTACAAACTGCGTAATCTGCTTAGTTTGAATATAACCATCTGCTACATATTCATCATTCATTGTAATCAAAGGATAAAACAACTCATCTTCTTGAATACGTTCAATAAATTGTTGATCGTGATCTGTTAGATTTTCGGTATCCTTTTCAATATCAATATAAGTAAACTCAAAATGATGGTGTGGAAATTTTCGTTTTAACAATGGTTGTAACCAATCAAATGTATCTTTTGATGTCGGTGCATTCACACAACTTGCACATACTACATCTGCCCCATAAACAACAACACTCACTTTAGTCATTGAAATCCCTCGTTTTGATTTATAGATTTTTCTTACTTAATCTATTATAATGTACTAATAATGATAATGAAATAATTTACTTGAAAGGAGACATATCTCATGCCTACTGAGAATGCGACAATGTTTGATCAAGTAGCTGAAGTAATAGAACGTTTACGTCCATTTTTATTACGTGATGGTGGCGACTGTACGTTAGTTGATGTTGAAGACGGCATCGTAAAATTACAATTACATGGTGCTTGTGGTACTTGCCCAAGCTCAACAATAACATTAAAAGCTGGTATTGAACGTGCGTTACACGAAGAAGTGCCTGGCGTTATCGAAGTTGAACAAGTATTCTAATGTTTTTCGTTAGTGTAATATAAAGATATAATTTAAAATAATTGATTTCGTTTTATCCCATCTCTGGACGATTAATCCATTGATGGGTGTTTTTTGTTTGTTTACAATTTCCGTTAATTTCAATGTAACGTTTAATCTTCATAATAGCATTGAAATAATTCAATAATAGCTTTCAAATTAACATCTAGATATTTATCTTTATGCTTTATGAGATAAAAATTTCGAAAGACGTCTAACTTGATAGCAGCTAATATATTATTATGTTCTTCATCTAATACAGATTTAGATATAACTGTAAATCCTTTACCAGCTTTCACCATATCCACGATTACTTGATTACTATTAATTTCCACTAAATATGGATGTAATGATAAGTTAGTTAAACCGATTTCTTGGTAAATTCTTGTACCTGATCCTTGTTCTCGAACAAAGCATATTTGTTTCGCATCAAAGCCTACTTTTTGATTGTAAATTAAGACCATTTCATCTTGCGATATACATGCTAAATCAATGGTATTATTTTGGATTTCTCTCTCTACAATTCCAATGTCTACAACATTGTGTTTAACGTTATCTAAGACCGTATCTGAATTAGTTAAATATGCATTTACATGTAATTCTGGATATTGGTTGGCAATTTCTATTAATTTTTGTGATAAATATTGCTCACCATACGTATAACTACTACCTATAGATAGTACACCCGCTACATCTTTCTTATCATTTTTTAAATTTTGCCAAAGTTCCCGCTCTATATTTTCTCGTTGCAGTGCATATTTTAAAATCTTCTCACCATCTGATGTTAAACGAATCGATGGCCTAGTAAATTCAAAAATTTTAACATTATACTTAGTTTCAAGTCGTTTGATATCACGACTTATTGATGGCTGTGATGTGTACAGATGCGCAGCTGCTTTTGTAAAATTTGCTGTTTTTACTACTTCTATTAATACTTTATATGGATCCATGGATATTCCCCTTAATAAAATATATATTCATCATATCACTTTTGTTATGTATACTATATCAAATATTTATTTAACGTTATAACAGTACAATGCTAAACTTTCTCTTATAGGAGGAACGGCACATGATTCAACTCAAGCATAAATATTTTTTCATAGGTATGTTATTTACATTTTGTATTGCAATGTTAAGTCTGGCATTATCTAAATTACCTATACTTAACCATGTCGGTGGATTATCTATTGCGATACTTATTGCAATTTTATATCGTCACTTCAAAGGATATCCTGAACAATACAAAGTTGGTATTACATTTTTTTCTAAGCGACTATTGAAAATCGCTATCGTCTTTTACGGTCTCAAGTTGAATATCGATGAAATTTTAGGACGTAGCGGTCCACTATTATTGATGGATGCCTGTATTATCATTTTTAGCATTATTATGACATATGCCTTAAGTCGTTTGTTTAAAACAGATACGTCAATAACAACTCTATTAGGTGTGGGGACTGGTATTTGTGGGGCGGCAGCTATTGCGGCTATTGCACCTGTCATAAAGTCTAGATATAAAGATATAGCAATCAGTGTTGGTATTATCGCATTAGTCGGCACTGTCTTTTCATTATTTTATACATTAATCTATTCAATTGTTCATATGTCACCTATTCATTTTGGTATATGGTCAGGAACCAGTTTGCACGAAATTGCACAGGTTGTATTAGCAGGTAATTATGCAGGCATTGATTCATTAAAAATTGCATTATTAGCTAAGTTAGGTCGTGTATTTTTATTAATACCTGTGATTATCATTTTTATATTATGTGTTAAATATAAAAATAAAGACAGTGAACAATCACATCGTATCGATTTCCCTTATTTTTTAATTGGCTTTATTGCAATGGCTTTAATTAATACATATATTTCACTTCCACCTGCTTTATTAAAAGTACTAGAAATCATGACCAATATCTTTTTACTAATGGCGATGGTAGCACTTGGATTAAATGTTTCTTTTAAAGATTTAAAATCTAGAGCTTTAAAACCCTTACTCGTTATTATTATTGTATCTATTTGTTTATCGATCTTAAGTTACTTTATCACTCAAACCATATTCTAAAAAAAAACGCCTTTCAAGCTTTATATGATGAAGTTTATCATCATGATACTTGAAAGGCGTTTATTATTATTTGTTATCTTCTTGATGCTTTTGTTTATCTTTATGATCTACTTTAGGTTGTTTGTCATCATTCATATGTTTAGCAATTTGTTGGTCAACGTAGACCCAACCTTTCCATCCTATATGAACGGCATCACTAATCACATATTTTTCATAGTCTTTATCTGTCATATCATATATTTTACCGCCATTATCAACGACAGTAGAATGAATTTTTTTATAGACTGCTTGACGTCTATCACTATCAATACCAATATGATCATACCATTTACCATTCGAAGGAATGCTTACATACTGTACATCTGCATCAGCTTTATTCATTGTTTGAACGAGTAATTTTAAGTCTTGGAACTCAGGAGAATTAACGTTAAATTCATAATCACGCTTAACTTTACGTTTATTTCCTTTAATTAATTTCCAATATGGATCTCTAATATGATATTGATTAGATTTTGTATTATCTTTACCAATTTCTTCTGCTTTATTTCTCATTTGACTCCATGATGCTTTTTCATCTGTGGCAGGATCAACATGAGACAATGGTGGTTTAGTGAAAGAGAATAATGATTTAATTGCTTCAATCTTAATTAATTGATTCTCTTTAAATGCTGAAATGTAATTTCCATATACATTATTCGGATCTTTCGCAACTTGTTTTAAATAATCCTTATTATGAACATGAGGGAATTGTAACAAACGTTTAGCGAAACGTTGTTTCAAATCTTCTGGCATATCCTTTTGATTAAACATTTGGTTAATTTGGGTTTGTGACATACGTGCGTCAAAGTTTTGGTTAGTTAATCCATGATTCGTAAACCATTGCGGAGAGATAATAAAAGTTAATTTTTTACCTTTTAAATTATCATATTGAGACGCAAGTTCAACCGCATTAATCAAATCCGTTGATCCACCAGTACCTAATAAAAATACATTTTTGTCTGAGTGATGTTTATTCAATGCAATTGCTGGATTGAATGGATCATCTTTACCTAATTCACTAGAACCATAAATTGGATAGTATTTATCTGATTTATAAAGTTGATTTTGAATGAGCGTGCCTTTTAATACTTGATCTGTTAATGAAATTCTATTATTAGCAAGCGTTTTATCAGTTATCAATCCTGTAAACAATTGCGCTGGTAACAGGACAAATATGATGAAAATAACGCCGCTAATTAGAATTGGTAAAAAAGGTTTTAATTTCATCGTAGTTCTTCTAATGCTTCCACAATTTTATTTGGTGTAGCCCACTCATCACGGTCAAAGTCCATAATTGATACTTCGATATCTAATTTATTTTGAATTTCTAATAATAAACCTACAGTTTGGAAAGAATCAATGATACCTTCTTCGAAAATTTCTACATCAGGATTCTCTTTGACGATATCATTTTCTGCGACCTCTGCTAATAAATCTAATACTTGATCTCTAAATTCCATAATTAATTACTCCTTTATTAAATAAATTTACCTGAGAAAATTAAAAAGCCAAACGCAACAAAATGGAAAGTAATCACTACACTTAATGCTGTAGTCCATTTATTTTGCCAACGTGGTGGATGTTTTTTTCTCCATTTTTCATAATAACCATAACCTATAAATAATGCTGCATGGTATAAACCGTATACAATATAGTAAACTTCTAAACCGTGCCAAATCCCCATAATAAAGAAGTTAAGGAAGAATGCAATATTTGACATTGCTAATTGGCTCTTAAACATCTTTTTACGAGACATATAGAATAAAGATCTCATATAAATACAATCTCTAAACCAGAATGATAATGTCATATGCCATCTATTCCAGAAATCTTTAATATTTTTAGATTGGAATGGTTTATTAAAGTTAGGTGGTGTTTTAATTCCGTATAAATAACTAAGCGCTATAGCAAATAAACTATAACCTGCAAAGTCAAAGAATAGATAAAAACTATATGCATACATATATAACCACATATGTGTGAATCCATGTAAATTCATTTGTAATGGATTTATCGCATATACTTGAATGAAATAGGCAATAATATATTTATATAAAAAGCCTATCATAATCATGTGGATCGCTTTTAACACTAATTCTCTGTATTCTCCACCAGTTGGAACCTTTTTATCATCTTTAACAAATCGTTTATATCTGTCAATTGGTCCAGAAGAAATAGTTGGGAAGAATGATATAAATTGGATTAATTTCCCTACTTTAATTTCTTTAATAGACCCATCACGTATTTCCATAATCAATTGAACACTTTTGAAGGTCACATAAGATATTCCAAGGAATCCTACAAATTCAATTAATTTGCTTTCATGGAAATGAATTTGGTGGCCACCTAGCCAAGTACTTTGTAACACTTTAACTAATGCTAAAGGTAATATAGACAGAATCATGATAGTTACAAATTTGGCAAATGTGTTATTTTTCTGTCTAGATTTATAATAAAACATGATTAAGGCAACTTGCCAAATGATATATATGATAAAACTTATTAACTGTACGCTTAAGTACTTTTGTCCAAATAAATTATGCTTATCTGAAGAAAAGATAAGTACAATCATAAATGCCGTACTAATACCGTTATATATATAGCTTCGCTTACCTAAAAAGCCAAGAATTATAACAGGAATAAGTACAATAAATGATATTAAGAAGAATGTAAATGTGCCATAAGGTATCATCCGTTAACTACCTCAGCAATCTTTTTACGATCAAGTTTACCATTAGATGTTAATGGTAACTGCTCCATCCAAACAAACTTTCTCGGAATCATGTACTCTGGTAAGCGTGATTTCAGTTCGTCTTTAATAGCTTTAGTCATTTGTCTCTCATCTTCAACTTCTTCTGTTGATACGACCGCACCAATCAAATGAATGACTTTATCATTTTTATATACTGGTACTACTATGGCTTCGCGTATTAAGTCAGAATCACGTAATTGCGACTCTATTTCTTCTAATTCCATACGATAACCATTTAATTTAATTTGGAAGTCGATTCGACCTTGTATAAACCATAAGCCGTTTTCTTCTTTAGCTTTATCACCTGTATGATAAGTTCTTACTCTATCTTCAAAATTAAACACAGCAGCTGTTTTTTCTTCGTTTTTCAAATATCCAACACTGACGCTTTGACCTTGAATAACTAATTCACCATCTTCAGTTGTCGTCAATTTAGTACCTGGTCTAGAAACACCTACTGGAAGTGGATTATATTGTTCTAGTACCTCTGATGTAATTTGTATACTAGTCACTGCAACTGTCGCTTCTGTAGGTCCATACGTATTATAAATCGTACCATTAGGGAATCGATCTACTAACGCTTTAGCAGTTCTATGTCCTAAAATTTCTCCGCAGAAGAAGAAGTGATTCAAGCTACCATATTGTTCTTCATTTAAAGTCGGTAATAATAAACACATTTCAATAAATGATGGTGTAGAAACCCAAATATTAATTGGTGTCGCTTGTAACATATCATTTAATAATTTAGGTTTATTAATCATATCTTTATCAACTAAGTTTAATGTACCTCCTGAAACTAAACATGGATAAATAGCCATTACAGATAAATCAAATGAAAACGGTGCTTGATTTAACCACTCTTGACCATTCCCAGATTGATTCAATGAATCCATCCATTCCGCAAATTCAACTAAACTTGCATATTCAATTTGTACACCTTTGGGTTCTCCTGTAGAACCTGATGTGAAGATTGTATATACAACATCATTAGCCTTCATTTGGCTATCAAATATTACAGGGTCTTGTGAATTCTCAACGTTTTCAATTGTGATAACCTGAGCGCTTTGTTGATCCAAAGTGTAATCAGTAGTATTAAAGATATATTCAGGTTGTACTTTATCGATAATCATCTTCACACGTTCTTCTGGCACTGACGTATCGATAGGTACATATCCACATCCTGCTTTAATTGCACCAATCATTCCTACAATCATAAATGGCGACATATGTCCAAATAAAATCATAGGTTGTTGACTACCTTGAAGTTGATGTGCAAGCTTACTAGAAAATTCATCTAGTTCTTTATAAGTGATTTCTTCAGTCGTATGTCTTACTGCAATTGCGTCTGGTTGTTGTTTACTCAATTGACTGAGAATATTAATAATATCTGTCATAGTTTTCTCCCTCATTAAAATTCATTATAAATGAAGTTATTCTGTGTATCTCCGCTTCCATAAATTAAATATAGTGCTATAAATATTGCTAAATATAACAATGTTAAAAGGTACGGCTTCATTGCTAGGTAATACTTATTCGTAGGTTCCTTACCTTTGGACTTCATTTGGCACCTCTCCTAAAATTTAAATATCTTTATTTAAAGCTATAAATGATTCATAGTCCCTTTAAACAAATCTGATATATAATTAATAATTTATATTTTATTTTTATAATTCATTATACTCATTCTTCGATTGAAATTCAAAACAAATTTTAAACATTAAAACCACTATCTGCTTAATCCAATGTCTTGATATCTATCTTATGCATGAGTATTTATTTAGTGAATATTATTATTCTAAATCTTAAGCGTGAATTAAACAATTACAGATCATATAACAAAATTGTTAGATTAGCCATTATTCAATCAAAAAGCTTGTTTACTTTTCTATCTAAGTAAACAAGCTTTTATATATTATTTAACTTGATACAGGTGTTATGGCTGGTTCATTATTAAGAACTGCTTTAATATTATCAACACACAATTGCACCATACGATCTCGCGTATATTCTGAGGCACTTCCTATATGAGGGACAATCACTACATTAGGCATTTTAAGTAGTGGGTGCTCTACATCAATCGGCTCTTGCTCCAACACATCTAGTCCACATGCCAAAATTTGTCCAGTATTCAATGCATGTACTAAATCATTTTCGTTCACAATTGCACCTCTACCGATATTAATAAAAATGGCATCTGTTTTCATCTTTGCAAAAGCTTCGGCATTGAATTTGTATTTAGTTTCGTCCGTCAAGGGCGCAGTACAAACAACAAAATCACTGTTCTCTAATAGTTCTTCAAATGATACAAATGACGCGTTGTAATCACGTTCTGCATCTTCATGTCTGGAACGATTATGATAAAGAATGTTAGTGTCGAACCCTTTTAATCGTTTGGCAAATGCTTTTCCAATGTCTCCCATTCCGAATATACCAATTGTTGATCCATAGACATCTTTTCCTGACAATAAATATGGCCCCCAACTCTTCCACTGACCATCTTGAACATATTTTTCTGCTTCAACAATTCGACGTGCAGTTGCCAACATTAAAGTAAAAGCTAATTCAGCAGTTGTCTCGGTAAGTACTTCCGGTGTGTTAGTAACTATGATACTTTTTTGTTTAGCTATATTAACGTCAATATTATCATATCCTACTGCCATGTTTGCGATTACTTTTAGATGTGGTGCATTTGCAAGACATGTTTCGTCTATTGTTTCACTTAATGTGATAAAACATGCTATAGCATCTTGTACTTCCGCTAAAAATTTATCTCTAGGCATGGGTATCAAAGACTCATTCCAAACGACTACCTCTGCGATGTCTTCTAATTGTGATATGAATTTTTGAGGGATTTGACGTGTTACAATAATTTTATTCAATTTAAAATCTCCTCTCACCTTCATAAATTTATTTTTCTAATTCGGTAATGGCTTCATTTAAATCTTTGAATGAATGCGTTGGTGGTACATCTTTTGTTTGAATTTCTTCAAATGTTGTTACACCTGTTTGTACATGTATCGTATCAATACCAACATTAATGCCTGACATAATATCAGTATCATATAAATCTCCAACCATTGCCACATCTTGTTTATCAAGTTGTAGTATATCTAATGATTTTTCCATAATGATTGTTTCCGGTTTACCGATAAATTGTGGTTGAACCCCAGTAGATACTGTCACAACACTTGTTATCGCTCCATTACCAGGTAAAAAACCACGCTCTTTTGGTATTGAGACATCTGGATTTGTTGAAATAAATGTTGCACCGTTTCTGACTGCTAGTGTTGCAATCGCAAGTTTTTCATACGTTACATTTTCATCTAAACCTATGACCACATAATCTACATTTTCATCATCTTTAACTTCAAGTCCAGCTTCAGTAAGCGCAGTATGTAGACCTTCTCCACCTAACATATAAACAGAAGCACCTGGTGATTTTTCTGAGATATAATCTGCAGTTGCTAATGCAGATGTAACCACTTCATTAGCTGATGCATCAATGTTCATTTCATGTAGTTTTGCTGCGACCTGTTCAGGTGTTTTTGTTGAGTTGTTTGTTACATATAAATGAGGAATTTGATGTTGATTTAAATAATCAATAAATTGACTTGCACCATCAATTTCATCCGTACCTTTATACATCGTTCCATCTAAATCAATTAAATATGCCTTGTAATGCTTCACGCTTAATTCTCTCCTTTACCAAATGCAGTAATTGGAACATTTTCATTATTTAGAAATTGCACAACCTCATTAATAAATTGTTTATAATATGGTAATGCATGGTCAAATAACGGTTCAATTTCCTTAGTATCTAGTTGAATGTAGTTGTGTGCAAATTGCTTTCTAACATCAACAGTTTGATTAATATGCTCTTGTGTCTCTTTTGAAATGACGTTTTCCAATTCTAAAATATCGATAACATCTTTATAATTACCTGGATCTCTTAAAATGAATCCATCAATAATCATATTGCCAATATCGACTGAAGATTCGATTAACATTTGCGCAATTCTTTCAAATGCATATTGATTTGTTTTATTTGTTTCATAATCATTTGTTAATTGTTGTAAGTAATTTAGTTTTTCTGATAGTTTATCTTTATCTACAAAATACATTCCTTAGTCACCTCTTATTATCTTAATCATATCACAACTTTGCAGTACACTTCATTTGTCGTTATACTAACTTTAGTAAATTTCGTATTAAAGGGGTCTTAAAAAATGATTGATATGTATTTATATGATGATGAAGAACAAAGCCAAGTTCAATTCGTTGGCTTTGTTGGAGAACATAGTCGATACGACTTAATGTTAGTACAAACAGATCGTCATTATGGAAAAACACTTGTCTTAAATATGCAAACTAATAAATTTGGTATCATCGGTTCAGATGATATTGAAGAGGAAGGTTATATCGCTCATATTCTTGGGGTATCAGCTGAAGAAGGCGATGAAATCATTGAATATCTAAATGAGGTTATTCAATAAAAGTAAATCTCCCTCTGTTTACGCTAGCGTTTACAGAGGGAGATTATTTATTTGATTATTGTTAATTTATTGTTTTACTTTTCAGTATCTTGGATTGTAGGTTGTATTTTAACATCATGCAATTTATCTTCTTGATCTATAATTGCTGGATCATCTATTTGTTGTTTCACTTCATTTTTAGATAAATGCTTTACTACAAAATAAGGACACCCAAAATTACAATATTCTAATAAGTAGTCCTGAATACTTGAGAAGCGTTTACTGATTTCAGCTTTTTTGTTTGTATCTTTATAGAATCCTTTTAAACGTAATTGATCGTATCCAAAGTCTCCTACGACATAATCATATTTATCTAATATATCTGAATATCTGTTGGCAAATATTTCTTCATCGAAACATGCTCTATAATCTTCTATTAATTCAAAATATTGTTGTTCTACTTTTATCATTTTTTCACCTAATCCACTTTTCGAATGATTATGTCTCTATTTTAACAATTTTAGCCTTTAATATACAATTTTACTCACTTTTGTATACTACATAAATAATCTAAAAAACAAGAACCACTTCATTTATTCTCATAAAGAAAGTGGTTCTATCAAAACATTCAACTTCATATAATGAATGTCATTACTATGATTAGCTATTTAATTGTTCTTCACCTTGACGTTGTCTTTCTTTTGCAGCTTCATTAACTTGTTCGTCTGCATGATAAGAACTACGTACTAATGGTCCTGCTTGACAATGCTTAAATCCTTTTTCCATTGCTACTTTTCTCATTTTACCAAATTCTAATGGTGTGTAATATTTCTCAACTTTTAAATGTTTACGTGATGGTTGTAAATATTGGCCTATAGTTAAAATATCTACATCATTAGCACGTAAATCATCCATTGTTTCATAAATTTCTTCCATTGTTTCCCCTAAGCCAACCATTAAACTTGATTTTGTAGGAATATCTGGTTGTAATTCTTTAGAACGACGTAAGAATTCTAACGTACGATCATATGTTGCACGAGCACGAACTCTAGGTGTTAGACGACGAACTGTTTCGATATTGTGGTTTAAGATATCTGGTTTAGATGCCATTAAAGTTTCTAACGCGTCGTAGTCACCACCCATGTCTGACGGTAAAATCTCGATTGTAGTGAATGGGTTTCTTGCTCTAACTTTTCTTACTGTTTCAGCATAAACATTTGAACCCGCATCACGTAAATCATCACGAGCTACTGCAGTAATAACAACATGTTTTAAGTTCATTAATTCTACTGATTCTGCAACACGTTCTGGTTCATTTAAATCTAATTCATTAGGCAAACCAGTTTTAACGGCACAGAAACGACAAGCACGTGTACATACAGCTCCTAAAATCATAAATGTAGCTGTACGTCTTTCTCCCCAACACTCATGTATATTTGGACACTTTGCTTCTTCGCAAACAGTGTGTAAATTCTTTTCGCGCATCATTTTCTTAAGGCCAGTATAGTTTTCGTTCGTGTTTAGCTTTATTTTCAACCAATCTGGTTTTCGTAGTATTTCCTCATTTTTTGTAGCCATAACAACGCATACCCTCCTGTTTAATCTCTCTCTTTATTATTATAACGAAATTAACAGTAAATTAAAATCTAATCTATTGTTATTTTAAAATTCCAGTAACTTTTGTTTAAATATATCTCGTAAAAATTCGGGCATTATATATTCTGTTGGAAGTCCTTTCAACGATGGGAAATATCTACCAAATGTATACATATCTACTGTTCCTAAAATATAATGTTCATCATTTTGTATTTCTTTTCCATCTATAAAATAACGTCCCTCTGATTCAATAAAACCTAATCGATATAAAATATATCCCCCAAAAATATCTCCACGGAATCCAAGGCCTTGAGCATGTTCGTGCATATACTCTTGCTTTTGACTTTTAACAATGACTTCTTTAAGTTCTTCGCCTGTCAATTTTACTCTTACAACATTGATGGGATGAGGTAACATGCGATGAATATCAAATTCCGTTATTTCATCCGCTTCAATGCCTTTTACAATTAAACCTGCATTTATAATTGTACAATCTGCATTTGTGAATTCATAGACACTTTCTGCTAATAAATACGACGTTTTTGTGATTACATCTGTTTTATTATCTAACTTAAGCGGGTGATTCACAACTGGCGTACGCATCATCGCCTTTCCTTCCTCATCAAAGTTGGTTTGAACTTCTGGTAACGTTTCTAACGGATGTAAGCACGCAGTCTTCCGAGTTATGCTTTTATTTTCAATTGTTAAGTTCACTTCTCCTAAGTAATGTCCATACTTCCCAGCTGCTGCCATTAAGACTCCATTATTCATTTGGCCATGATCAAAATGGTGATGTGTATGACTACCAAGAATTAAATCAATTTCCGGAATTTCTTGGCATAATTTTTCATCAAAAAATACACCTACATGACTCATTACAATTAGTACATCATATTGTCCATCGTTTGCTTTAATTTCATCTTTGATGGATTCGAGTGGATTTGTAACAACCCAATCCAAAGCTCTATAAAATGGTGTAAATGGTGCTGTTGCCGCTACAAATAATATACGTACACCATCTATTTCTTTTATATATGATGATGCTATACGGTTAGGCAGACGTCCCTCTTCATCAAATACGTTAGCACAAATCACTTCAAATTGTGCATTTGTATATAAATTTTGTAATGCCTCATGCGAAATTGTCATACCTTCGTTATTACCTATTGTTGCAATATCACATTTAGCTTCATTTAATAATTCTATATTTTTCTTTCCTAGGGTTGCTTGTGTAATCGGTGCTGATAAATCAACATGATCACCTATATCCAAATATAGTGAGGGATGTTGAAGTTTTGAGCGATGTTCTGTCATATATGATTGAATACGTGCATATTCGTTGAGATGACTATGAATATCATTAGTATGGTATATAGTTAACTTCAAAATACTTCCCCCTTTTTAAAATGACTTTATAAGGTCATATATAATGTAACATGTATCGTTAAAACGAATAGATTATATGTACTTTTAACTTTTAAATAATAGATTTAATAATTAAATATGCACCTATTAGCAACATTACAGTACGTAACAACATGACGACTGTGTCAGACTTAATCGAATGATTGACTTTAACACCAATTTTAGCGCCTATATAACTAGAAATAATAAGTACAATTGAATAATCCCAAGCTACATGACCTTGTATGATATGTCCAATTGAACTCATCACACTTGAAAAGAAAATCATCATCATACTTGTTCCAACTGCTACATGCGGTGGAAATCTAAATACAATTAACATTAACGGCGTCATTAATGCACCTCCACCAATACCAAACAATCCTGTAAGAATACCGATCAATAAAGTAGCAACAAAAGCAACGAATGGTGGTACGCTATAATGATATGTCTTACCTTCTGCATCTATATATGTTTTTTCGTATTGAGGTTTATTAAATATTTTAAATGGTTTAATTTTATGTCTTACCATTAACAATATGGCTACAAAAATCATAAATATCCCAAAATAGAGATTAAATGACTTTAATGTTAAATATTGACTTAAAAAAGACCCAATTAATGACCCTGGTAATAATCCAAATAAGAAAATAGAGCCATTTTTTATATCAACTTGTTTCGTCTTTAAATAGCCTAATGAGGATGACAACCCAGTCACAATGAGAATGACAGACGATGTCCCTATTGCGATTTGAGTCGTAATACCATGTAATATACTATGATCGACTCCAAGATAGACTAATGTAGGTACAATAATGATGCCTCCGCCAATACCTACTATTGAACCTATAATCGCTGACAATCCACCAATGATAATTAATAATAAAATCGTTAATAACATTTACTTTCGCCTCTTAGAATAATTTTAGTTGTTGTGGTGCTAGTCCTTCATAGTCAATACCGAGAATATTTTGATATGTTTTAGCATTTTGAGCTGCATGACCACCAGAATTATTATTAAAAACAACGTATACTTGTTTAGCTTTTTGTTCTAAAATTTTAACTTTTTGTGCTAAATCCAGTAATTCTGTTTCGTTATAATTGTATAAATATCTTACATCTCGCCATTCTTGATCTGTCATATCTTTTTTTGTCCAACCATGTACGTTTCGTCCATGATATCTAACAAAAGCGATATCACTGGTTATTCTATTTACAAGTGGGATACTTGCATCTTTGACTTGTGGTTCATCTACAACTGCATGAATAATTTGATGTTCAGTTAAAAAGGACAATGTTTCCTCTTTAAATTGATCATTAAACCAAGACTGATGTCTGAATTCAACACACATTGGATAGTCTTGCAGTTGTTGTTTAACATATAAAATATACTTGATATTTTGACTAGAACAATCAAACCATGGTGGAAATTGTACCAGTACCATAGCTAGTTTATGACTTTCTTGTAATGGTGCCAACATTTCTTTAAATGCATCAAATAGTTCTTGGCGTGTTTCTGAAAAATCTCTAAAATCTGCATGTAGTGTCAAAGCTTGATGTATTTTAACTACAAATTGAAACCTTTCTGGTGTCTCACTTATCCACTTCTTGATATTTCGTTCTGGTTGAATCGCATAGTATGATGCATCAAGTTCTACAATAGGAAAATGACTTGCATATGTTTTTAATTTATCTGATTTTCTAGCTAGATCTTCATATAATGTATCATGATCTCCCCAACCAGTTAGACCTATATTTATCATTTATATCACCAAATTAATGATACCACAGAACAAAACGACGATTCACTTTATCTATTTCAAATTTACAGATTCTTATTAATCTATAGGTAACCTACAGATAATGCATCAAATAATAAAAACGCTCCCTTAATTATTTAAGAGAGCGTTTGATTTAACAATTATAAATTGGACATATCACTGATACGACTGACCATACGTTCTATTAAGTTTGCTGCATTTTGCTTTTCAGCTAATCTTGGTGATTGACCACTCCATATATGAGTTAGTTCACTATCACCTTGTTGTACTGCAGCCTTTCTAATTTGAGTAGTTAACTGGTTTTGAATCGGGTAATCTGGTATAACTCCTTGATATTCGCTCATTTCTTTAACGAATTGATTATTAATGCCACGAGCATTTTTACCACTAAAAACATTAGTGACCACTGTATCAGTCTCTTTACTTTTTAATATAGTGTCTTTAAGTAACTCGTTTGCTCCACTTTCATGAGAAGTTAAGAATGCAGTTCCCATTTGCACACCTTGTGCTCCTAACATTAGACTGGCAAGTAAACCTCTTTCATCCATAATACCACCAGCTGCGACAACAGGTATAGATACATGATCGACCACTTGAGGTACTAAAGACATTGTGCCAACCATTGGTTCTACATTATGACTAATTTGTAAAAATGACCCTCTATGTCCACCTGCTTCACTTCCTTGAGCTACAACAATATCTATTCCTGCTTTTTCATTTTCTATAGCTTCTTCTACTGTTGTTGCTGTACCAATTAATATCACTTGATGTTCTTTTAACTTTTCAATAGTTAATGCATCAGGAATACCGAATGTAAAACTACAGATTGGTACATTATACTTAATAATCATATTTATAGCTTCTTTAAATTTTTGAGTTTCATCTATGTTAATCACTGGTTCCTCTAAATGAAAAGCTCTCATATACGGTTTTAACCATGCATTCATATGTTCGACCTGTTGTGGATTTGCTGTAGCATTTTGATGAGGTACAAATAAATTGACCCCAAAAGGTTGGGTGGTCTTTTCTTTAACTGCTTTAATTTCACTTTCCAACTGATCGATACTAAAATATCCAGCTCCTATTGTACCAAGTCCACCTTTTTCGCTGACAGTAGCAACTAAAGATGCAGTAGTACTGCCGGCCATACCTGCTTGAATAATTGGATATTGAATGCCTAATAGACGTGTTAACTTATTGTCATTCCACATATTACTCACCTTTTCTATTTGTTACGCTTCGTTTTATTGAGATAGGTTTGATTTTCTAATTTTTCTTCTTCTTCTTTATCTAATTCATCTTCAATTTCCATTCCTAGCAGCTCTTCAATTAAATCTTCATGTGACACGATTGCATCTGTTCCACCAAATTCGTCTAGTACGATTGCTAAATGTTTTCTAGATATCGTCATTTTTCTAAGTACCCATTCAGCCCTATTATGTTCATTTACGAATAATGGTTCTGATGAGAAATTAGTTATTGATTCGTATTTTTTCTTACTCCATGCTAACAGATATTTAGAATGGAATACACCTATGACATGATCTATATCTTCATCATAAATTGGATAACGGGTATATGGTTCTTTCATAACGGTGTCATATGCTTCATCAAATGAAATATCTTTTGGAAATGCTACAACATTAATACGCGGAGTTGTATCTACATCTTTTATTTTAAGGTTTTCGAAATCTAATACACCTTTTAATCGATTTTGTTCTGTCTCATTAAATGCACCTTCACGTCCTGCCACAATCAACATTGTACGTATTTCTTCTTTAGTATACTGATTATCATCAGCTCTATCTTTTGATAATGATTTACTAATTTTACTTGTTATAGTATTCAACAATTTTGTAATTGGCTTAAGAATAATAACTAATGTGCGAATGATTGGATAAACAATACGTGATGTTTTATCAGGATTTGCTGCTGCGATTGCTTTGGGTATCACTTCAGATACTAATACAATGAATATAATCATGATGACTAGCACAGCTAATACATTAAATTGCATTTTTATAGCAAGAATGGTACCAAGCACTGGCAATATAATATTACTTATATTTTTTATGATTAATATAGTTGTTATAAACTCACTTGGTTTATCTAATAATTGGGAAAGTTTTTGTGACCTTTTATCACCATTTTTCGCTTCAGTCTGAAATTTACTTTTATTTGCTGCCGTTAACGCTGTTTCACTAAGTGATAAATAGAATAATACGATCAATAAGAATATGATAGCTATAATCATGAGGCATACTCCTTATTCATACAAATTTTCTTTAATAATAATTAAAACATTCCCTTGAATAAGCTTTTATAAACTATTCAGTCCATAGCGTGAACTTATAAAATATTTTACTTGAAATACTCAAATAAAAAAACTAGCCAACGGATCATAAAATCCATTGGCTAGCAATGACTGAGATTGATATCTCAAATTATATCAAACGATGTTCATCTATAAGTTACAATTAACCAATAGATCCTTCCATTTCGAATTTGATTAATCTATTCATTTCTACCGCATATTCCATTGGTAATTCTTTTGTAAATGGTTCAATGAAGCCCATAACAATCATTTCAGTCGCTTCTTCTTCAGAGATACCACGACTCATTAAATAGAATAATTGTTCTTCTGATACTTTAGAAACTTTAGCTTCGTGTTCTAATGAAATATTATCGTTAAATACCTCATTATAAGGAATTGTATCTGAAGTTGATTCATTATCTAAAATTAATGTGTCACATTCAATATTTGAACGCGCACCTTTCGCTTTTCGTCCAAAATGAACAATACCACGATAGATAACTTTACCACCATTTTTAGAAATTGATTTAGAAACAATAGTAGAAGACGTATTTGGTGCTTTATGAATCATTTTTGCACCTGCGTCTTGAACTTGTCCTTTACCTGCAAATGCAATTGATAATGTGCTACCTTTTGCACCTTCACCAAGTAATACACAGTTAGGGTATTTCATCGTCAATTTAGAACCTAAGTTACCGTCAACCCATTCCATATTACCATTCTCATGAACAAATGTACGTTTAGTAACTAAGTTATAAACATTATTTGCCCAGTTTTGAATTGTAGTATAACGTACGTGTGCATCTTTATGAACAATAATTTCAACTACTGCTGAGTGTAGAGAGCTTGTTGTATAAACGGGTGCAGTACAACCTTCTACATAGTTTACAGAAGCACCTTCATCAGCAATGATTAATGTACGTTCAAATTGTCCCATGTTTTCAGAGTTAATACGGAAATAAGCTTGCAATGGTGTATCTAATTTAACGTTTTTAGGTACGTAAATAAATGATCCACCTGACCAAACAGCTGAATTTAATGCCGCGAATTTGTTGTCAGCTGCTGGAATAACTGTTGCAAAATACTCACGGAATAAATCTTCATTTTCACGTAATGCACTATCAGTATCTTTAAAGATGATACCTTTTTCTTCTAATTCTTTTTCCATGTTGTGATAAACAACTTCGGATTCATATTGAGCAGATACACCTGCTAAATATTTTTGTTCAGCTTCAGGAATACCTAATTTATCAAATGTACGTTTGATTTCTTCTGGTACTTCATCCCATGAACGTTCAGTATGTTCTGATGGTTTTACGTAGTAAGTAATGTCATCAAAGTCTAATTCTGATAAGTCGCCACCCCATTGAGGCATTGGCATTTTATAGAATAATTTTAAAGCTTTCAAACGGAAATCGAGCATCCATTCAGGTTCATCTTTCATTTTTGAAATTTCTCTAACTATATTTTCAGTTAGACCTCGTTCTGATCTGAAAATGGAAACATCTTCGTCGTGGAAACCATATTTGTAATCCCCAACATCAGGTGCTTTTTTAGCCATTTCAATCACTCCTTATATATATTTAAACGTCATGTGCGAGATTTTTAATTACAAATATTAAATTGTTATCATATTATAACAACGATTAAGGAAAGTAAAAAGCCAACATGAATGATAATATTCATTATCTAGTTTAAGTTTACCCGTTATGTCAGATAGAAACATCTCCAGTTTTATTCTTCTGTAGTTCCTTCTGATTTACCTTCTTTTTCAACTGTCCCTTTTTCGAGCGCTTTCCAAGCTAAAGTGGCACACTTAATACGTGCAGGGAATTGAGAAACACCTTGTAATGCTTCAATGTCTCCCATTTCTTCAGTAATTTCGTAGTCTTCACCTAGCATCATTTTCGTGAATTCTTGACTCATTTGCATTGCTTCAGCTAATGTATGACCTTTTACCGCTTCAGTCATCATTGAAGCACTAGACATAGAGATTGAACAACCTTCACCTTCAAATTTAGCATCATTAATAACGCCATCTTCTATATCAAAGGTAAGTCGAATACGGTCACCACATGTTGGATTATTCATATCAACAGTCATCGAGCCATTGTCTAATACGCCCTTGTTTCTAGGATTTTTATAATGATCCATAATTACAGATCGATAAAGTTGATCTAAATTATTAAAATTCATAAGAGAAAAACTCCTTCGTTTGTTTCAATGCATATACAAATTGGTCGATGTCTTGCTTATTATTGTATACATAAAAGCTTGTTCTGGCAGTTGAAGAAACGCCTAACCATTTCATTAATGGTTGCGCACAATGGTGTCCTGCTCTTACCGCAACACCTTCTGTATCAACAGCAGTTGCAACATCATGCGGATGAATATCAGCTAAATTAAATGTAATGACACCTGCACGTCTATCTTTAGGCGGGCCATAAATGTCTAAACCTTCAATTTCTGATAGTTGTTCGTATGCATACTCTGTTAATTCTTTTTCATGTTGATGGATAGCTTCGAATCCTAATTTTTCAATGTAACGTATGGCTTCGGCTAAACCAATTGCTTGTGCAATTAAAGGTGTTCCTGCTTCGAATTTAGTTGGTAAGTCTGCCCACGTAGCATCATACTTACTTACAAAATCAATCATATCGCCACCAAATTCAACAGGTTCCATGTCTTTAAGTAGATCGCGCTTACCATATAACACACCGATACCTGTAGGTCCTAACATTTTATGACCACTAAAACTATAAAAGTCTGCATCAATATCTTGCATATCTAATGTCATATGTGGCGCTGCTTGTGCACCATCAACACTAATGATAGCACCATGTTGGTGTGCAATTTCTGCTATCGTTTTTACATCATTAATTGTCCCTAATACATTAGAAACATGCGCGATAGCAACAATCTTAGTTTTATCATTAATTGTTGCTTTAATGTCATCGATATTGAGTTCACCTTGATCAGTCATTGGGATGAACTTTAATGATGCCTTTTTACGTTTGGCAAGTTGTTGCCATGGCACGATATTAGCGTGATGCTCCATTTCAGTAACTACAATTTCATCGCCTTCTTCAACATGAGCATCACCATAGCTATGCGCAACAATGTTAATAGACGCTGTTGTACCTCGTGTAAAGATGATTTCCTCAAAATATTTTGCATTAATGAAACGTCTTACTGTTTCACGAGCACTTTCATATCCATCTGTAGCTAACGAACCTAATGTATGAACACCTCTGTGTACATTAGAGTTATAGCGCTTATAATAATCATCTAATACATTTAATACTTGAACTGGTGTTTGGCTTGTCGCAGTTGAATCAAGATAAGCTAAACGTTTGCCATTAACTTGTTGCTCTAAAATTGGAAAATCTTTAATAACTTCATTAACGTCAAATGATTGTTCGGCCACTTTATTCACGACCTTTCTTTAATTAAAAATCTCTTATTTGTATGTTTACTTAGATACTTTAAGCTCAATAACTTCTCTTAATTGACGTTTTACGTCTTCAATTGGCAATTCTCTAACAACTGGGTCTAAGAATCCATGGATAACTAAGCGTTCAGCTTCTCTTCTAGAAATACCACGGCTCATTAAGTAGTATAGTTGTTCTGGATCTACACGACCTACAGATGCTGCGTGTCCTGCTTCTACATCATCTTCATCAATTAATAAAATTGGGTTAGCATCTCCTCGTGCATTTTCAGAAAGCATTAATACACGTGATTCTTGGTTAGCAATTGATTTAGTACCACCATGTTTGATGTAGCCAATACCGTTAAATACAGAAGATGCATTTTCTTTCATTACACCATGTTTTAAGATATAGCCATCTGTCTCTTTACCATATTGAACAATTTTAGAAGTTAAATTGATTTTTTGATCGCCAGTACCGACTACAACTGATTTAAGTTCACTTGTTGAACGATCACCCATTAAGTTAGTTGTATTATCAATAATTTGGCTTCCTTCATTCATTAATCCTAAAGCCCAATTAATTGATGCATCCGCTTCAGTAGTACCTCTTCTAATAATATGTCCAGTAAATCCTTTATCTAAATAGTCTACTGAACCATATGTGATATTAGAATTTGCACCTGCGATAACTTCAGAAACGATATTAATTTGATTTCCTTCACCGCTTGCATTTGATAAATAGTTTTCGACATAAGTTACTTCTGCACTTTGCTCAGTAACTATGATGACATGATTATAAAAACTTGTATTTTCATCATCATGTAACACAACATATTGTACCGGATGCTCAACGACTACATTCTTAGGTACGTATACGAATACGCCACCATTCACTAAAGCAGTGTGTAAAGCCGTTAAACGATGTTCATCAACATTTACAGCATCTGTCATATAATATTTTTGAACTAAATCACTATGATTAACAAGTGCTTCTGATAAACCTTCAATAATGACACCATCATTTTTAGCTTGTTCAGAAACTTGTGTATACGCTAAATCATTATTATGTTGAATAACTAAGTTTTCAGTATTTTCAACATCGATAATCTTCTTAACTGATTCAGGTAATTCTTCTAAACTTTGATATACACTACCTTCAGTGTGATGTTGTTTAAAACTATCAAAGTCCCATTTTCTTAATTTTGTTTTATCAGGTTTTGGCATTTCTAAAGTTTCTGTTAATTTCAACGCTTTTTTACGTAATTCTGTCATCCAAGAAGGTTCATTGTGCGCTTTTGAATAATCAACAAGTTGTTCTTCAGAAATGTTCAAAGTTTCAGTTGTCATAACTCTTATCCTCCCACTTGATGAAATAGTATTAATAAGTCAATGTTCAGTTTCATCATTTATACGAACATCTCAACGAGCTTACAATCGATGTATCAATATCGATTATTCAGCTGCACCAAATTCTTCTTTAACCCATTCGTAACCTTCTTCTTCAAGGCGTTTCGCTAACTCTGGTCCACCAGATTTAACTACTTTACCTCCATACATAACATGTACTTTGTCTGGTGTAATATAATTTAATAAACGTTGATAGTGAGTAATCATTAATGCACCGAAATCTTCTCCACGCATTTGATTAATACCTTTAGATACTACTTTTAACGCATCGATATCTAAACCTGAGTCAATTTCATCTAAAATTGCAAATTTAGGTTCTAACATCATCAATTGTAGGATTTCATTACGTTTTTTCTCTCCGCCTGAGAAACCTTCATTTAGATAACGTTGTGCCATATCTTGGTCAATATCTAAGAAATCCATTTCTTTATCCAATTTTTTAATAAATTGCATTAAGTTGATTTCTTGTCCTTCTTCACGTTTAGCATTGATTGCTGAACGCATGAAATCAGCGTTAGTAACACCTGTAATTTCAGAAGGATATTGCATTGCTAAGAATAATCCTGCTTTAGCTCTTTCATCAACTTCTAATTCTAAAATGTTAACACCATCAAGTAACACTTCACCTTGTGTTACCTCATAGCTTGGATGACCCATAATTGCAGATGATAACGTTGATTTACCAGTACCATTTGGTCCCATAATGGCATGAATTTCCCCAGTATTAATTGTTAAATTAACACCTTTTAAAATTTCTTTATCGTCAATAGACACGTGTAGGTCTTTAATTTCTAATGTTGATGACATTTATATTCCCTCCATAAAATATAAAGTTTTCTTAACTAGTTTATAATAATTTTAATCTGTAGTCAAAAAGCCTTTGGAATTTTCAATCCTGTTCATTATAACGTACTTACAGGAGAATATAAACTTTTTAAAACCGTAAATTAGAGTTATTCTTTTCAAAAAACGATTTTCATCTATTGTTTTTAGTTATTTCAAATGATAACGAAATATGCATCTTTCTCAATAGACACTTTTTAGACAAATAGTTGTTTTATTTAACCCAAACCAATGAATTATGTTATTATACACTTTAACCTTTTAGGGTTAAGAAAGGAGACATTAATGAAAAACTTTAAATGGATTAATGTATTAAAAGGTTTTGGTATGGGTACGAGTGATTTAGTACCTGGTGTTAGTGGTGGTACTATAGCACTTTTACTTGGCATTTATGATGGTTTTATTAGTTCCATCAGCGGCTTATTTTCTAGAAGATTTTGGCCTAGTTTGAAATTTTTATTACCTATTATAATAGGAATGCTTTTAGCAATCGGTATATTAAGTAATCTATTTAACTATTTACTTAGTACACATGAAATTCCAACGATGTTCTTTTTTACTGGTTTAATCATCGGTATCATTCCTTACCTTCTTAAAGTGTCACGTTTTAAATCTACTTTCAAAGCAAAGCATTACATTGTAGTTTTGGTTGGCATCGCAATATTAGTGATTATGACTTTACTTAATGGTGGAGACAAGCACACAGGAGAAACATTATCTTTATCTACTAGTCTTATTATTAAATATTATATTGCAGGTATATGCGCTTCTAGTGCAATGCTCTTACCAGGAATCTCTGGTTCATTTATGTTACTTATATTTGGTGCTTATGGTACTGTAATGTTTGCTATATCTGAATTAGTTAAATTTAATTTCAACGCTTTACCCATACTTTTAATTGTAGGTTTAGGTATCCTAACTGGATTCTTAGTTTCAAGTAAATTAATCCAATACTTGTTACATCATCATACAACCATGACATTTGCATTAATTATAGGCTTCGTTATTGGATCTATATTTGCCGTTTATCCAGGTTTACCTCATTCCGCTTTGACATGGATCATTTCAATTGTCACTTTAATTATTGGCTTTATCGTTAGCTATGTCTTAGGACAAATAACTGCTAAAAATGAAGAACAAATATAAAAAGAAAGGCTCTCAAACACTTTGGTGTATGAGAGCCTTTTGATTATTTATTAATTATTCTTTGTTACCTTTTACTTTGTCGATAACGTTATTTACTGCTTCTTTAACTTTACCAGAAGCTTTATCTTCTTTACCTTCTTTTTCAAGGTTTTCATTATCAGTTACGTTACCTACAGTTTCTTTTACATTACCTTTTGCTTGTTCGAATTTATCTTCAGCCATGATGAATTCCTCCTAGAATTTATTTTGTAAGTTATTATGATTAATTTATACCACTATTCGTACTATATAAACATTTATTATCAAAAAATTTATATTAATTGAGTGTTTATTATGAAAATAATGCCTTTTTCATTATGTTATGCTTGCAAGAAAGGAGTGGTTTAATGTTAGTATTGATCATTCATTTATTAGCAACTTTATTAATATTAATATCTTTAATTTTAATTATTAAAAATCAATTCACTAAGCCTAATCATAATGCCATGTTACCTTCTGTACTTCTACTCATTGCTTCATTAATATTGTTATTTTATAACATATTAAAATGAGCTATTGGATAACTATGGATTGAATCAACATTTAAATATACAAAAATCCTCAAGCATTTTCGTCTTGAGGATTTTACTGTTTCAATCATTATTCTGCAGGCACAACGGCACCATCATATTTTTTATTAATGTAGTCTTTAATTTCTTTTGAACGTAAAACTTTCATTAATTCTTTAATTTTCTTATCATCTTTATGTCCATCTTTAACTGCGATTAAGTTAGCATATGGATTATCTTTAGCTTTTTCATATGCGATTGAATCTTTTTTAGGATTTAATTTTTGATCAATAGCATAGTTTGAGTTAATAATCACTGCATCTGCATCTTGTTTTTGATAGATTTTAGGCAAGAATTCTGCTGATTGTTTGTTATTAAATTTGATATCTTTTTTATTTTCAGTGATGTCACTGAATTTTGCATCTTCAATTTTAACACCTTTTTTAATTTTAATTAATCCTTCATCCACGAAGAATTTAAGGAAACGACCTTGTTCTGCAGGGTTGTTAGATACGTATACTGTTGCGCCTTTAGGTAAATCTTTTAAACTTTTATATTTTTTAGAGTAAACTGCCATTGGTTCTAATTCTACGTCACCAGCTGACTCAATTTTGTATCCTTTTTCTTTACTTTCAGTTTTTAAGTAAGGTGTGTGTTGGAAGAAGTTGGCATCTAATTCACCTTTATCTAATAATTTGTTAGGCGTTGTATAGTCATTGATTGTTTGAATATCTAATTTATAACCTTTTTTCTCTAATAATGGTTTGGCTTTTTCTAGAATTTCTGCGTGTGGTGCAGGTGAAGCTCCGACTTTAATCGTCTTGTCATCATCCTTACCTCCACATGCTGCTAATGCTACGGTTAAAGATAGTAATAATAAAATACCTAAAATTTTCTTCATTGATTTATCCCCTTTTCTTTAGCGTTTATCAATTTTATTTGTAACCCAATCACCAATAAATTGGATGATGAATACAATAATTAAGATGAAAACTGTTGAAACTAAAATAACGTCATTTTGATTTCGAGTGAAACCAGTTAAGTATGCTAAGTTACCTAAACCACCCGCACCAATAACGCCGGCAATTGCTGTAGATCCTACTAATGCAATTGCTGTTACTGTCAAGCCTGATACTAACGCCGGCATTGCTTCAGGTAGTAATACTTTTCTTACTACAGTCCAAGTATTAGCACCCATAGACCATGCTGCTTCAATTACCCCTTTATCTATTTCTTTGAAAGCAATTTCTACTAATCTAGCATAGAATGGCGCTGCACCTATGATTAAGGCAGGCAATGCACCTGTTGGACCACTTATTGTACCTAATACAACACTTGTAAATGGTATTAATAAAAGAATTAAAATGATGAACGGTATCGCTCTAAATAAGTTCACTATAAATGAAACAATTGAATAAAAAATTCTTGCAACTTTCGAATGACTCTTAGCTGATAAAAATAATAAAACACCTAAAATCAATCCAAATATAAAAGCAAATATTGTTGATACAACAGTCATATAAAGTGTTTCAACAATGGCTTGCCAAACTTCTGGCCATTGGACGTTTGGCATTGTAATCATTTCTTGGAGTATTTCTCCAACTGACTTACCCATGTCTTAACACCTCCACATTCACATGTTTCTCATGAAGATTATTTTTGAAAACTTCAAAATTTTCAGAACTTATAAAAGGTATATGGACGACTAAAAATCCTAACGTACCATTTCTTGTATTCTTAATGTCAGCTTCCAAAATGTTGACTTCAATCTGATGTGTTTTCGTAATGTACGATATAATCGGTTGAGTTGTATTTTCACCGTTAAAGTTTAATCGAACTATGTATGCATTGTTATCTAATGGTTCTAATGCATCTAATGATTCTTCAAAATCCTCATTTAAATCATCTTTTACAAATCGTCGTGTTACTTCGTGTTGTGGATTTTCAAATACCTGGCTTATTTGACCTTGTTCTATCACTCGTCCGTTTTCCATAACTGCAACTTCATCACATATTCGGCGAATGACTTGCATTTCATGCGTGATTAACACGATTGTTAAATTTTGTTGCTCACGTATTTTTAATAATAAGTCTAAAATTTCATCTGTAGTTTGAGGATCAAGTGCACTCGTTGCTTCATCACAAAGCAATACTGTCGGATCATTGGCTAATGCTCTAGCAATACCCACTCTTTGTTTTTGTCCACCAGACAACTCAGATGGATATGCATTTTCTCGACCTTTCAACCCTACAAGTTCTATTAATTCATTGGCCTTACGTTTAGCTTCTCCTCTAGATAAGCCTGCAATTTCTAGTGGGAATGTAATATTTTTAAGAACTGTTCTCGACCATAGTAAATTAAAATGTTGGAAAATCATACTTACTTTTTGGCGTTTCTTACGTAAATCTGACTTCGATAATTGACTTATATTATCTCCATCAATAATAACTTCTCCAGAAGTGGGTGCTTCTAAATTATTAAACATTCTAATTAAAGTACTCTTACCTGCTCCAGAAAAACCAATCACCCCAAAAATGGAACCGGATTGAATGTTTAAATCAACGTGATCTACAGCGAGTACGTCTTTATTTTTCGTATGATATCGTTTCACGATTTGTTTTAACTCAATCACGTTAATGCCTCCTTGTTTATAACTAATACAAATTAAAAAATGCTTCCTCAAAACTTTAGACTGTTTGAGAAAGCATTTTAAAATATCTTTCTCTCATCTTCTAAAGTTTACCTTTATGTGAATTGGCACCATTTCTATATAAGACGGTTGCCGGGCTTCGTAGGGCACATCCCTCCACCTCTCTCGATAAGAGTGTTTGCATGATTTAATTTTATTTAATCCTACCATCACGGTAGAGATTCGTCAATAATTATTTTAAATTTTCTAACAAATAAGGAACAGACCTAAATGCATACAACCTTTTCACTTCTTTATCCTTATTCATTAACATTAATACTGGTACTGACATAATTTGATGTGTTTCACTAAATTTCGGATGAAAGTTCATATCGATTTTCTTAACGGGGAGTTTCAAGATTTCATTTGCTATATCCAACATTCTTTCAGACACTTTACACGTCCCACATGTTGGCGTATACCCGAAAATAAGATGTTTTTCTTCTCCAAAATTTTCTGTCACATCGTCTATTTCTATAGATTTACTCATTCACTAAAACTAACCTTTCAGTTTTTAAATTAGGTATAAGGGATTTCTCTTTCTTGCAATTAAATCCATGTTTGGTAAGTACATGTGCTAAATAATTTTTAGGACAGTTTGCCACTTCGCAAAATGTTTTATCTACAAAAATATGTTCAGACTCACTTAAATATCGTTTGAACCATTTTCTAATTCGATCCCCTTCGTCATCTGAATCAGCTAAGACGAAAACTTGTTTACCATAAAGTGATTCTATCATATCATCGATCTTATCTATACTCATAGTACCATGCGTACAGATAATACTTACCGGTTCTGCGATGACTTGCTGCACTCGTTTTTTATCAGATTTACCTTCAACAATGATTACTTTGTTCACAATAGTCATAAGTATTCACCCTTTAAAAATCGAAAATTAACTATCACTATTCATTTCCACGAGGATTCTGCTTATAAAACATATACTGCAAAAACTTAAAATGAATTAACCATTTTATTACACTGTTAATATCATTTTTACAAATGTCATAAATGTTTTTTAATCTAAGTTCATCAAATTGTATGTACTCTTGCTTATATATTCCTTGCATTCGGGTCGCCTTTGCTTTCGCAATGGCATAAGTGTTTCCAAAATCTAAAGATTTAAAAAACACTAAAAAAACTCCTTGATACGAGATCGAGGAGTTTACTAATATTATTCGCCAATCATTTCTGAATATTGATCTGCTGATAATAATTCGTCAATTTGGCTTTCGTCGCTAATTTCTACTTTAACCATCCATGCTTTTTCATATGGTGATTCGTTTACAAATTCAGGACTATCTTCTAATTCTTCATTAACTTCAACTACTTTACCAGTAATTGGTGCATATAATTCAGATACAGTTTTTACAGATTCAACACTACCGAAAGTGTCGCCTTCGTTTAATTCATCATCAGTTTCAGGTAATTCAACGAATACGATATCACCTAACTCATTTTGAGCATATTCAGTAATACCAATTGTCGCTACATTTCCTTCAACTTTAACCCATTCGTGTTCTTTAGAGTATTTAAATTCGTTTGGTACTGCCACGATAAATCCCCTCCTAATTTTAAGTACATTTTAATGATGCCATACCCGCAATTATCAATCAACTATTATCTAAAAATTTTAAACCTTAAAATATTCGGGTTTAAAAATGTAAATTGCTATTTTTATAACTTTATTAAAATGAAAGTTCACTTTTTATAATTTGAAACAATCTACTTTTATAACCAAGTATTTTTATATTCTTCTTCTTTAAAGCCTAATGTAATCTTATCACCTAATATAGCTAACGGACGTTTCACTAACATGCCATCTGAAGCAAGTAATTCAAAACGTTCTTCGTCTGATAAGTCATTTAATTTATTTTTTAAATCTAATTCACGATATTTAGCACCGTGCGTATTAAATAATTTTTTAGTATCTACACCAGTTTTATCTACTATTTCTTTAAATTCATTTTTCGTAGGTGTATGTTGAACGATATCAATAGGTTCATAACTTACACCGTATTCATCTAAAAATTTAGCTGCTTTTTTGCAAGTTGTACAATTAGCATATTGGTAAAATTTAATCATCGATTTGCCTCCTTTATCTCTTAAATCCAATATATCATGTTATTTTAGAAAACGCTCTACTTTTTAAGCTTATTTTTTTATTTAAGTATTTCCATCCGTTATAATAAATTTACTAAACTTTTTCAAAGGAGCTTTTATAAATGGAAAGTATTAAAACAACTGAACAATTTAACAACACTGTCCAAAACGATCAACCTGTCATCGTCAAATTCGAAGCAGGCTGGTGCCCTGATTGTAAAGCAATGGATATGTGGATAGACCCTATCGTTGAAAAATATAAAGATTATGAATGGTATACTGTTAATCGTGATGAATTAGAAGATGTAACTGCTGAAAATGATGTTATGGGTATTCCAAGTATTTTAGTATTTAAAAATGGTGAAAAGTTAGCTCATTTACACTCAGCAAACGCTAAATCACCTGAACAAGTAGAATCATTCTTAGACGAAACATTCAATAAATAATATACAAAAATGGTCGAGACACTAATTAAGTATCATAAGTAACCACTTTATGGTTTATGACTTAGTTATGGTCTCGACCTTATTTGATTATAGCTCTATATAATCACTTTAATACTCTGAGATTAAATCTCTATTCTTACGTTTAGCTTTTGTCATTGGTTCTTCTAAATCGGTTAGATATAAGAATCCTGCTAAAATTTCATCATCTTCAATATTTAATGCTTTACGTATTTTAGGTTCAAAAATATATGCAGGCGATTTCCAACATGTACCGATACCCGCTTCATAAAGTAATAACATTAAATTTTGGGCAAATGCACCGAATGCAAAGTAATTTTCTCTATTTTGACGTTGTCTTGGATCAGCTTTCATAATCAACAACAACATACCGCCTAATTTCGTCACTTTATCATAATGATCTGCTCGCTTTTCAGGACTATTTGGGAAAGCAAAGCGTGTAATATCTTCACTCATATTTCCTAATCTATCTTTAGAAACATGTACAACTCGCCAAGGTTCTCTCATACCATGGTTAGGAGCATCGGTAGCTTTTTCTATAGCTTCATATAAAGCATTATCATCGATAGTCATATCGTGTTTAAACTTCTTGACGCTTCTTCTATTTGATATTGCATCTTGTAGTTCCAATCATATCGCTCCTTCTTCGTTCATTGATAATCTTTATCAATTATAAATTATATTTAGGCTTTGTTCAAATTGTCTACTTACTTATTATAGAAATCTATTTGTTTTTTCAATTCTTCTATGTGAATTTGTCCTGGAGCTTGCGGTTCATTTAAGCAACCATAGGATACAGTACCACCAAATACGCCCTGTGCCGTGCGACTAACTATGCCAATATCAGACATTGCTATGCCAATAATATGTTGATTTAAAGCATCAGCAGAGTCTTTGACCGCTTCTAATAGATGTAATACATCTTTTTCGTCATTTGGCATGACAGCCACTTTTAAATAGTCTGCTTCAAATTGATGCATTTTATAATAAGTGAATTTTAATTCTTCTAATGACGGTGTTTCATTAAAATTATGATGTGATAGTACCACTTGAATGCCTTTTTGATGTGCCTTATTTATGAATGATAAATAAGTATTTTTATCTTTTTTGTCATCCCATTCAATGTCTAACATCTCATATCCTGATTCATTAATAAGCTTTTGAATCACATTTTGATATTCCATTTCATTCACATGACCCTTACCTCCTTGGGAATTAGATCTATATGTGATTAATACTTTAAATTCAAATGGCAATTCCTTTAACTCATTGATAACTTGTTTAACTCCTGTAACATCAGTCCATTGATCTATCCTTAATTCAATAATATCAATACTATCTTGATAGAACTCTAAATCTTTAAACAAATCACTTATCGTTGCATCTTCAGGCGCAATCGTTACGGCTATATCTACCTTGCTCATATCAATCCCTCATTTCATTCAATACATCATTTATTGTTTATTATTTTAAACCAAATCATATCAAACCGCCATAAAGCGCGATTGCTTAGTACATCTTAGAAAAAGATTTATATATGATTGAGATAAATATTTGCGGGTATAAAAATAATATATACAAAATATAGGAGGTAATCATATATGGCAGTTCAATATGAAACTAAAGCAACAAACGTTGGTGGACGTAAAGGACACGTTCAAACTGATGATAATGCGATAAATGTAGATGTATTACCACCTCAACAAGCAGATGGTAAAGCAACAAATCCTGAGCAACTATTTGCTGCAGGTTATGCATCATGCTTTAATGGTGCTTTTGATTTAATCTTAAAACAAAACAAAGTACGTGATGCAGAACCAGAAGTAACTCTTACAGTAAGATTAGAAGATGATCCAGACGCTGAAAGTCCAAAATTAAGCGTAGATATTGATGCAAAAGTGAAGAATGTATTATCTCAAGAAGATGCAGAAAAATATCTTCAAGACGCACATGACTTTTGCCCATATTCTAAAGCAACACGCGGTAATATCGATGTTAATTTAAATGTTAAAGTAGAAGACTAAATAAAAATAGCGTTTAAAAGATTGAATACGAAAGGCACGTTCATAGTTGAACGTGCCTATTTTTTATATTAACTCTTTAAGTAATTTCCCCCATCCTACCAATAATTTTGGTATACTGAATATATAATATATGCAAACAAGTAATTAAATAATTATTTTATCAAAGTTGTTAAAAGTGTTTTTGCCTGTTTTTAAATTATTATTGAAAGTTTTTATTAAATATTTTATTATGTAATTAATTAGCTACTTCAAATTAATCAACCCTTTGAATCAGGAGGTCACTATGAACAACATACGTACATTAACCTTAGATGATTTAGCATCATATAAAACACTTTTATCAGGGGAACACCACACATATTCATGGGATCGCTATTATTTGGATCACGTATCCGACGATGCTTTGACAAAAATTTTATCTTCAGAAACTAGTCATATCAATGTTTTTGGTGCTTTTGAAGATGATGTTCTAGTTGCAACTGCAACATTGAGACAAAGTAAATATGTAGGTAAACAACACAAAGCAATCATCTTAAATAACTTTGTAAAAGATAATGACGAAGTAATTAACAGAGAATTAATCAATTATATTATTCATTATGCGGATCAAAAGAACTTAGAAACGATACTTACATCCGTTACTTCTAGTAACATCAGTGCTAAAGTATTTTTTAGTTCTCTAGGATTTGAAAATCTTGGTTTTGAGAAAAATGCTAGTAAAATTGGTGACGAATACTTTGATGAACATTGGTTATCTTATGATTTGAGAAATAGCTAATATTTGCGTTTGATTAAAAAGTATAAATGAACAATGCACACACTATTCATTTAAATATTTAAAACAGATTCACGCTATAAGATACATTTAAAGCTCAACATTGCCAAAATTGCAACGTCGAGCTTATTTTTATATAGTAGGATCGATCAATTCAATAAAATTAAATTGTCCATCTTGATATTCAAATTTTAAAATATGACAATTTCCTATGTCATACGAACTGCCCTCTTCATAACCCAAGCACTTTCTAATGAAAAGTCCTATAGTGCTACCGTGACTTACAGCTAACGTTGTTTTACCACTATGATGTTCCATAATTTCAGTTAGTGTATCTGTCATACGTTGTTCTACTTGTAAACGTGACTCTCCACCGAAAGGAACTACATAATCTCCATAAAGCGTTTTAGGCTGTTTGATTTTCTTAAGTAATTCAATACTCTCTCCCTCAAATACACCAAAATGCCATTCTTTTAAACCTTTTAACCGAACATATTTTTGTTGATGGTTAGGTACAGCATTCTCAAGTGTATCACACGCTCTTTCCTGAGAAGATGTAAATAAGGCATCAAATTCAATCTTATTATTCTTAAAATAACGAGCAGCGGCTTGAGCTTGTTCAATTCCACGGTCTGTTAAGGGGGAATCACTTGCCCCTTGAATTTTACCCTTTAAATTAAAAACTGTTTGACCATGTCTCATTAAATATAAAATCTTTGTCAATTTTTACACCTCTACTAAACTACTATTCACAATTCATTCGATTACAACGAGTTGTTTATCTAATACCATTAAATCACTACTAAAACCGTTAGTAAATCAACAATTTATTGATAAATTAACTGTTTAATAGGGTTTGGCTACCCATAAAAAGGGTATAACTTAACACTAGATTTACATTTGTTAAAGGAGTGTTAAATAAAATGGAGTCTCATGATTACAATTATGTGAACCCGCAAAATGTATCACTTGATTGGGAATGTTTTATTGTTAGTAAGAGTGATATGTTATTAGACGGCGTACCAAATGAGCTCATTAACACCTGGTTAGATAACGACATCATAAAGCCGTTTAGTATCAAAAATAATGATATTAATTTTAAAACGAAAGACGTTTGGCATGCTTTAAACCAACAAAATTGGTATTACTTAAGTTAATTGATATAAACTAATCGCTCTATTGGTGCTTTCAATAAGTTGAGGGTCCTTATAATTAGATAACACATACGATCGAATAACATACTTATTTTTCTCATCTTTTGGGAATTTGTGATCTTTATTAATATAGTTAGCTAAACTTCCAAATGGTGTATCATCATTAATAAAACCTATAATAAAATCATAAAATGTCATATCACATACCCCCTTATCTTAATCTATAGCTGATTTGTATTTAATCTTATCAGAAAACTCGAGATTGTAAATGTGCAAAATTCAATTTTGCACATTTTTTATTAATTTTTAATATTTCTTCAATTAATTTCTCATTTTTTATTCACATTTAATCGATAGTTATATCATTTCTATATTTACCAAATCTCAATTAATGATATGATAAGAATAAGAGTTTTAAAATCAAAGATGCATTTTCCAGAGGTGAAGCACCTATGAAACGATACATTTTACATGCAATCAATATCATTTTAACGATATTACTTATTATTTTTAATGTGATTATTACTTATAATACAAACCTAGACGAAACCTTGTGGTTAGTGCCTGGATTAATTGTATGCGGTTTGATTATGATGATTAGCTTTACTATTGCTATTACCATTAAGGACTTATTAAGTGAAGTTCTTTTCTTTATTAATATTATTCTTACACTGTATTACATTTATCCAATTTTTTATGATTTTCTTTAAAGAGATAGGAGGTTAAAAAATGAGCTTGCATTTTACAATTCTTTTTTGGCTTTCACTTATATTTATCATAGCTGGCGCAATCATTCTAGCTATCATGCTTAAAACTAAAAAAGAATCTAAGAAGGAATCTTATCTTGGTTTCACCATTGTATTCTTCATTTTTGGATTAGCAATGTTGATTTATACATTGTTATTCGGACTCTAGTCCTGAAAAAATACGTTCAGTTGCCTTGTAGCTGAACGTTTTATTTTAATACTATATTAATTTTTATGTATTTTACATTTATAAAGGAGCCTTTAATCATTGTATAAAAAGTTCGTATACATATTAATTTTTACTATAATCCTCAATATATGCTTGACCTTACCACCTTTGCATAGCAATATTGCTAATGCCGAAGATACTTCTATGTCCAAATCAAAACAAGACTTCCAACTGCAACCTGGAGATATCATTATAACTAAAGGTCCTGTCTTATTCGGCTTTTTTGGTCATTCAAGCATTGCCATTGATCATGATACCGTATTGCAAATTGAAGGCCCTGGTGACAAACCTATCACTGAATCATTTGAATCATTTAAATCAAGATTTGGTGAAGGTAAAGATGACTGGATTAAAATATACCGTTGTGCAAAGCCTGGCGCTGGTGAAAAGGCTGCTCAATGGACTAAAGATAACTACGAAAATACTGATCATAGATATTTAGTAACATTAAATCTTAAAAGTAAACATTTCACTTACTGCACAAAAATTATCTACCAAGCCTATAAAGAAGGTGTAAGTCAAAATGCAGTAACCGACCACGGTATGTATATCATTTCACCTTATGCACTTAAAGATAACTTTACAGACGAATACCATTTAAAATTAGTGAAAACATATTAAAACGCCCTACTCTATTTAAGTCATTTTACAAATGATGAGTAAGGCGTTTATTCATGCGATTAGACTTCTTTAAAATAATTAACAAACTGGTCATTTTTTTCTAATAAATCAAGATAAGATATCGCCCCAAATGGAATAATTCTTGTGCAATTCTTCATAGGATAAATAATGACCTCATGTTCATAATCAACGTGGATATCGTTTTCTAAAATGACACGTTTATTCCCAAATACTACCGCAACTGCTTTGAAACCATCGTCATTTAAATATCGTCTTAATAATTCTTTATCCATATCATCACATCCCTTTAACTACATATTACCACGTTAACATTAAGAAATTGTTAATATTTAGCGTTATTTTACATTAACTAAATAAAAAGAATCTTATAGTGGACGCCTTGATATAATTGAAGTTATTATTATTTCGTATTTTTAGGTTTTTCGAAATATTTTAATTAATATAATTAATATGTAGTTGTAGTCAAATTACTTGTTAAACGTATTAAAAAATTGATATGATTTATAAATCAAAAATTGATTATTAAGGAGAGAGTATGAAAAGGAACATGAGTCTTTATACTAAATTGTACTATTTATCAATCATATTAATAGTCATCGCAATCTTGATTGTGGCTTTAATATTTTATAATACACGAAAAAACATGAATCAATCGAATTTAGATCGATACAATAATTTTCAAGAACTTAAAACAAATACCAAAGAGCATAAGGACTGGAGAATTGTCACAAAAGAGCGTAAACATCACGATATTTTAGTCACTGCCATACATGGTGGCGGTATTGAACCAGGGACAACAGAACTTGCGCGCCGTATTTCTAATGTAGGTCACTATGATTTCTATTCATTTGAAGGGTTACGTAAGAAAAATAATGATCAACTTCACATTACATCTACAAATTATGACGAACCTAAATTACATCCAATGTTAAAAACTGCTGAGCAAACTGTTTCAATACATGGTTTTTCAGGGGATGACTCTATCGTTTTTGTTGGTGGTAAAGATAAAAAAATGGCCAAATCTATAGCCAAATCACTTCGACATAAAGGATTTACTGTTAAAGAAAGCCCAAATGAGATTGATGCCAAATCGTCTAAAAACTTTGTCAATGAGAATGAAAATGACTCAGGTGTGCAATTAGAATTAACCACAAAACAAAGAGAACAGTTTTTCAAAAATCATAAGCTAAGTAGAAAAGTTCGTTCTAATCCTGATAATTATACAAAAACGTTCTATAAATTTGCGAATGCCGTTCAAGATGGTGTCAAAAAAGCAAAAGAGTCATAATTTTGTCAGTAATTGAATGCGTAATTCGTTTTGTAAATTGAAAATATAGGGTAAAAGATATTTAGTGTAATATTGGGGAGGAAAATAATATGGACGAACTAACTAAAGAACAAAAATATACCATCGCAAAATTTTATAAATTATACATGGAACGTTCTAATGATGGACAAACCGAACAAGAAGCCAATCATTTTAAGGATTCTATAACGACTCAAGATGATTATTTTTGTGATCGAAATTACGATGACTTTGTTGAAAATTTAAAAGTTCTAATTGAACACGGTTATATTGATGGTCAAATTGAAGATAACCAAATCAACGATATCAAAATGACAACAAAAGCATTTACTGATATTGAAAAAAGTTTTGGCTAATACAATTCATCTATCATTAAGTCAATATATGTTCGATTTGTTTGGAAATGAATTTCTCTATAGGAGGTATAAAGAACGTGGCAGAATGGAAAATTAACAATCATTCAAAAAGACAATTTGCAATCCAACGAAATAACAATGAAATTTCTATTGTTGAACCACAAAACAACGGAAGTTTTAAAATACTAGCTGAAATCGACACACATAATCAAATTACCCATGTACATGATCCCCTACTATATGTGTCAGCTGATACTCATAATGCAGAATTAAATATCTTTGATCATTCATAAGTGTTGTCTAAATATAGAAAACAAAAATTTAATAGCACACATTGAACAATACACAATATTTTTGATTTTACATCTTTTCTAATACTCATATCATTTTCAAATTTAAATCTTTTGTAATTTTAAGTTCCATTCAACTATATAAAATATATAACTTGAAGTTTAATTTTCCTTTTCTAATTATCAATATAATAAAGTGGTAAAAGGCTTATATTTATGGTAATCTTAATTTGTTAAACTTTGTGAGTGTTTAACATTACTTCTTGTTAGCGTCAACTTAACTTTAATTTTCGTCATTATTAAAGTTAACGTTGGCGTTTTTTTAATTATAATAAAATACTTTGAATTATCATTACATTTCTTTATACAAATTAATAAAAATATTCACAATTTTAAAAAAAGAAAAAGATGTAAAATAACAATAATATGTAGTAAACTTAAGATAATTAAGAATCTTAGGAGGATTATATGAAAAAATTATTTTGGTTGGTTCTATGTAGTTTTTTAGTTTTAGGTGCATGTAGTCAAAGTGATCATGATTCAAAACAAGATGAAAAGAAATCAACACAAAAAGATAAAAAAGACTCTAAGAGTAGTAATGATGATACAGTCAAAAAAGTGAAGGATAGTGCTAAAAAGAAAGACAATCCTAAATCTCAAGATGACAAAGGAAATAAAGAACGCGTAGATGGTGATAAAGCAAATTAATCATCGTACTTAAAAATCTCAGCTTAGATGTTAACTACATTTAAGCTGTTTTTTCAAACACTTAAGCAAAATCCAACAAAATTGTACTTAATTGTATTAAACTCTATTTAATATCAATTTTGTACTTTAATAGATAGCCAATTGTTATTTTTGCGTAAACCATGTTGTAACATCTTTATGATAGTAATCCTTATTCATATACATAACTGAGGAAAGGATGTGGTTAACATGAGAGACACAAAATTTAGCCAGGAAGAACTAGAAACAATTCAACGTTTCTATAATTCAAGAAGACGTACAGTTTGCTGTTCAAATCCTAAACTTACATTTTCAGAAGATGTGTTCTTTATTCCTACAGCAGCAAATCAATCTAACGGCATCGAAGCTTTCGCTACGTATTGCGAAAACTGTGGACAAACTAAAATTTTTAATCTTAATGTTATGCATAACGCAAAATTTTAAATTAAAATCTATTAAGTATTAACATTGATTGATAGTTTTTTGTTTTATATATTATATTTATACTAAACACTCCCAATTTCATTAATGAACTGGGAGTGTTTTACATATTTAAATAATTCTAATTAAATAATGGCATA